>DYKZ01000108.1 GCA_020722345.1 Anaerolinea thermophila | reverse complement strand
TGCGCGTCTTGAAACCCACAGGCACGTTTGTTTTGAATATCAAAGAGAAAGTGGTCAACGGGGAACGTCATACTTACGTTATTGAACTCATTCTCGAAATGCGAAAACAAGGCTGGCTGTGGACCGAAGAGTTCATCTGGCACAAAAAAAATTCTTACCCTGGCAAGTGGCCTAATCGCTTTCGGGATGCGTGGGAAAGGCTGTTGCAGTTCAACAAGAGTCGCCAATTCCACATGTACCAAGAGGAAGTCATGGTGCCGATGGGCGATTGGGCAGACAGGCGGCTGAGGAAACTCAGCGAAACGGATAAAGTGCGCGATCCCTCCCGCGCGGGCAGCGGCTTCGGAAAACGAATTGCCAACTGGATTGGACGGGAAAAGGCCTATCCGACCAACGTCCTGCACATGGCGACGGAAACAAAAAACAAAAACCATAGTGCGGTCTTTCCAGAAGATTTGCCTGAATGGTTTATCAAATTGTTTACCCAAAAAGGCGATTGGGTATTGGACCCCTTTATGGGTTCAGGTACAACCATTTTTGTGGCGCAGCGCATGGAGCGCAACGCCATCGGCATCGAAATTCTACCCGCATACTTCAATCTGGCTCAAAGCAAGATAAAGCCCGTTTTGGAAATGCGCCCCGCTCAATTGGCGCTAATGGAAAATGAGGAAAAATATGCAACCGCTAAATCCAAGTGATGTGGTTCGATTTGTAGAACAGAATATTGGAGAATTTCATGAACGGCGGGCAACAAGCCTGAAGAGTTTGAGATTGTCTCAAATACTCAAACGAAAGAACCCGTATCTTTTTAAGGCGAAAGACATCAATGACGCTCACGACCTGGTCAAATTGCTGCTTGACGCCCATTTGTCGTCACAAGAGGAAACGATTTTTGGCGAGTTTCTGGAAAAACTGGCCATTTTTGTTTGCGGACGGGTGTTCGGCGGCAAAAAATCCTCGGCGGAGGGCATAGATTTGGAATTTGAACGAGATGGAGTCATCTACATCCTGTCCATAAAGTCGGGGCCCAATTGGGGGAATAGCAGCCAAGTCAAACGCATGGTGGATAACTTCAAGCAAGCAAAACGAATCTTACGGACAAGCAACCACAAAGCCAACATTCAAGCGGTCAATGGCTGTTGTTATGGACAGGAAGCCCATCCAGATAAAGGGGATTATCTAAAACTCTGCGGTCAGGAATTCTGGGAGTTCATTTCGAGAGATGACCGTTTGTTCGTGGATATAGTCGAGCCGCTTGGTCATCAGGCAAAGGAAAGGAACAAAGCCTTTTGGGCCGAATACGCCAAGATCGTCAATCTTTTCACGCAAGAATTTATGGATGAATTTTGCAGGGACGGTATTATTGACTGGGATAAACTTGTGCGCTTCAATTCGGGGAAAAAATAGTCGCGATATAGGATAGCCTGCCTTTCCCCTATCTCACGATGGCAGGCTATCCTTATTCAACTGAATTCGGGACAAGCCTGACGTAAGAGGGTATAAAAAAAACGGACGGCTCATTTTCTGGACCGTCCGTCTGCGGACCGGTTAGACGTTTCTCGCCTCACCGTCAATCACGTCGCCGCTGTCGCCGCCCGGCGGAGGCGTTTCGGGACCTGCCGCCTGCGGCCCGGCCCCCGGAGGGGTCTGCCCCTGAGCATACAACTGCTGGCTGAGGGCGTAGAAGACGTTCTGGAGTTCGTCCGAGGCCTTTTTGATGCGCGCCAGGTCATCGGTCTGGACCGCCTGCTTGAGGTCGTTGACCTTGGCTTCGATGTTGCCGCGCTCGGCAGAGGGGACTTTTTCGCCCAAGTCGCGCAGCGCTTTCTCGGTCTGGTAGATGAGGTTGTCGGCGCTGTTGCGGGCATCTATCAGTTCGCGGCGTTTCTTGTCTTCGGCCTCGTACCGTTTGGCCTCTTCCACTTTGCGAGCAATTTCTTCCTTCGACAGGTTGGTGGAAGCGGTGACGGTGACTTTCTGCTCACGGCCGGTGGCCTTGTCCTTGGCAGTCACGTTCAGGATGCCGTTGGCGTCAATGTCAAACGTGACCTCGACCTGCGGGATGCCGCGCGGGGCGGGCGGGATGCCGTCCAAGCGGAAGCGGCCCAGCGACATGTTATCGCTTGCCATTGGGCGTTCGCCTTGCAGGATGTGGATGTCCACCGCGGTCTGGTTGTCAGCAGCAGTAGAGTAGGTCTCGGTCTTGCGCACCGGGATGGTGGTGTTGCGCTCGATCATCTTGGTCATCACGCCGCCCAGGGTTTCCACGCCCAGCGAGAGGGGAGTCACGTCGAGCAGGAGGATGTCTTTGACCTCGCCGCCCAGCACGCCTGCCTGGATGGCTGCGCCCACAGCGACCACCTCGTCAGGGTTGACGCTCTTGTTGGGTTCTTTACCGTTCGTCAGCGTGCGGACGAGTTCCTGGACCATTGGCATGCGTGTCGCCCCGCCGACCAGCACCACCTCGTTCAGGCTGGAGGCGGTCAGGCCGGCGTCCCGCAGGGCCGCTTCGAACGGTCCACGGCAGCGGTTGAGCAGGTCCTCGGTCATCTGCTCGAAGCGGGCGCGTGTCAGTTTGAGTACCAGGTGCTTCGGTCCGTTGACGTCGGCGGTGATGTAGGGCAGGTTGATCTCGGTCTCAATCATAGATGAGAGTTCGATCTTGGCCTTTTCAGCCGCCTCGCGCAGGCGCTGAAGCGCCTGGCGGTCCTGGCGCAGGTCAGTGCCTTCCTGTTTCTTGAACTCATCTGCCGCCCAGTTGACGATGCGCTGGTCCCAGTCATCGCCGCCCAGGTGAGTATCGCCATTGGTGGACTTGACCTCAATCACACCCTCGCCCACGTCGAGAATGGACACATCGAACGTGCCGCCGCCCAGGTCGAAGACCAGGATGGTCTCGTTCTTTTTCTTATCCAGGCCGTAGGCCAGAGCCGAGGCGGTCGGCTCGTTGATGATGCGCTTCACATCCAGACCGGCAATGCGGCCGGCGTCTTTGGTAGCCTGGCGCTGACTGTCGTTGAAGTAGGCCGGGACGGTGATAACGGCCTCGGTCACGGGCTGGCCGAGATAGGCTTCGGCGTCGGCCTTGAGTTTGGCGAGCACCATAGCCGAGACTTCCTGCGGGGTGTATTCGCGGCTGGTGACGGGGATCTTGACCCGCGCCTCGCCCTGAGGCCCTTCGATTACCTGGTAGGGGACCATCTTGCGCTCGGTCTCCACTTCGTCGAAGCGCCGCCCCATGAAGCGCTTGATGGAGTAGATTGTGTTCTCGGAGTTGATCACAGCCTGGCGTTTGGCGGTCTGCCCGATCATCCGCTCACCGTTCTTATTGAACGCCACCACCGACGGGCATAAGCGGCCGCCCTCTGCGGTGGTGATGACGGTCGGCTGTCCACCTTCCATGACGGCCACCACGCTATTGGTGGTGCCCAAGTCTATACCAATGACTTTTCCCATAACGCTGCTCCTTCTTGTAGAGAATGCGCGCAAAAAGCGCTAAGAATTCCAGACGGTAAAAGGATACCACGCCGATGCAAGAAAAACGTTAACGCTGTGTAGAAATATTGTTGGCTGAGGGAAATTGGAGGCTGATCACGGCTCACCTCCGAACACAAAACGCACCCTCGCGGATGCGTTTTGGAGTGGAGATGGCGGGAATCGAACCCGCGTCCGAAAGATTCGACCCTCGGAAATCTACGAGCGTAGCCGGTTGGGCGTGTCGCTGTGGGTCATCCAGCCGGCAAAATGGACCCGCAGCCAGCCGCCGGGACCCGAAGGTCCCTCTTTCGCGCCGTCAGCGGCGTCGGGCGCGGCACTCTGCCCGTTTTGTCGCCCGCTCCATCCCCGGGGCGGAGATCGGGGCTGGTGGACGCGGCCTCATCTGTGGAGGCCGGCCGTTTTGCTCAGCGCTTATGCAGCGAGGGGCATCGCGGCGTAGGAAGTGTTGTTGGCACTTGATTGTTTGCGCTGGTTTAACGAGTTCGGCGCCTCTCGGCTCGCATTCCGGGACCAGCCTCTCCCGTCGAAGCCTGTCATCCCCAGGGAGTGGGAGTCGTCCCAGTCAGGCAAATTATAGCACACTTGAACATGATATACTCTGTCTGGATTCGCCATCCAAGCAAGTTCTCCCACCGAAGCGTGACTTATAAAATCCGGCGGGGTTATCGTATGCAGACCCCGCCGGTCGAGGTGAAATCAGTGCCGGAAGACAACATCGAAGCAGAGACTTTGGAACTTGCCTTGCAGGGGGACAAGGATGCCTTTGGCATCCTTTACGAGCGGTATGTGGAACGCATCTACAATTACGTTTACTATCGCACGGGCAACGTCCACGACGCCGAGGACCTGACTGCCCGCGTCTTCTACCGCGCCCTGCACCATATCCGCAATTACAACGACCGGGGAGTCCCCTTCTCGGCCTGGCTGTATCGGATCGCCCACAACCTGGTTGCCAACTGGCACCGCGACCGCTCCCGCCACCAGGAGATTCCGCTCTCCGACGTGCCTACCCTCCACTACAAGGGCACAGCCCCTGAGGTCTCGGTTGTCCAGGCCCAGGAACAGGAAGCCCTGCTGCGCATCATCCGCCACCTGCCGCCAGAGCGCCAGCATCTGCTCATTTTGAAATTTGTGGAGAATCTTTCCAACGCCGAAATCGGCATCATTATGGGACGCAGCGAAGGGGCAGTAAAAAGCCTCTATCACCGCACGCTTCTGGCGTTACGCGAACACCTGGAAAGTGTTGAAATACTTGAAGACTGACGAATGTACGACCCCCGCGCTGTGATTGTTGCAAACTTTTCATTTACCCAGCAGGAGTGTGAGCCATGGAAGAAAGCCATCTAGAAAACAGACTGTCGGCCTGGTTGAAACCGGTCTCGCCGCGCCGGGAATTCGTGCAGGGGCTGGGCAAACGCATCCACTCCCTGCGCGCCACCGCCTCCCAAGTGCGCGCGAATACCTGGAAGATGATCCTGCTGATGCTTGCCGGATTGCTTTCTCTGGGCGTCCTGCTGGCATTGGCGGGACGGGGATTGTTTGCCCTGCTGGCGGGACGCAAACGCCAGCCCCGCCAAGCCTGACCATAAAGGCGTCACGTTTCCGTGACGCCTAATTTTTTGCCGGTTCTTCCACACAAGGTTCTACCAGCATCGAACCGTCTGGCCAGACGATGGTCGGCACGCTGCGGAAAACGCGGTTGACCCGCTCTACGAACTGCGCTGCGCTCTCGGCGATCCCCGCACCAGGCAGCGCATACAGGATGATTTCAGGAGGTGGAGGCCTCCTTTCCCAGTCCGGCAATCAAAGTTTCGGCCTCGGCAATCAGGTCTGCTTCAAAGGGCAGGGCGAACTCCTCGGTGACGCGGGCGGTCAAACGGGAGGCGGCAGATTTCAGGTCCGGGGCGAGACCGGGGAACTGCTCCAGCATCCGCAGCGCGTCGTAGGCCGAGGCCGTTCGCATCCGGACCCCGCGCCGGGTCAGGAAATCCCGCGCCGCCGCTCCCGCCGCCCGCCGGGCGCAGACGCGCGCCCGGCCTTCGTTGCCCTCGCTCCGGGCGCGCCGAGCATTCTCCAATTCCATCTGCCAAGTGACCGTCATAGGTTGTATAATAGCCGAAAATCTACCCTAGGAGAAGATTATGAAAAGGATTGCTTACCTGCTGGGCCTGCTCGTCGTCCTGACGATGATTCTGGCGGCCTGTGCGCCCAAACCGACAGCCGCGCCCACGGAAACGCCAGCGGTCGCCGATGAGAATGAGCCGTATCTGGTTACCGGCACCATGGATTTCACCAATACTTTCATTACCATGATCTTCGAGGAACATGCCGTGGCATTGGTGGACATGTACGGCTTTGTCATCCGGGACGAGGAATGGGAAATCCCGGTGGAATCGCAGACGCTCGGCTTCATGAGCATGGACGAAGAGAACCTGCATGCTGAGTACAGCCTGCAACTGCCTGCCAAGCCGCTAGGCCAGTTTGCCGACGTGGATAACGACGGGCAGACGGATACCGGCGTGCAGATCTACGCTGTGGCTTACTGGCCGAACGTGTATGGCGGCCCGTATTCCGAAGGCGACGACCGCTCGCGCGGCTGGGTGGGCGGTTTCGCTTCCGTGACCTCCGACCCGGAGCGCGACGACGAGATTAACGGCGGCATCCTGTTAGTTTGGGCGCCGGACGGGGGGCAGTCCTTCCCCACCGGTTACGGCGACGACAACATGCTCTTTACCGAGGATGACCCGGTCGCACCCATCCCGGCCGGCTGGAATATCGTGAACCTCGACCAGTCACCCTTCACCTTCACCAAAGAGCCGGAGCCGGAGATCGTCCTGACCGAACCGGCGGATTACGCGGTGAAGGATTATTCCGGCGACTCGTACACCGCGGCCTTCGACAAGTTGATTGAGTTCCTGCGCATGAACTATGCCTTCAATGGCATCGAGGGAAAGCAGCCCGATTACGACGCCCTGGTGGCCGAACTGCGCCCGCGCGTGGAACAGGCCGAGGCAAATAACGACCCCGAAGCCTATTTCCTGGCCCTGCGCGACCTGACCTGGGCCTTCATGGACGGCCACGTGGGACTGGACGGCGGCGATTACTGGTACAACCTGTTCATTGCGGACACCGAAGGCGGCTATGGTTTCGCCATCCGTGAACTGGACGACGGCAGTTTCGTGAACATTTACCTGACGCCGGGCGGCCCCGCCGAGCAGGCCGGCATGAAGGTCGGCGCGGTGGTGACCCAGTGGAATGGCCAGCCGATCTCCGATGCGGTCAGCGAGGTTCTACCGTGGTCGCTGCCCCAGTCCACCGAATGGCTGGTGCGCTACCAGCAGGCGCGTTACCTGTTGCGCGCCAAGCCCGGTGACCAGGCTGCTGTGACCTTCACCAACCCCGGCGGCCAGCCCCAAACCGCCACTCTGACGGCGATTGCCGAACGCGATTCGTTCAGCCGCACCTCGGTCTATTTCGGCGCGCCGGAAAACCTGTTGCCGGTGGAGTTCAAGATTCTCGATTCGGGCGTCGGCTACGTGGCGGTCTATTCCGAGGCGGATGACATCCAGTTGACCATTAAACTCTTCGAGCGCGCCCTGCAAACCTTCGAGACCCATGAAGTGCCGGGCATCATCATTGACATGCGCTACAACGGCGGCGGCACGCCGCTTGGCCTGGCCGGTTTCCTGACCAATCAGGAGATCCCGCTTGGCCAGTCGTATTACTTCAACGAGAACACCGGCCAGTTCGAGCCGGAAGGGCTGATGGATAAGATCCTGCCCAACCAGAACCAGTACCGCTTCGACAAGATTGTCATCCTGGTCGGTCCGGCCTGCGCCAGCGCCTGCGAGGAGGAATCCTACGGGTTCAGCCAGGTGCCGGGCGCCGAAGTGGTGGGCATGTTCCCCTCCTCCAGCATGTTCGGCGAAGTGAGCCGCGGCCAGTTCAGCATGCCCGAAGGCTTCTCGATGCAGTTCCCCACCGGCCGCTACCTCCTCCCGGATGGCAGCATCTTCCTGGAAGGGACAGGCGTTCAGCCAACGCTGTGGGTGCCGAAGACCTTCGAGACCGTCTCCTCGACCGAGGACGTGGTGCTGGAATTCGGCGAGCGCGCCGTCCTGTTGCCGCTGGGGGCGGGCATCACCCCCGCTTCCCAGCCCACCATCCTGACGCCTGACGAGACGGAAGCCGGCCTTGCCAGTTTCAAGCAATTCGAGGAGAAAGCCCGCGAGGAGTACACCACGGCCGATTACCTCGCAGTGCCGAAGAATTTCACCTTCACGATTACCTTGAACAAATCCGAGACCCTGCTGTGGGCCTGGGGCTGGTGCGCTGCCGACCAGGCTACCCTGGATGACAACCTGAGTAAGATGGACATCGAGTTCACCCTCAATGGTCAGGATGTGCCGCTCGGCCAGTTCTACCGCTTGGACTATGATTCGCAGGATGGGCAGAAATGCACCGCCTACCTGGCGGGTGTGAAAGACTGGGCTGGCGGTCAGCACCTCGCTGTCACCACGCTGACCTTCAAGCAGCCGCTCAATGATGGTGTGTACGATTTCCCGGCCGGCCAGCAAATCTTTGAGTACAATATCTACGTTAAGCCGTAGGGAAGCCCCCCAAATTGTCGAGGCCCCGCAGTATTGCGGGGTCTCTTCTTAATTTTTCGGCCACAGAGAATCAAAAGCGTCTTCAGACTG
>DYKZ01000342.1 GCA_020722345.1 Anaerolinea thermophila | reverse complement strand
AGCGTTTTTCACGCCGCTGGATGAACGCAACGAACGCTGGGACGAACTCAGCGCCGACCCCGAAGCCATCCCAGGGCAGGGCAGATGGCGCATTTACGGCTTATACCTGCCTGATGACGTGCTGGAAAAAATATACTGGAAGAATGCCGCGAAAGTCTTGAAAATCAGCGAGCAGTGAACAGTATCCAGGCAACCGAAGAGCGAATAGACCACCCGACCATCCGACTAATCGTTGGTTTCTGATTCTCAAGACGACCCAATCCAGGTCGCTTTTTTGATTCCCAAAAATTCCTCTTGCAATTTTTCCAAACAGTGCTATGATTGTTTATGATTGGTTTATGAGCGATTATGAGCGAATTTACCCCCACCCCTGAACGGCAAAAACAAATCCTTTCCCTGCTCACGCGGCAGGGACGCTTGAGCGTAACCGAGATCGTTGCACAATTTGAGATCAGCGAAGCCACGGCGCGGCGCGACTTGGAGTCTTTGGCATCACAGGGCAAAGCCCAGCGCGTGCATGGCGGTGCGATTGCCGTGGAGCAGGCGCCGCCTGAGTTGCCCATCCTCCAACGTGAGGGGGAGCAGGCGGATGAAAAATCCAGCATTGGGCGCGCAGCCGCGGGATTGATCGCCGATGGCGAGACGGTTTTTCTGGGCTCGGGCACAACCGTGCTAGAAGCGGCGAAAAACCTGCGCGAGCGGAAGAATCTCACCGTCATCACCAACTCCCTGCCTGTGCTGAACGCGCTGGCGGGGATCAAAGACATCACAGTTGTTTCTCTGGGCGGACAATTGCGCGACAGCGAACTTTCCTTCATCGGTCACATCACCGAGCAGGCGTTGGCGGAACTGCGCGTGGACAAGGTCATCATGGGCGCGCGCGGCATCAGCCTGGAACACGGGTTGACCAACGACTACCTGCCCGAAACTCTCACCGACCGCGCCATTTTGAAAATCGGACGGGAGGTCATCATCGCGGCGGATCACACCAAGGTCAACCGCGTTTCGACCGCGTTGCTGGCTCCACTGAACGCCATGAATACTTTTGTCACAGATGCAAATGCGGATAAGAAATTTCTGCAATCGTTGAAGAAATTGGAAATCGAAGTCGTTATCTCATAGCGCGGCTTCCAGCCGCAGCCAAATGTACCGCCGACCTACGGTCGGCCCTGCCAGGCGGAGCCTGGCGGTACGATTGCCAGATAAGAAACGTAGCGCCGACCTACGGTCGGCCCTGCCAGGCGGAGCCTGGCGGTACGATTGCCAGATA
>DYKZ01000341.1 GCA_020722345.1 Anaerolinea thermophila | reverse complement strand
GGCCTGTATCTCCCCGCGCCGGTCGAATACAAACACGGCAAACCCAAGCGCGACCCGATGGATGAGGCCCAATTGTGCGCCCAGGCTATATGCCTGGAGGAGATGTTAGCGGTCAACATCCCGGCGGGGTACCTCTTCTATGGCGAGATCAAGCACCGGGTCCGGGTGGAACTGGGCGAGGCGCTGCGTCAGCTGGTGGTCCAAATGTCCGAAGAGATGCACCAATACTTCCGCCGCGGCTATACCCCAAAAGTCAAACCACACAAGGGCTGCCGCTCCTGCTCGCTGGCGGAGGTCTGCCTGCCGGTGCTGCAAGAGAATGTCAGCGCGGCGTCGAAGTACATCCGGCAGCAGATCGAGAACGCGTAGGGCGATTTTCAAACCGCCGCCCACAAAAGCGAAATAAACTTCGCGGTACTGCAAAAATGAAAACGCTTGCTAACACCCTCTACATCACCACCCCCGAAACGTATCTCTCCCTCGACGGCGAGAATGTCGTCATCAAAAAGGACGAGCATACTTCCACGCGCCTGCCGCTGCACAACATCGAAAACATCGTCTGCTTCACCTGGCAGGGCGTCAGCCCGGCGTTGATGGGCGCCTGCGCCGAACGAGACATCGGGTTGGCCTTTCTCACGCCCAACGGACGCTTTCAGGGACGCGTGTATGGCAAGGTGCGCGGCAACGTCTTGCTGCGCAAGAAGCAGTACCGCCTTTCGGAGGAAGAAGCGCAGAGCGTCCCCATCGCCGCCTCGTTCCTGATCGGGAAAATCTACAACAGCCGCAAAGTCGTCGAACGCGCCCTGCGCGATCACGCCCTGCTGGTGGATAAAACCGCCCTGGGCAAAGCCTCCGCCTTTCTCAAAGAGACGCTCGCCGCCCTGCCAACCTGCAAACGTGTTTCGGAACTGATGGCCTTCGAGGGCAGCGCGGCCAAAATCTACTTCGGCGTCTTCGACCAGTTGATTTTGCAGCAAAAGGACGATTTCCGCTTCAAGGAACGCAGCCGCCGCCCGCCGTTGGATAACATGAACTCGCTGCTCTCGTTCCTCTACACGCTGCTGACGAACGAAACCGCTTCGGCGCTTGAGACCGTGGGCCTGGACCCGTTTGTCGGCTTTCTCCACGCTGACAGGCCCGGACGCCCCTCGCTCGCCCTGGACCTGATGGAGGAACTGCGCCCGGTCTTTGCCGACCGCCTGGCGTTGTCGCTCGTCAACCGCAGACAGGTGACGGGCAAAGGTTTTGCCAAAAAGGAAAGCGGCGGTATCCTGATGGACG
>DYKZ01000340.1 GCA_020722345.1 Anaerolinea thermophila | reverse complement strand
CGCAGGGCGCGCCGCCGCACCGCCGGCGGGCGGATTCAGAAGTTGGATGGATTGGCGTATTGCCGGCGGTGGCCAGTCGCCCCGACCATTTGATCCAGAATCTTCCCCTTTTTGGCTCTTGACTTTTCTCCGCGTTTGTGGTACAATAGGCAGTGAGTGATTCGTACGACACATGCACACAGAAAGGAGAAGGTACCATGGACGACCAGACGATGCGGTGGAACCCAGACGGTGAGGGGAAGTGCGACGACAACTATGCCTACGACGATGACTACGACGAGGAAGGTAGCCAGTGGTGGACCTGCACCCGTTGTGGCGCCGAATTGCCAGGGCTTGCGCATGCTCGCCCCGCCACGGTGCGCTGCCCGCGCTGCGGCCTGCGCTACCGCTTCGACTACTGGGCGCTGAATCGCTGGAAGGGCGACGGGGGCACAACGGGACTGGAACCGCGGCCTTTTTTATAGTGTCAAAAGTGTCAAGGTGGAGGTTGACATGAACAACTTGAGGGAATTACGGAAGCGCCAGCACCTTACCTTGATGGGTCTGGCAAAGCGGGTCGGCATGGGGATGTCGACGCTGACGTTTATCGAGCGTTATGACCATGTCCCCGGCCCGGAGCTCCGCCGGCGGATCGCGGAGGCGGTGGCCGCCGACGAGACCGACATCTGGCCGGAGCTAGCGAAGGGTGAACGCCGGCCTGCTCTGGTTCGATGACGATCCGAGGGCGTCTCTGGAGGAGAAGGTGGGGCGCGCGGCCCAGCGCTACCTGCAGAAATTCGGTCGGCCGGCCACCCACTGCCTGGTCAACCCCCGCGACCTGGCTGGTCGGACGAATGGCTCAGAGACCGCCCTCCGGATCCGACTCGCCGAGGGCCTGATCCTGGTCGCGCCGACCCGGCACGTGCTGCCTCACCATTTCTGGGTGGGGATTTCAGAGGAGGAGCGGCCCGATCCGGAGGGCCGCAGCAGCTGAGGCGCCGCCGCTGGGGCTACCTGGTCCGGTCGGTGGCGGGGATGGCCGCCGGCGGGGGGTAGTACTGTAGTACCACTACTGTACGTGGTGTACGATACGCGCTTCGCTGCACTTGCGGGGCTGGGCCGTGGACCACCAGCCGGCGGCCCAGTCCCTGCGGTGAGAGCCGTTCGCCCGCCAGGGCGCGGGCCTGGGCGATCCTGCGGTACCGGCGGTGGATCATAGTCAGGACGGTGAGCGGATGCGCCCCCTCATCGAGGATGCGACGCCACTCGGCCGTTGCCCGATCCCATTGCCGATGCCAATGGC
>DYKZ01000005.1 GCA_020722345.1 Anaerolinea thermophila | reverse complement strand
ACTGTCCCCACACACGTGGGGATGAACCGAGCGGTTAGACACACCGCTTTGCCCGCGTAGCACTGTCCCCACACACGTTGAGATTAGCGCCTCCCCAACAGCGCCAGCGCCCTTTCTAAAACCCTCTCCACCGTCAGCCCAAATTCGCGGTAAATAGCCTGGTAAGGGGCTGAAACGCCAAAGCGATCCACCCCCAATGCCGCGCCCCCCTCCCCCACCCAGCGTTCCCAGCCGAGCGTCACCCCGGCCTCCACCACCAGCCGCTTGCGGATGAACGACGGCAGCACCGACTCGCGGTACTCCTGCGTCTGCGCCGCAAACAATTCCCAAGACGGAAACGAGACCAAGCGCACGCTCACCGCCTCCGCCGCCAGACGCAGCCCAGCCTCCACCACCAAGCCCACCTCCGAACCAGAAGCCATCAGGATGATTTCCGGATCGCCCTCCCCCAGGTCGGCCAAAACATACGCCCCGCGCGCCAGTCCGGCGGTGGGCGCGAACAGGTTCCGGTCCAAGGTCGGGACGTTTTGCCGCGTCAGCACCAGAACCGTCGGCCCGCCGCGCCGCTCAATAGCCACTTTCCAGGCCGCGGCCGTCTCGTTGGCGTCTGCCGGGCGCAGCACCACCAGATTGGGAATGGCGCGCAGCGAGGTCAGGTGTTCCACCGGTTGGTGGGTCGGGCCATCCTCCCCCACCCCCACACTATCGTGGGTGAAGACCCAGATGCTCGGGTAACCCGAAAGCGCCGAAAGCCGGATCGGCGCGCGCATATAATCGGCAAAAGTCAGGAAGGTCGCGCCGTAGGGAATCACTCCGCCGAAGACAGCCATCCCGTTGACAACCGCCCCCATAGCATGCTCACGCACCCCGAAGTGAAAATTGCGCCCCTCAGGAGTCTCGGCCTGGAAAGCCGGCAAGCCGCCCAGCCAGGTCTTCGTAGAGGGAGCCAGGTCCGCCGAGCCGCCCATCAGTTCGGGGAGTTTCCCGGCCAGCGCATCGAGTGTCTTCCCAGAGGCCACGCGGGTCGCCATGCCTTTCTCATCGGCGGGGAAGACGGGCAGGGCAGACTGCCAGCCCTCGGGCAGTTTCCCGCTGAGGCGGCGAGTCAACTCGGCGGCCTGTTGGGGGTAAGCCCGCCCGTACGCCTCGAGGCGGGACCTCCAGCCTGCTTCTGCTTGGCGGCCTTTTTCTGCCGCCTGGCGAAAATGCGCCAGCACATCCTCCGGGATGTAGAAGCGCGGCTCCACGGGCCAGCCGAGGGCGCGTTTGGCGGCGGCCAGTTCCTCGTCGCCGAGCGGCTCGCCGTGCGCCTTGTTCGTTCCTTGCCGGGTCGGCGCTCCAAATCCGATGGTCGTGCGGCAGACAATGAGCGACGGACGCGGATCGGCTTTGGCAGAGGCAATCGCCGCGTCTATCGCCTGCACGTCATTGCCGTCCTCCACATGCAGCACCTGCCAGCCATACGATGCAAAACGCGCGGGGCGGTCTTCGGTGAAAGCGATGCCGGTGGGACCGTCAATGGAGATGCGGTTGTCGTCGTAGAGGTAGATAAGGCGGCCCAGTTTCAGGTGTCCGGCCAGCGAGGCGGCTTCGGCGGTGACGCCCTCCATCAGGTCGCCGTCGGTGACGATGGCATAAATGAAGTTGTCGAAGAGGCCGAAAGCGGGGCGGTCGAATTCAGCGGACAGATGCGCGGCGGCGATGGCCATACCCACGCCGTTGGCGAAGCCCTGCCCCAGCGGACCGGTGGTCACCTCCACGCCGGGGGTGCGGCCATATTCGGGATGGCCGGGCGTCAGGCTGTCCCACCGGCGGAAGCGCTTCAGTTCCTCCAGCGGCAGGTCGTAGCCGGTGAGATGTAGCAGCGAGTACAACAGGGCGCAGCCATGCCCGCCGGAAAGGATGAAACGGTCCCGCCCGGGCCAGGACGGGTTGCGGGGGTTGTGGCGCAGGTGACGGGTCCAGAGGGTGTACGCCAGGGCGGCGCAGCCCATCGGCAGGCCGGGATGTCCCGAATTGGCCTGCTGGACCATGTCCGCTGAAAGGAAGCGCAGCGTGTTGATGGCGTCAGATTGCAGGGAGGAATTGGAGGTTGTCATAGGGGAAATTGTACCAGAGAGATTGCAAGGTTGCTGTTATGCGGGGCATTTTTTGTCAATGCTAAAATAGCCTTACCCGGAGGTAGACCTTATAATGGCCACGATTCTCTACATAGAAGACAATTCCGACAACCGGATGCTGGTGCGTCGAATCCTTGCCGCCGAGGGGCACGAAGTTTTCGAGGCAGGAAACGCCGGGAGCGCCCTGGAATGGCTGAAGACCAGCCGCCCGGATTTGATCCTGATTGATATCAACATGCCCGACATAGATGGCTATACCCTAACAGCCCGAATCCGCACCCTCGAAGGGTTCGCGGAAATCCCGATTGTTGCCCTGACGGCCAATGTGATGCGCGGCGACCGGGAAAAGTCGCTAGAGGCCGGCTGCGACGGATACATCCAGAAGCCGGTTGACGTAGACCTGCTCCCCGACCAAATCCTGCGTTACCTGAGGAAAAAATGACATCCACCGTCCCCAATGACACGTTGAAGAACTCGACTTCCGACCAGCACGCGGCGCACAAGCCCAGCATTTCCAAGGATTGCACGGTGTTGGTGGTGGAAGACAATGTCTCGAATTTTGTACTCATCGCCCGTATGCTGGGCTACATGGGCATCCACTGCGAGTGGAAGACCTCCGGCTACGAGGTGGTAGAGTTCGCCGATACCCTGCCCCATATTGACCTGGTGCTGATGGACATCCGCCTGCCGTACGAGGACGGGTATGGGGCCATGCGCAAGATCCGCACTTCCGAGCGGCTGAAAGACATCCCCATCGTGGCCGTCACGGCGGAGGCAAGCGTGGAGCAGATGAACAAGGCGCGCGCCTCCGGCTTCGACGGTTTCCTCGGCAAGCCGCTTGACCCCGACCGGTTTCCGGATCAGATCCGCCGCATCCTTTCCGGCGAGGCCGTCTGGGAAATGAGTTGAGCAAGAAAACAAAAAAGGATAACAAATGCGCAGCAGGTTGAATACCATCCTGGAATGGATTTTGTATGCCAAGCAGCGTTCCACAGATTTCGGGATTGCCAAGTGGCGGGGGCGCCTGCTGGCAAGCATGCTTGTCCTAATCATCGGCTTGCTGCTTATGCTTACAACTGTCAACCTGGTGGGGGTGATCAGCGGGTCGCTGCCAAACGCGTGGCAGTTTCTAATCAGCGACATTGTTACGCTAGTCGTTTTTATCATTCTCTGGTTGCTCAACCGGTCCGGCTTCAGCATCTGGGCAGGAGTTTTCTTCATCCTGTTCATAATTGCCATCCCGGGGTTCGTCTTCCTGCCGGAAGATTTCGACCGGCTGCTGCTTGTGTACGTCATTCCCATTATCCTATCAGGATTCATCCTTCACCCGCTGGCTCCCTTGGCTGCGCTGGCACTCTCGGTGGCCGGGTACAGTTTTGTTTTCTCCTCCGCCGGCCTGGGGCTGGTCTATAACTACGTGGGGGTTCAAATCCTCTTTGTGATCAGCATTCTGACGGTCATCGTGTCCACGCTGCTGGGGAACACGATCCGGCAAGCGCGGGCGAATGAGGACGCCCAGCGGGAAGCCAACGCCCGGTTAAAGGCTTTGCAGGCCTCGCTGGAGCAACAGGTGGAGGAGCGCACGCGTCAGGTCCGCGCCGCCGCTGAGGTGGCGCAAAGCGTCACCTCAGCCAGTTCGGTGACGGAAATCCTGAAAAAAGCCGCCCGCCTGATCTGCGATCATTTTGGCTACTACCACGCCGGGATCTACCTGCTTGACGCAGAGGGACGTTCAGCGGTCCTCTCTGCAAGCGCAGGCCAGGCTTCACCCACACTGCCTGCCCGCCTGAAGGCCGAGGAAGATACGATTATCGGCTGGGTGCTGGTCAATCGCAAGGCCTGCTTGGCAACCGAGGGAGGCGAAGAAGCGAGGTACCTGCCCAACCAATCGTTCCCGCAAACCAAGGCAGAGGCGGCTATTCCCATCCTAACCAAGGAGCGTATGTTAGGCGTGCTGGACGTCCACAGCCAGCAAAGCAGCGCCTTCGACGAGAACATGATGCTCGCCCTGCAAATCGTTGCCGGACAGGTTGCGGCTGCCATCCAGAACCTGCAACTGGTCGAGGCGGCGCAGGTCAACCTGGCGAGCATCAGCGAGGTTTACCGCTACGGGCACATAATCGCTCAGGCCAACACGGAGTTCGATGTTTTCGAGACAACACGCCGCTCACTGGCCGAGTCTGCCTACGGCGCCATCCTGCTGGTCGCCGAAGACAATGGTTTACAGGTGGCCATGAGCACCACAAAAGACCCGCTCCCGGAATGGATTGACCTTCGACCTGGGGAGTTAGAGGAAGTATTCGCCGCCGGCACCCTGATCAGCGACGTGAAACAGTTGTCCACCCTGCCATTGCCGCTTTTACGGACGATCCTGCGGACGAAATTTGAGAATGTTGCCCTCCTGCCTGTCCGCCGCAACGAGAAACTGAAAGCCATCCTGGTAGTTGGCACGCAAGGGACACAACCCATTCTGCCGATTGCCATTCAACCGTACGCCAGCATGGCAGAACTGGCCGTTTCCGCGCTGGAACGAATTCGCAGCGAATTGACCGTGGAGAGCCGGCTGAACGAACTGGAAGCCATCACGATTACCAGCCGCGCCCTGGCTTCAGTCACCGACCTGGAAACCCTGTTTTCCGTCCTGCACGAACACGTCCGCAAAAATATGGGCGACATCACTTTTATCGTCGCCCTGTACGAGGCGGATACCAACTCGATCAACATCCCATACATGTATGAAAACGCCCCGGGGAGCGAAAAGACCGAAATCGAATCCTTCCCGTTGGGCGAGGGCCTGACCTCGATCCTGGTCCGCACGAAGCAGCCGCTCATGCTCGTTGAAGATGCAGAACGCCGCGCCGCGGCGCTCGGAGCGAAGGTGAGCGGCAAGCCCGCCAAATCGTGGCTCGGCACGCCGCTAATCGTCTCCAACGATGTCATTGGCGCCATCATCGTTCAGGACACCGAACGGGAAAACGCCTTCGACGAGAGCGACCTGCGCTTCCTGACAACGCTGTCGGCGCAGGTGGCCGGCGCCATCTATAACATCCGCCTGATTGAAGAGACGCGCAAGCGCGCTCTGCAACTGCAAACCGCCGCCGAGATCGCCCGCGACATCTCCGGTTCGCTCGATGTCGGCGAACTGCTCGCCAAGGCCATTGCACTCATTCGCGAGCGGTTCAACTTCTACCACGCGGCGATTTTCCTCATTGACCCAAGCGGAAACTTTGCCGTCATCCGTGAAGCAACCGGGGAGGCCGGCGCCCAAATGAAGCGCGCCAGCCACAAACTCAAAGTTGGTTCGAAATCAATCGTCGGGTACGTCACCGGCAGCGGCGAGCCTTTGGTTGTCAACGATACGCGGAGGGACGCCACTTATTATCCCAACCCGCTCCTGCCCGATACGCGCTCGGAGATTGCCATCCCACTGAAGGTTGGGCCGCGCGTCATCGGCGCACTCGATGTCCAGAGCAACAAAGTATATGCCTTCAGCGCCGAGGATATCAATGTGCTGCGCATTCTCGCCGACCAACTGGCTGTTGCGGTAATCAACTCGGAACTGTTCGCCGAGACTCAGGAACACCTGTCACAGCACCGCCTGCTGCACCACGTCACCACGGCCGCGGCTTCTGGCACCACGCTCGAGGAGGCGCTCAACAGCGCCGCGCAGGGTCTCCAGGTCACGCTCGGCGGCGACCGGGTTGCCATCCTGCTGGCCGACCGCGCCAAGAAAGCGCTCAAAGTGGAGGCGGTTGCCGGGTTTTCGGAAGAGGTCCGGAAGGTGCAGATTCCCTTTGGGGAAGGCATCACCGGCTGGGTGGCGGTTCACCAGAAACCGTTGCGCATCAACGACGTTCAAGCCGATGCACGCTATATCGAGATCGGCTCCAACACCCGCTCGGAACTGGCCATTCCCCTCTCCTACCGCGGCGAGTTGCTGGGCGTTTTGAACGTCGAAAGCGATCAACCCGGCGCATACAGCGAGAACGACGAGGAACTGCTCGGTACGCTGGGGGGCAGCCTGGCTGCCATCATCGCCAACGCCCGCCTGCTGGAACAAATCCGCCGCCAGGTGGACCGTGAGCGACTGCTCTACGAAGTAACCAGCAAGATTCGCCGCTCCACCGATATGCAGACAATCATGGCAACAACCGCCAGCGAGTTGAGCAAGGCACTCGGCGCCCGCCGCGCAAAGATCACGTTGGGTGTCAAGTCCCACGACGAAGGCGCGTCGAAGAACGACCAGGAAAAATAGAAAATGAACAAAGAACTTAGATCTTCGTTTTTCAATCTCCTCCTGCAGCGTACAGGACCTTACTATCTTGTCATCGCGCTGGCCCTGGCACAGGCTGTGGTCACCCCTTTGGGGATTGGGCTGGCGGCGTTGATCCTGTTCTATAATGCCGGATTCTCTTCCGGCGAGTTGACCAGGCTGGCATTGTTCACGTTCGCGCTGATAGCGATCCGCAACGTTTTCCTGCTCATTGGCACGTACTTCGCCAACCGTCCCTTGGTATCGAGGCTGACAAAGTGGAAAAAGGGCGCGACGCTGGAGAGAGGCTCCCAGGAAGAATTCCGCGCCTGGCATCAAATCACGAATCTCTCGTGGCGCTATATTTCCATCTCTCTGGCGGGATTGATCATCTTTGTCTTGCTGCCTGTATTGTTCTACACACGCACGGTGATGTCCGCCTCACAGGACCAGCAACTCTATACGGCTATTGCCGGCATCGCCTCGGGGCTGGGGCTGGCAATCCTCGAGGTCCTGTTGATCGAACAGATGACGGCTCCCGTGCGGGAAATTCTGGTTCCGTCACAGTTCGAGAGCCAACTTGCGGGTTTTTCCGGTTTACGCCTGCTAAGTAAGTTCATCATCGTTGTAATTGCCCTCATCCTTGTCAGCGCCCTGACGATCGCCCCAATCGGTTACCATCAGACGACAAGAGTGTTGTACGAGGAAATCGGCTCCCTGGAGGTGCTGAGCGATCTGCAAATTCAGAGCATTGTTACCACCCTGTTCGCGCTGATCATCGGGCTGGGGCTGTCGTCCCTGATGGCAGGTTCGATCTCACGGCCAATCGGCCGTATGGTGGACACCTTCAGGAAGGTCGAGGGCGGCGACCTCAGCCAGCGGGTGGCGATCACCGCCACCGGCGAGGTCGGCGAACTGGCGGTCTATTTCAACCGCATGATCGAACGGTTGGAGGAACTGCAATTGGGCCTCGAAAAACGTGTTCAGGAACGCACGGAACAACTGCGGTCAACAATCGAGGTCGGGCAAGTTGCCAGCAGCATCCTCGAGCCGGGCGAACTCGTCTCCAGGGTTGTCAATCTCATCACCGAAAGATTTGGTTATTACTACGCGGCCATATTCCTGGTCGATGCGACCGGGCGCTGGGCCGAACTCAAGGACGCCACCGGCGCGGCTGGCCAAGCCTTGAAAAGCCAGTCCCATCGTCTGGAAATCGGCGGCAAGAGCATGGTCAGCGCCGCGATCTTGAAACGGGAAGCGCGCATTGCTTTGGATGTCGGCGCAGAACCGGTTCGCTTCAACAACCCTCTGCTTCCGCAAACCCGCTCCGAAATCGCCCTGCCGCTCGTGGTCGGCGACCGGGTAGTCGGCGCCTTGGATGTCCAGTCCACACAGGAAGCGGCTTTCGATGAAGAGAATATCCACACCCTGCAGGGCATGGCAAACCAAGTGGCGATTGCCCTGGATAACGCCCGTCTCTTCCAGCAGATCCAGGCAAGCCTGGAGGAATTGCGCGCCGCCCACCGGCTGTATGTCACAGAAGCATGGTCTAAGACCGCACACGACAACCTCCGCATCGAGTACGAAGCCGGCGGAGAATCCGATCCAGCGCGCGGGGCAGGCCACCCGATTGAGGTCCCGCTGACGCTGCGCGAACAGCCCATTGGCACCCTCTCCATGGAAAGCGGGACGGAATGGAGCCCCGAGGAGCGCAACTTGATCGAGGCGGTGGCCACCCAAACCGCGCTGGCTCTGGAGAACGCCCGCCTTCTCGAAGAAAGCCAGCAATCCGCGCTGCGAGAACGCCTGACAGCCGAAATCATCAGCAAGATTTGGGCCTCGCCCAACATGGACAGCATTCTGCACACCACCGTAAAAGAAGTCGGGCGCGCCCTGCGCGCAGACGAAGCGACCATCGAGATCAATATCGAATAGACCAGGAGCGCCCCGTGGAGAGAAAATTCAGCACCCAGACAACTCTCGAACGTCTGCTGGCTCGCTGGGCCGGAGACTATCTGATACGCATGCCTTCCATCACCCAGTTGATCTCCTTCCTGGCAGCGTTGATTGGCATTTACTACATCCTTATCAGGGCCGAGTTGAGTCGGATCCAAGTGGTGGAACTCTTCGCCAGTGTTTTTGCTTTCGTGGCCCTTGTCAACATGATCATCCCTATTTTTACGAGCATGGCCACCAGGAACGCGCGCGCCCGCCTAAACGAAATCTACAGAGGAAAGCCAATCCCGCACTCCTTGTCGCAGGAGGAATGTGCCGCCCTCGCCTGGCATGAAGTCAACGTGTTGTCGTGGAAGTACATGCTCGCTGAGGCGCTCACCGCATATTTCCTGGTCGTGCTCCCCGTGGTCCTGTTCATGCGCTGGGTAGGCGGAGTGGATACCGGCCAAGCCATCCACATAACGATTGGCGGAATGGTCTCCGCAACTGCGGTTGTGATCCAGAACTTCCTCTTCCTGGAAAAAGCACTCAGCCCCGTGCGAAACGTCCTGTTCGACCCAAGATTCGTCCAGGAGGCGGGCGTCCCGAAGTTCGGACTCCGCATCCGGTTCCAGACCATCGTCATTGCCCTGATTCTGATGACCTTCTCATTCTTCGGCATAGACGTCGAAGGGCAGGCCGGTCAATTTCTACTGAGCGCCATGCTCATCGTGATGGTGGCCTACATCATCAGGCTGCTAGAACGTTCGATCACCGACCCAATTCGCGAGATCGTCGCCGCCATGGAAAAGTTCCGCAAAGGAGATTATTCGGCGCGCGTCTCAGTGCTGACATCAGACGAGACTCAACACCTCACCACCCAATTGAATCAACTGCTTGCCCAGTTACAGGCATCCCAATCTATCCTAGAAAAAGAAGTGGAGCAGCGCACCGCTGATTTGAATGTTCGAACAGCGCGCCTGCAAGCCATCGCGCTGATCTCCAAGGAGGCCGCTTCCACCCGTGACGTGCAAACCCTGCTGAGCCGGACCGTAAAACTGATCTCCGAGCGCTTGGGCTTTTACCACGCCGGAATATTCCTGCTCGATCCAGCGGGAGAGTATGCCGTCCTGCAAGCAGCCTCCTCCGAGGGCGGACAAAGGATGCTGGAACGCGGCCACAGGCTTGCCGTCGGAGAGCAAGGCATCGTCGGCACAGCCGCTTATCAGAACCGTCCCCACATTGCAACGGATGTGGAACAGGATTCGGTCTACTTCAATAATCCCGACCTCCCCCTGACAAAATCCGAAGCCGCAATCCCTTTAAGCGCACACGGAAAAGTGATCGGAATTCTGGACATTCAATCCACAGAAGAGGCCGCCTTTTCCCAGGATGCCATCGAATTGCTCCAGACGCTGGCTGACCAAATTGCCTTGGCCATCAACAACGCACAGTTGATCGAAGAGGGCCAGAAAACTCTGACACAATTGCAGGCGATTCTCGAAGAGAACATCAAACAAACCTGGCGCCGGCAAAGCATGTTCCAAAAAGGCGGCTATCGTTACACGCCCACCGGCACATTCGTTCTCGCGCACGAGGAAAGAGAGCCGGAAGGCGCCGCCTCCTCGACCGACGAAAAGAAACTGCTCATCCCAATCACACTACATGGGCAGACTATCGGGAATCTTACCCTAACTCGGAAAACCGACACCGCCTGGAATGACACCGACCGGGCATTGTTGCAGGAGGTCGCTGTCCAGGTAGGGCTGGCCCTCGAAAATTCACGCCTGCTGTCAGACGCCCAGCAGCGCGCCTTCCAGGAACAATCGCTCAGCGAACTCACCGCGCAATTGGGGCGCTCGATCGACTCGGATTCCCTGCTGCAAACAGTCGCCCGCGAACTGCACCAAATCCCGAATGTGGCTGAAGTCTCCGTGTACCTCGCGCCGGAATCCGGTCCCAAAACGGAGACGCTCAGCGGGCAGGATACCGGAGGATCATAACGTGGATATATCAACTCCATCCGTCGAAAAACGACAGCAGAATAGATTCCTGAATTCGCTCCTCCTCGCCAGCACCGTTTTTGCCGCTCTGACTTCAATCGCCAACCTGGCTGCCTTTCTTGCGCTGTACGTGCCGCAGTTGCTGCCTATCTCGGCCGGCGCGATTATTTGCGCCATTCTGCTCTTCGTAGCCCGGCGGCTGATGCGCGACAGGCTTCTCACGCTGACAAGCCTGATCGCCAGTCTGTTTTGGGGGGGATATTTTATCCTTCACGTTGTATTCTGGGATAAAGTCCTGATCGGGTTGCTCATCGGGACCTGGATCCTGCCTCTGCTTCTGGCGCTGAATCTGCGCTCCTGGCTCCACCGCCTCTCAGCCATCATTCCGGCCATTATCGTCTCGGTTATCTTGGTGTGGCTGAACAACAACCCTATATCCGATAGACTACAGACGTCCGACCTAGCGTTCATGCGCCTGATCACGCCGACCTACATTGCAATCTTTGGCATCTTTGTGTTCCAACTTGTAATAGGCGGATCTCATAATCGCAGACTCTTCACGCGCATATTGAACGCGCTAATCGTGCTTGTGCTCATCCCCATTGCCGTATTGAGCGTCATTTCATACTACAATTCCGTACTCGGCGACAACCGCGCGGCCGTCAGACTGCTCAATCAAATCGCGACCGAGAAGAACAATAATATTCAAGAATGGGGAGACGAACAGGCAGCCAGGCTGGAAAGCCTTGTCAGGAAGAGCGATGTTTTCTCCAGTATTTTGGATGTGCTTGCCGCATACGGGAACGGATTGGCCACACCCGAGGCAGAGTTCAATCTAGTATTAAACGAACTCGACCTAGTCAAAAATCAGAGCGACCTCGTGGATATCTACCTCATGGATAGGCGCGGTTATGTGGTCGCCAGTACGCGTGGCGATCTCATCGGTGAAGATTATCGCTATCTGGAGTTCTTCTGGCAGGGAAAGGTTGAACCCGTCACAATCCCCCCGCGCTATTATCCCGCCGAGGATCAGGTCTCGATTTTCTTCTCCCGCCCAATACGTGATTATTCCGGGCAAGTGGTTGGGGTATTGAGCGGGCGAGCAACGATAGATGCCCCTCTTGCGATTATCAACGAACCCGTTTACAACAACTATCAAAGCGGGGTCATTTACTTGGTTAGCGCGGATGGCATGCTCCTGTCAACCAGCGCGGGAAAGCCAAGCCAAAATATCCAGACCGAGGGAGCAATCCCGCTGACAACGCTATCGGAGGGGGCCGGCTCCTACGCAAACCTGGAGGGGACTCCGGTAATTGGCGTCTATCACCGGAATCCAGACCTGCAGATTGGGATCATTGCAGAAGCGGATCAGTCTGAAGTCTACCAGCAGTTGCCGGGCGTCATCAACGCCAACATAGCCATTAGCGTTACGGCTTTTGTGCTGGCTGTGGTTGCTTCCCTGGCCATCGTACAATCAATCACTCGCCCCATTGATACGCTTGTTCGAATGTCGCAACAAGTCATAGACGGGAATCTTGAAGCCCACGTAGAAATAGACAGCGAGGATGAAATTGGGATATTGGCCAAAGCATTCAACGAGATGACCGGCAAATTGAAATTCTTTGTTGCAAACCTTGAGGCGAAGGTCCAGGAGCGCACCCTTGACCTTCAACAACGATCCCTGGAACTCCAGACGGCGGCCCAAATTGCCCGCGACGCTTCGCTCGCCTCCAACGTGGACGATCTCCTCAACCGGACTGCGCGCTTGATCCGCGACCGCTTTGGCTTCTATCACGTTGGCGTCTTCCTCAACGACAACAAAGACGAATATACCGTTTTGCACGCCGCTGCCGGGGATGCCGGTCAGGTAATGCTGGCGAACAAGCACAAACTCCTCATCGGGACAACCGGAATTGTGGGATACGTTGCCAAGTGGGGAGAACCGCGCATTGCATTGGACATAGGTGCGGACGCGGTTCACTTCCGCAACCCACTGCTTCCCTACACACGTTCAGAGATGGCCATCCCGCTCAAAATTGGCTCGAATATCCTGGGCGTTCTCGACGTTCAAAGCGAAAAATCGAATGCATTTGACGAAAATGATTTGACCATCATGGGAATATTGACAGACCAATTGGCGATCGCAATCGAAAGGACGCGCTTGTTGCAGGAATCGCAGCAGAATGCGCTCGCCATCGAGCAGACACTACGGGGACAAACCGCTCGTGCCTGGCGGGAATATCTGGAATATTACAACAAACCCAGGGGATATCGCTTCGAGGGATCGAGGCTCGAACCCCTGGACATCTCCCAGGTCGAAGAATTCAAGAAACAGGCCAGCAATAAACCGATCCTGCTCCCCGACGGGACGGCAAAACAGGGAACTATCGCCATGATTCCCATCCGTTTGCGCGGGCAGGTGTTGGGCGGGTTGAGCGTTCGTTTTACAGCAAAAACAATTTCCCCTGAGACGGTTCAGTTCCTCGAAGAGGCGGCAAACCGCCTGTCGCTGGCGCTGGAAAACGCGCGTCTCATTCGGGATGCGCAGCGTTCAGCCGTCCAGGAACAACAGATCAACCTCATATCCGGCCAGATCCAGCAATCCACCGACCTTGAAGTGATCTTGCAAAAAACTGTGCGAGAACTGGGAAGGGTATTGGGCGTGCCTAATACCTTCATCCAGGTTGGCCTACTACCCACCGACCAACAGGAAGAAACGAACCCATGAGGCGCGACATGATATCCCGTTTCAAGAAATTTTTCGGGCCGCCTGTTTTCGACGACCCGGACAAGACGCGGCGTGCTCAGAACCTGAATACGATCCTGAATGCCCTGCTCGTTATCACTCTCCTGTGGGCATGGTATCCGATCTTTGTACAGGGAGGATCCCAAATCCACCTCGCCCTGGGTGTGATAGGCATTTTGGCGGGGATGTACGCCTTGCTCAAAAGCGGCCGCGTGCAACTTGTCGGCAATTTCCTGGCCCTGACCCTTTGGGCGCTGGTGGTCGGCCTGATGTGGACATTCGGCGGAGTGCGAAATTCCGGCTTTTCAGCCCTTGCAATCATCGTTGTGATTGCCAGCCTTACAATTGGCGCCAAGGCGGGGATCTACTACGGGGTGATGAGCGCTTTGGCAGGAGCGCTGCTCGTTATGGCCGAGAATAGAGGCTGGCTGCCTCCATACGCTTACGAGCCCAATACCACGATACTAACTTCGTATGCCATGGTGTTTATCGCCGTTGGGCTATTGTTGTCCCTGGCCATTGGGAATATCAACAGAGCATTAAAGGCATCCATAAATTCTGCACAAAAAGCACAGGATAATCTCAACCTGCTCGAACAAAAGCGCCTCGAATTGGAAACCCAAACTGTATCTCTCGAACAGAAAAACCTGGCCCTTCAAATGGCCGCGGAAGTCGCACATATCTCTGCCCAAATCAAGAATCAGGATGATTTGCTGGAAGAGATCGTGCACCTCCTATCCACAAGACTCAAGATTGACCACATAGGGATATTCCTTGCCGACGAACAATTCGAGCATGCCCACCTCCTGGCAACGAACAGCGAAGAAGGCCGGGAGATGCTGGCCTCCGGGTACAAATTGGAGATTTCCACCAGCGCGTTTGGCTTCGCGCTTCCTGAAAGCGATGTTATCGCTTGTCAGGCAGGCGAACAGTCATATTTCATCTCCCAGCCGGTTTCATTGGCCGAATCGAAAACCAACCGTTCGTATCCCATCGTTACTTCCTCCCAACTGTTGGGACTCATCAATGTTCAGACCCTTTCGCCCGAACCGCTCCAGATTGACCCAGATACTTTTCGCGGCATCGTGGCGCAAATCGCCCTCTCGCTGGAAAATATGCGCCTGATTGACCAACTCCAAAAACAGGTTCGAGAGATCAAATCCCTTGCCAAAGAGGCCACGCAAACCGCTTGGAAAGAATGGGAAAGACGGCAGGTGCTAGGCTATTCGTACAACCAACTCCAGTTGTTGCCGTACCGGGAAACATTTCCACGCCCCGTGCACGACCTGCTAATGAGCGGGAAGGCGGCCTCGTATAGGATACCGGACCCCAAACCGCGCTCCCGGCTGGTGGCGCCGATTATTCTGCGCGATAACGTGATAGGCGTAATCGGGTATGAAGACGAAAACCCCGAACATGTCTGGCATGCCAGCGAAATAACCCTGCTGGAGACAATTGCCGGACGCGTAAGCCTAGCCCTCGAAAACAGCCGCCTTGTGGCCGACGCACAACAACGCGCAGAACAGGAACGCGTCCTCGGGCAGATCACAACAAAAGTCCGGGAAACGTTCGATATCGAGACAATCCTCCAGACAGCTGTTGCCGAGATACAAAAATCGTACGAATTGGAAGAGGCAGAAATCAGACTCCAAGCCTCGCCACACGATCAATGATTCTGGCCGTATAAAACAGAGACAGTTATGAACACTATGTCAACACAACCGGCAAAAAGAGTACTCAACCTGGGCAGCCCGCGGGTAAGGTTGATCCTGAGTAATATGTTGATTGTTTTCATTGCTCTGAGCATCATGGGATTGTATGTTTATTATCGCGCCCAGCAATCCAGTGACTACTTGACCACCCAACTCGAGGAGAGCATCTATCAGCAGGCCAGGGACAACCTGGACGCTACCAGCAAAATCCAGACAGCCCAACTCAATAATTTCTTTATAGAAATCAAGAACAACATCACAGAGATCGGAACGGCGCTGGGAAATATGCTCTCCAACGAGCAAACCATCGGCTCTGGAGGCTACTGGGATGCATCGGCATCTCTCAGCCGCCTGTCAACGGGCAGTTGGGACAATGCAAACACGGAAACCGCATCCGTGTTCATTCCCGCCAGTAACGATCTGACAGAAAGTCTGGTTACCGAATTGAACGCCGCCCGGCAACTGGATTTCCTGGTCCCCTCACTGCTCGAAGCAAATCCGGATGTAGTGGCAATCTACTTTGGCGGCCCGGGCGGGGAGACAATTTACTACCCCAATATTGATCTAGCGGCTATTATTCCACCGGATTTCGATGTTACCAAGCGCCCTTGGTACCTGGCTGCCGCGCCAGGCAAAAATCCTGAATTGAAGGCTGTGTGGTCAGATCCCATTCTGGATGCGGCGCTGAATGGTCTGGTGATAACAAGCAGTTATCCGGTCATTGACGGGTCGGGGAATTTCCGCGGCGTTACAGCCATGGACATTCAGTTGACCCGCATTACAGACATCGTTTCCAATATTCGTGTTGGTGAAACCGGCTACGCCTTTCTGCTTGACGCGGATTTTCGGGTTATCGCCATGCCTGAGTTGGGATACCAGGACCTAAACATTGCCGCTGACCTGCTACCTTTGGGGGAAGTGCTGGATGAGGCCAAGGTTGCCGCTTCGGTCCCCCCAGAGTTTTGGGCTCTTATCTCAGACATGGCCGCCGGCAACAGCGGGTTCGAAACGCTGGCAATCGGCGGCGTCGAGCGGTTTATCGTCTACGAGCCAGTACCCGAGGTGGGCTACAGCATTGCCATTGTTGTCCCCACCCAGGAACTGCTGGCAGAAGCGATCGCAACGAACCAGCAGATCGCGGAATCCACCCGCAACATCGTCTTTGTCGGTATTCTGCTTACCGTTGGAATTCTGGTCATTACGTTGTTCCTGATGTTGGGTGTAGGGAACCGCATAGCGCGGCCTCTCGTTTCCCTGACAAAAACAGCAGAAGAGATTGAGCGCGGGAACCTGAATGCCCGCGCAAGCATTAACGCCCAGGGTGAACTTGGCATCCTTGCACACGCCTTCAACGCCATGACCGCGCAACTGCGCGATACGATCGAGAACCTCGAAAACAGGATCGCAGATCGGACCCGGGCGCTGGAACGGCGCACCGAGCAGATGCGCGCCGCCCTGGAGGTCGGAAGCGCAGCCACATCGGTGAGAGACCTGGAAGAGTTGCTGACGCGCATCACCCATCTGATCTCCCAGCGCTTTGGGTACTATCACGTTGGCATATTCCTGCTGGACGAACGCCAGGAATTTGCTGTGCTGCGGGCAGCCAACAGCAGGGGCGGGCAGGCTATGCTCGCCCGCAGCCACAGGCTGCGGGTCGGGCAGGAAGGGATTGTGGGCTTTGTCACCGGCAGTGGGCAGCCGCGCATTGCTTTGAACGTCGGCGAGGACAAAGTCTATTTCCAGAACCCCGACCTGCCACAGACCCGTTCGGAGGCCGCCATCCCCATGGTCGCAAGCGGACAGGTGATTGGCGCCCTGGACGTGCAAAGCACCAACGAAGCCGCGTTCGAGGAGGAAGACCTCATCACCCTGAGAGTGCTGGCCGACCAGATTGCCATCGCCATCGAAAACGCCCGGCTGCTGGCAGAAAGCCAGAAATCCCTCGAGGCTGTCCAGCGCGCCTACGGCGAGATTAGCCGCATGTCCTGGCAGGCAATCTTCGAGGAAAAACTCAGGCCGCTTGGCTACTCCGCCCTGCCCCAGGGGAACATCGCCCCCGTGTCCACTGAAGAATATTCGCCAGAACATCTCCAGGCAATCCAGACAGGAAAAACCATCCTTTCGGAAGACGAAAGGCTGCTCTATACCCCCATAAAAGTGCTGGGGAACCCGATTGGGGTGATCAGGCTGAAACAAAAAGATGATGCGCGCTGGACGCCACAAAATATCGCCGTCATCACCTCGCTGGCCGACCAACTTGGAGCAGCCCTGGAAAGCGCCCGCCTGTATGAGCAAATCCAGGATCGCGCCAAGCGGGAGAGCATGGTTGCTGAGATCACCACCCACATAGGCTCTTCAGTGGAACTCGAAACAATCCTGGAAACGACCGCCCAGGAAATTGGCCGCCTATTCGCCGACTCCGAGGTTATTTTGCAGTTCAAGGGCGAAGAACGCATCCCCCGTCGTCTCAATAAAACCCAGGAGGAGGGCAACGCGTGAACCCGGCATCTCTCAACCTACAATCCAAAGGAATCGGCCTGCGCGGACGGGTTGCGGTGAGTTTTATCCTGCTCGCCATCCTATCCTCGGCCATTACCCTGACGATTGTTTTCCTGAATTTTCAGCAACAACTCCGCGATGCGCTTCGCCAGAGGCTAATCAACATCGCCACGATTGCATCTCTTCAAATTGACGGGGATGCTTTTGCCGCCATCCAATCGCCCGATGACCCTGAATATTGGCAAATACATGACCAGAACACGAAAATCCTGTTATCCGACCCCGACCTGATTTTCGTTTACACCATGCGGTTCGACGAGGAGGGAATTTACTTCGTGGTTGATGCAGGCGACCCAAACAGCGCCGGTTTTTCCCCTTACGGGACCCGCTATTTCGAGCCGGGCCCTGTCCTCTCGGAAAACTACCGCAACCTGTTGCAGCCGATCGGCGAGGAAGATATTTATTCCGATGAATACGGCAGTTTCCTTTCCGCATATGCTCCTATCCGGGACAGCGCCGGACAGGTTACCGGAATAATCGGCGTGGATATCTCGGCCAACAAAATCCTGGCAGGAGAAAGGCAATTGCTCTTCATCACCTTAGGGATATTCCTGGCAACCCTGCCAATGATCATCTTCCTCGGCTGGCTAATGGGCAACAACCTGGCGGGGCCCATTCGTGCCTTGACGTTGGCCGCCTCGCGAATCGCCGCCGGAGAACTGAATTATCGCCCCGTGATCAAATCTGCTGTCCCGGAAATTAGAACATTGAACGCGTCCTTTTTCTCGATGGCTGACCGGCAGTTTGCCCTGATCCAGGAACTCGAGCAGCGGGTCGAGGCCCGGACCCGGGAACTGAGCGCGACAGCCGAACAGGTCCAGCGCCGCGTTGCCCAACTCCAGACCATCTACGAGGTGACGCATTCCATCTTGTTGATCCAGGATCTCAACCGCCTCCTTGTCTCAATCGCCAGCCTGATCAGCGAACGGTTTGGCTTTTATCACGTTGGCATTTTCCTGCTGGACGAGAACAATGAGTACGCTGTCCTGAAAGCCACAAACAGCGAGGGAGGCGCCCGCATGTTGGAGCGGGGCCACCGCCTCAAGGTTGGCAAAGAAGGGATCGTAGGGTACGTGGCCGAGCGCGCCAAACCACGCATTGCCCTCGATGTGGGCATTGACGCCGTATACTTCGACAATCCCAACCTACCCGAGACACGCTCAGAGATGGCCCTGCCTCTGCTCGTCCAGGAGCGCGTGATTGGTGTGCTGGACATACAAAGCAAGGAAACCAACGCCTTCCAGGAAGACGATTTTTCGATCTTCAACACCCTGGCCGACCAGGTAGCCATAGCAATCGAAAACGCCCGGCTGCTCAACGAAACACGCCGTGCCCTCGAAGAGGCTGAACACATTTACAGACAATTCCTGCAAAAAGGCTGGAGTGGTATCCTGGAAACTCAGCAATTGCGCGCTATTCGCTACACCTCGCAGGGAATGGAAAAACTTTCGGAATTTGTCGCCTACCCTGAAATCAAGCAGGCTCTGCAAACCGGCACTATTGTGGCAAAAACCGGCAAAAACGCCTCCCTGGCAATACCTTTGATAATTCGTGGGGAGACGATTGCTGTCCTAAACATTCGTCTTCCAGAAGAAAGGCTTTGGAAAGACGAAGATATTGACGTGCTGCAAAGGATCGTTGATCGCGCCGCCCTGGCGCTGGAGAACGCGCGCCTCATCAAGAGCACGCAATTAAGCGCCCAGAAAGAACGCGCCATTAGTGAAATATCCGCAAAGATCAGCGCCTCGGTCAATATCCGCAATGTCTTGCAGACGGCAGTCGAAGAACTTGGCCACGCCCTGCCGGGTTCGCAGGTCGAAATCCAACTGGAAACCAAGAAATAGCCCCAGGAAGGTAACTAGATGAGCCAACCCAACCTTGAGCCAACGAGCAGCATCCAGTTCGAGTACCAACGCTGGCGCGAACGGTTTCTCCAAACGATCCTCTACATCACTGCCGGCATTGGGCTGGTTGTTGTTTTGATCTACATTGTCACATCTAAAAGCATTATCTACAACATTTCAATCGGGATACTATTTGTATTTTACCTGCTGCTGACATTCATAAAACTTCCTTATGCGGTTCGCGCCTGGATCTTCCTGCTGCTCATCTATCTCGCAGGCTTGACCGCCCTGCTCGACACTGCGCTGACCGGCGGGTCGGCGGCCTTGCTCCTCGGCTGGATCGCCCTTTCTGCCATGATCCTGTCGCCGCGGGCGGGATGGGCCGCCACCGGCATTACCCTGGGGACCTACGCTCTCGTCGGCTGGCTGTTCCTGAGCGGACAAATCGCCCCTTGGACGAGGAACAGCCCAATCGGCGGGTTTGACATCTGGCTGCAAGCCGTCCTGTACACATTCCTGCTCTCGATCATGATTGTGAGGGCAATGGCGCTCATTCAGAAAGAGTTTGTTCAGACCCAGCAGCAGGCCGGCAGCGCCCTGCAGGAATTGCAGCAGGAACAGGCCAACCTCGCCGACCGCATTAAAGCGGCCACAGAGGAACTCACCCGGCGCGCCTTTGAATTGGAGGCCGCCAACCAAAACAACGCCCGGCGCGCCGCCCAGTTCGAGACAATTGCCCAGACCATCAGTTCCGTCATGTCACTGCGCTCACTGGATCAATTACTGCCCTACGTCACTAAAGTAATCAGCGAACAATTCGGCTTTTATCATGTGGGAATCTTCCTAAACGACGCCGAAAACAAACATACTGTGCTGATGGCCGCGAATAGTCCTGGCGGTCAAAAAATGCTTGCGCGCCAGCACAAACTTTTGATCGGCGGACAGGGCATTGTCGGTTACGTGACAAAAACCGGTTTTCCTCGCGTGGCGCTCAACGTGGGGGAAGATGCCGTATTCTTCAACAACCCCGACCTGCCCGAAACGAGTTCAGAAATAGCGCTGCCGCTGGTGATTGGGGAACAAATCATCGGCGCGCTTGACGTGCAAAGCACCGAAGTCAACGCCTTTGATCAGGAAGACGTTCGTTCTCTCACCATCCTGGCAAACCAACTCAGCCTCGCCATCGAAAACGCCCGCCTCTTTGAGCAGACCAACCGCTCTCTGGCCGAAGCCGAGACACTGTATCGCCAAAACCTGCGCGAAGGGTGGGGCCGGCTGGTGGAAGAACAGAAACTGGCGGGCTATCGCTACACAGGCCTTGGCGTCCTGCCGCTGTCCCAACAGAAATCGAAACAGGCCAAGAAAGGCAGAGACTCGCAAGCCATACTAAAAATTCCCCTGAATCTGCGCGGCGAGACGATTGGCACGCTCATTGTCCGACCGGCGGGGAAAAGCAAACTCAGCCAGGACCAGATTGACATTGTCAATGCGGTCGCCGAGCGGATTGCGCTCTCGGCAGAAAATGCCCGTCTCTTCGAAGAAACATCCCAGCGCGCCGAGCGGGAGCGCACCGTGTCTCAAATCACCACCAACATCCGCTCCCACACAGACCCGGAAGCGATGATCCAAACAGCCTTAGATGAGTTGAAACGCGTGCTCGGTGCGAAAGAAATTACCCTCCGCCCCTACTCGCCGGCCAAGACATCTCAGGAGAAGCATCGAACAGATAAAAAGCCCCAAAAAGGCGCACAGTAGCAGTTGCTGCATGGAGAAAGAGGCATGAGTTATCTTATTGCAATCTCGAACGAAAAAGGTGGCGTGGCCAAAACGACCACCGCACTCTCACTTGGCGCCGCCCTGGCAGAGATCGGCCAGAAAGTGCTCCTCATTGACCTCGACCCGCAGGCCAACTTGACCCTCGCATTGGGATTCGAGCCGGGCAAAATCGAGCGCGCCTCCTCCGACATCCTGCTCAATTCTGCCCCGCTGGAAGAGATCTGCCTGCAAACGAACTTTCCAGGCATAGACCTTGTGCCAGCCAACATGAGCCTGGAACAGGCGGAGCAAATTCTGCCGGTTTACCTGAATTATGCCATCCGCCTGCAAAATGCCATTGAAGCAACGAGCAAATTTAACTACGATATCGTCCTGATAGACTGCCCTCCATCGCTGGGAGCCATCACCATCAACGCGCTTACAGCCGCGCAACTCCTCATCATCCCCACCCAGGCGGAGTATTTCTCCGCTTACGCCCTGCGCGACATGATGACGGTCATCCGCCAGGTGCGCGCCGAAAACAACCCCAACCTCGCCTACCGCATCCTGGTCACGCTGCTGGATCAACGCAACCGCACCCACCGCGATATTCGCGACCAGTTGGAGAGAACGTTCGGTGAAGGCCTGTTCAAAACAGTTATCGAGATAGACACCAAACTGCGGGAAAGCCCCATCCTAGGAGTCCCTATTACTCAGTATAAACCCAACAGCCGCGGCGCCCAGCAATACCGCACCCTGGCCGAGGAGTTGATCCAATATGTCCAACAAACGAATTCAGAAAAAGATTGATCAGCTTTTTTCCGACCTGGCGCAAACAGAGGACAAGACACCACAGCCTGCTGGGAAGCAGAAGACCACCCCCAAGAAGGCTCAACTCCCCGCCAGCGCTCCGGACCTGAAGCCTGCCGCGCCGTCTGCCGGAAAAGTGTCCAGCCGACGCGCCCCCTCCCGAAAAGGCGACCAGGCCACCGGTCCGACCCCGCAGGCGCTTACGCAGACTGCCGAAATGGAATCCTCTGCCACGCTACTGGTTCCCTTCCAGAGAAGCCCGGATAACTGGGTTGCCCTGGAGGCCAAGTCACCCGATATGGACCGATTGTGGAGCCGGGAAGAACAGACACTGGTCAAGCAAGTAACCGACCAACTTTCATTGGCGCTGGAGAATGCCCGCCTGTTCCAGCAAACCCAGCGCCAGGCAAGTGAGTTGCAGATCCTCAATGAGATGGGTCGCGAACTCTCCACACAGTTAAATCTGACCGGCGTGGGAGAAACGGTTTACAAGTATGTATTGCAGTTGATGGAGGTAGAGGTTTTCTTCCTCTGCCTGTATTCGGAAGAAAAACAACTGATGTCATTCCCTGTTGCTTACTCCAGCGGTAGGCCAATATTGATTGAGGACCGCCCGCTGGCAAACAGCCCAACAGATTACATCATAAAGTCCAAATCTCCGCTCTTAATACCGGAGAATGTTATCGAAACATTCAAGAAAATGGGGTTCGATTACCGCTTGTTTGACAAGGGGCTGGAACCCTTATCCTGGCTCGGAACGCCGCTGCTTCTGGGCGATAAAGTCCTGGGCGCGATCGTCGTGCAAAGCACGGCTCAGGCCCGCCTTTACAACCAGTCCCACCTGGGCCTGCTCACCTCGATTGCTAACCAGGCGGCTGCCACGATCCAAAACGCTCAACTCTTCGAAGAGACCCAGAAACACGGTTTCGAAGTCGAGATTTTGAACGAGATGGCCAGGGCGCTGTCCAGTTCCCTGGATATTGGCGAAATCATCACCAGCACTTATCAATACGCCTCACGACTGCTGGATACGAGCAGTTTCTATATTGCCCTATACGATGAAGAGGAAAACACAATCTCGTTCCCCATTTTCTACGAGCAAGGCAAGCGGCTCAACATTCCTCCCAAGGAATTCGGGAATGGGCTGACAGAGTTTCTGCTGCGCCGCGGCGAGCCGCTCTTAATCGAGGAGAGCACAGCCGAGAAAATCCAGGCCATGGGCATTGATGCGGTTGGCAGCGTATCCAAATGCTGGCTGGGCGTGCCGATGATGCTTGGCAATCGTTCGATAGGCGTCATTGCAATCGAAAGTTACACTGACGAGCACGCTTTCGACTTCCACGCCCGCAACCTGCTGACTTCCATCGCCAGCCAGGCAAGCGTAGCCATTGAGAACGCGCGCCTCTTCCAAGAAGCCTCCAAACGCAACCAGGAATTAGGGACCCTCAACGAGATCATCGGTTCGGCCTCTGCCTCACTGGACCTCAAAGAACTCCTGAAGAACGTTCTGGAAAAAGTGATTCCCGTTGCAGGTTTTGACGGCGGACTGATCACAATGTTCAACCAGAAGCGGGGCGAACTGGAGCGCATCGTCCGCACCGGTCTGCCAGGTGAACCCCCCCCCGACCCGGCAGAAGGGCTCGAAAATTCCCTGTGCGCCGCGGTGTTCGAGTCAAAATCGGCCATGGTGATCGAAGACTTACGTCGGGGAGCGCCAGTGGATGTGAGCGGTGAAATCGAGGCTGGCTTCCTTTCCTATCTCGGCGTCCCGCTCGAAGCGCGCGGGCAGACGCTCGGCACCCTGTGCGGATTCAGACACCAGGCGGGAGCGTGGGGAAAGAACACACTTCCCATCTTGCAAACAATCGGGCGTCAAATCGGCGCGGCAATCGAGAATGCCTATCTATTCTCGCAAGTTCAGTTGCGCGCTGAAGAAATGGCCGCCCTGAACGACCTCGGCCGGGCGCTAGCCTCACGTTTGAGCCTTGACCAGGTTTTGGATGAAGTTTACCGAGGCGTCTCGCGCCTGCTGGATACAACCAACTTTTACATTGCAATCCACGATGCAGAAAAGAACGAGAATGTTTTCCTCCTGAATGTCACCGAGTCGCAGATTGACGGGCAAATCACCCGTCTGCCCGCCGGCAAGGGCATCACCGGTTACATCATCCAGAACCGCGCCAGCGTGCTTATCAAAGAGGATGTCCTCGGCTGGCTGAACGAACACGGCATCGAATCTGTGGGCGAACCTGCCAAATCCTGGCTGGGGGTACCGATCCTGCTCGGCGACCAGATCCTGGGCGCGCTGGCTGTCCAAAATTACACCACACCGTACGCATACGATGAGCATGATCAGTACCTTCTGTCGGCCATTGGCAACCAGGCTTCGATCGCCATCCAAAACGCCCGCCTCTTCGAAGCGGAACAGCATCGCCGCGAGATCGCAGACGCGTTGAGTGAAATGGCGAAATTGGTCAGCGCGACGCTCGATATCACCCAGATTGCCAACATCCTCCTGGACCAGGTCGCCAAACTGATCACGTACAGGTCTGCCTGCATCCAATCCATCAAACAGGGAAAACGGTCTGTAATCGGCGGAAGGGGAATTGACCTGAACGCAACGACAACGGAAGGCGCGGCGCTGCTCTGGCGCCCCGTGGCTGAAGACCCGCTAATCAGCAAGATTGTTGCCTCGCGGCAGCCCATCGTTATCCCCGATACCTACCAAGACCCGAACTGGACGGTCACCACCGATACCCAGCACGTGCGCTCCTGGATCGGTTGTCCTCTCTTGGCTGGCGAAGAAGTATTGGGCATCCTGACGTTGGATAGCGATAAGCCGGACGCCTACAACGAGGAATTGGGCAGGCTGGTCTCTGCATTTGCCGCCCAGGCCGCCATCGCCTTGCAAAACGCGCGCCTGTTCCAGGATGTCGAACAGCGCAGCAACGAACTCGCACTGATCAACCGGGTGGTCTCCACAGTTGCGCTCTCTCTCAATATCGCCGAAGCCTTGCAAACAACCATCAGCGAAATTGCCGATTCCATTCCCGACATCGGGCGAGCCACGGGAACTCTGCTGAATGCAAAGCAAAAGGAACTGAGTGTTGTTGCAGAATACAAGAAAATTCAATCGCCATCCATCTATGGGCAAAAAATCCCTGTTTATAAAAACTCCAACAGCGCCTACGTCATTGAGAACAAGAAGCCCTACGTTGTAAACAATGCCCAAAATGCTCCTTCGATTCCGCCGCAAATGCAAGAGATGTTTCGGCAAGCGGGAATCTATACAATTGCCATCTTCCCGGTCATCTTGAACGATGAGGTTGTCGGCACTGTCAACTTTGACATTACAAATCCCGTTGGCTCTCTAATCGCCGACCAGATCCGTCTCATCGAGACCGTTCTAACCCAGGTTTCCATCGCCATCCAGAACGCCCGCCTTTTCGAGCAAATCCGCTCCTCCGAGAACCGCTTCCGCGACATCTCGACAATCCTCGGCGATTACATCTGGGAAACCGACCTGGAGTGGAAATATACCTATGTTTCGGGCCGGGTCCAGGCCATTCTCGGCTACACTCCGGAGGAATTACTGGGAAGAACAGATTACGACCTCTACGATCCCGAGGAAGCCGATCGGCTCAGCCAATTGTTGATTGAAGCAATTGACAGGGACGGAAGAGCCGTAGATATCGAGAACGAAGTAATCTTCAAGAACGGCCAGAAGGGGTATATACTGACCAGCGCCGTTCCAATTCTTGACCAGAACGGCAAGCGGGTCGGATATCGAGGGGTTGACAAAGACATCACCGAACGGCGCAGGTCAGAGAAGATGCAGCAAGTGTTGCAGACGATTACCGCCTCGGCTCTTGCTGCTCCAGATATGTACAGCCTGCTGAGTTCCATCCACGCGGCAATAAAAATGTTAATCCCAGCAGAAAACATGTATGTGGCGCTGTATGACGAGCGCGTTGATCTGCTCACATTCCCTTACTACGTTGACCAATTCGATAAACCCATGCCTCCCCAAAAAATCGGTCGAGGCCTGACCAGTTACGTACTCAGATTGGGTACCCCTCTGCTGGTAACACCGGAGGTGTTCCAGCAATTGGTCGCCGCCGGCGAGATTCATTCCAGCGGGACGCCAGCGGTGGACTGGATTGGTATCCCGCTGCGCAGCAGAGAGCGCACCCTTGGCGTTCTGGCAATCCAAACCTATTCGCCAGAGATCCGCCTGACCGAACGCGACCGCGACGCCCTTGCCACAATGGCAGATCAGATCTCGGTAGCCATCGAACGCAAACAGTCCGAACTCGAACTGCGCGCCCTGTTTTCGTCCCTCACAGACGTTATCCTGGTTTACGACAAAGAAGGGCGATACATCCGCATTGCTCCCACCAACCCTTCGCGCCTGTTCCTGCCTCCCGAAGATATGCTGGGGAAGAAGGTCACCGAAGTCCTGCCGGCGGAACTACACGAACCGTTCATGAAAGTCATTCATGACACACTGGAGACGGGGCAGACCAACACGATTGAATATCCGCTCGAAATCAACAGCAGGCTTTACTGGTTCAACGCAAGCGTCTCCAAACTGAGCGAGGAACAGGTATTCTGGGTCGCGCGCGATGTTACCGAACGCCGCATCTTCGAAGAGACGCTAAAGAAACAAAACGAATACCTAGCAACTTCGGCAGAAATTGGCAGGCTCATTACCTCCACCCTCGATCTCAACACGCTCTTCAGCCGGACCGTGAACCTGGTCCGCGACCGGTTTGGGTTCTACCACGCCTCGATCTTCATCGTTGACGAAACGGGCTTCAACGCTTCCGTAAAAGCCGCGACAGGCGATGCAGGTGAAGAAATGCTGAAACGGGGCCACACCTTACAGGTCGGATCCCGCTCGATTGTTGGAACGGTCACCGCCACCGGTAACCCGATGGTCGTAAACGACACCACCACCGACCCGATCCACCGCCCCAACCCGCTGTTGCCAGATAGCCGTTCGGAAACCGCCATTCCACTGCGAATTGGCAAACGCATTATCGGCGCTCTCGACATCCAATCCACCGAACCGAATGCCTTCAGCCCGGACGCTGTCAACGTCCTGCAGACCCTTGCCGACCAGGTGGCGGTGGCCATTGACAACGCGCGCTCGTACGAACTCGCTCAGCAGGCCATCAACGAAATGCGCGAACTCGACCGCCTGAAGAGCCAATTCCTGGCGAACATGAGTCACGAATTGCGCACACCGCTCAACTCGATTATTGGCTTCTCGCGCGTTATCCTGAAAGGCATAGATGGGCCAATCAGTGAATTGCAGGAACAGGACCTCAATGCAATTTACAATTCCGGCCAACACCTGCTACATCTCATCAACGATATTCTCGACCTTTCCAAGATTGATGCCGGCAAGATGGAACTCACCTTCGACGATATCAACCTGGGCGAACTCATCGAGAGCATTGTGCCGACAGCCAAAGGCCTGATCAAAGACAAACCCATCACTCTTGTTCAGAACATTGCGCCAAATATTCCCATTGTGCGCGCAGACGCCACAAGAATCCGGCAGGTGATGCTGAACCTGCTCTCGAACGCCGCCAAGTTCACCGAGCAAGGCACAATTACCATCGAGGCAGGTGTGGAGGTCAACGAAAACAGCCAGCCGGAAATTGTGGTCAAAGTAGCCGATACCGGTCCTGGCATTGCGCCCCAGGACCTGTCGAAGTTGTTCCAGCCGTTCTCTCAGGTGGATGCCTCTCCCACACGCAAGACGGGCGGCACAGGGCTGGGACTGTCAATCTCGCGCAGGCTAATCGAACTCCACGGAGGGCGTATCGGAGTCAACAGCGAAACTGATAAAGGCAGCACTTTCTACTTTACGCTTCCACTTCCAAAGGTAGCCAAAGAAATCAAAGCCCAAGAGATTGAGTCGCCAAACGTTAAGGTCGTCCTGGCTATAGATGATGACACCCAGGTCATCAGTCTCTACGAAAGATATCTCCAGCCGCAGGGGTACCAAGTCATCGCTTTAACCGACCCAACGAAGGCGCTGGAGCGCGCCCGCGAACTCAAACCCTTCGCAATCACATTGGACATCATGATGCCCGGCAGAGACGGCTGGAGCGTTCTCACCGAGTTGAAGAGTCATGTCGAAACACGTGACATCCCGGTCATCATATGCAGCATCCTCGAAGAGGAAGAAAAAGGGTTCAGTCTGGGCGCCGCCGATTATCTGGTAAAACCCATCCTCGAAGACGATCTCATAAGGGCGCTCAACCGGCTGAACAGCGAAAACGATATCCGCAATGTTCTGGTAATTGACGATGAGACCAAGGACTTGCGATTGATCCAAAAACTGCTCAGCGAAAGCGGGCAATTCCAGCCCATCCTATGCGAAGGCGGCAAGTCCGGGTGGGCCGAGATAGAGAGACAAAAGCCCGATGCCGTAATCCTGGATTTGTTCATGCCCGACCTGGATGGGTTCAAGATCCTGGAAAAATTGCGCTCCAGCCCGGAATTGGCAGATATTCCCGTTATTGTCGTCTCCGGCGCGGACCTGACGCCGGAACAGCAGCAACAATTGGACAATTTCGGCCAGGGGCTCTTACAGAAAGGGGCGCTGAACGAGCAGGAATTGCTTTCCAGGCTTGAGCGCGCCCTTAAACGTATACGACAGTGAAACGAGAGGTTCGACGAACAATGACTTTTACTATTCGCTGTATTGATTGCGGCCACAAAGCGCCCTTCTTCCCCACTTCTGTCAGTTGCCCGCGCTGTAACAGCCAGTGGCGTGAAGCAGAATACGATTTAGAAACGGTAGCCAGTAATCTACCGCTGCAACTCCCCTCCCGTCCTTTCGACCTTTGGCGGTATCGCGAACTTCTGCCCGTCCGCAATCTCAACCAGGCCCTGACGCTGGGGGAAGGAGGTACGCCGCTCATCCAGGCAGTCAACCTGGGCATGATGCTGGGCTGCCCGAATATTTACATCAAGGATGAAAGGCAGGGGCCGACATCTTCGTTCAAGGACCGGCAGGCGGCAGTAACGATTGCAGCCTTGAAAGAGGCCGGTATCACAGAAATGGTGGTGGCCTCCACCGGCAACGTAGCCATCTCTTATTCGGCATACGCGGCGCGGGCCGGGATCAAACTGTGGGCCTTTGTCACCAGCCTGGTGCCGGCTGTAAAAATGCGCGAGATAGCAATCTACGGAAGCCAGGTGGTTAAGGTAACCGGTTCATACGATCAGGCAAAACAAGTGGCTGCCGAGTTCGCCCGCCAGCGCAACCTTTACCTCGATATGGGCGCGCGCACAATCACCTCGGTCGAAGCAATGAAGACCATTGCATACGAAATAGCCGAACAACTGACGGCTCTACGGGGTCCGAGCCCCAAGATATCCGCCAATCAGTCGCAGCCGCTGTGGAGGGCTCCAGACTGGTACATCCAGTCAATCAGCGGCGGAATGGGGCCGTTGGGCATCATAAAAGGTTTTTCGGAATTGCGCAGAATGGGCCTGATTGACCGGGAACCCGCGACAGCCCTCATCCAAACTGAAGGATGCGCGCCGATGACTCAAGCCTGGAACGAGGACAAGGACACAGCCTCGCCGGTCATCAGCCCCCGCACCCACATCGAGACGCTGGCAACCGGCGATCCGGGCCGGACCTATACACTGCTCTACAAACTCACCAAAGAAAATCACGGCACGTTCGACAGCGTCAATGATGAAGAAGCATTCCGCGCCATGCACGTGCTGGCGAAAATGGAAGGCATCTCTGCCGAACCGGCCGCCGCGGTGGCGTTTGCCGGCCTATTCAAACTGGTCCGGGCGGGGATCATCAAATCCACCGACGTGGTGGTTGTCAACTGCACCGGCCATACCATGCCTACCGAACCGTTCCTGTTGGGTGAGAACTGGGCAAGCAGTGTCGTCCTGCCGTCGCGCTCCCTGGAAGACTCTCCCCAAGAAGGCTTACTTGCAGCCCTCAATCGGGTTGCCCCGGCCCGCTTCCCGCGCGTGGCAATCGTAGATGACAGCGAAGAAGCGCGCCGGCTGATCCGGCGAATTCTGCAATCGCAGGGCAACTTCACCATCTTCGAGGCCGAGAACGGCAAGCAAGCCCTCGAACTCGTCAAGAAAGAGAATACCGATCTGATCATCTTAGACCTGATGATGCCTGAGATGGATGGCTTTGCCGTGCTAGACGCGCTCAAGACCGAACCTCAAACCGCCAGCATCCCGGTGATTGTCTCCACCGCAAAAGAACTCACTGCCGACGAAAAGAACAAATTGAAAGGTCAAATCCAAGCATTGATGCAAAAAGGCGACTTCTTGAGCGATGAGTTCCTAGAAGAAGTCCGCGCCCTGCTGGGCTGACTGTAATAGGGATTATCTTGGCAATCCGCAGGCAGAGTCACAAAGAAGGTATTTGGGCTGCTCTCGCCTCTGCCCTGTTCCTCGGCTTGACCCCCATATTCGGCAAACAAGCCATCAACTTGGGCTTTCCTCCGCTCATGGTTGTCGCGCTGCGAACAAGCCTGGCGGCGTTTTTTCTGTTGTTGTTCGTGGCCATATTTCGCCGCCCGTATTTGTATATTTACCCCGCCGGGTTGTTGGGATGCGGCCTGGCCGGGGCAATCAACGGTCTTGGGTCAATATTCTATTACCTGGCCCTGCAAAGACTGGATGTCAGCGTCGGCCAATTGCTTTACTCCCTCTACCCGGTCTTCCTGGTTATCTGGTTACTATTCGAGCGCCAAGCGCCCAGCCGATTGACCTATTTCCGCCTCTTCCTATCTACGGTGGGCGTTGTGTTGCTAACAGCCATCCAATCTGCGCAGGTGGACTGGAAAGGGGTAGCCTGGATGCTGGCAGCCTCGGTGTTGTACGCCATCCACCTCCCCATCAATCAACGTGTGTTGTACGATATTCCGGCGCCCACCGTCACAATGTACACCCTGCTCGCCATGAGCGCCGTAAGCCTGCCAATTGCACTGTTCTCTGGGCAAAAACCGCCGGGTCTGGGCGCATCTTGGAATCCTCTGTTCCTTCTGACTCTTGTTACTGTGCTGTCGAGGTTGACATTGTTTCTGGGCGTCAAACGCCTCGGCGGCATCCAGACCGCGCTGCTGAGCATCAGTGAGTTAATGGTTTCGATCATCGTCAGCCATGTATGGCTTCATGAAACCCTGCAACCGCTCCAATGGGTCGGCGCTATCCTCCTCGGTACAAGCATTGGCCTGATTGCCCTCGAAAAAATACGGCCCGAATTACGCCGCCCTAACAGCAACCTGCTGCGGTGGCTGAAACCGCCGGATGATCCTACAAAAATATCGTGGGGGGGCGATCAATAGATTTCAGGCGGCTTCGAAAACGTAGCCTGTCCCGCGCACACTGACAATCCGCTGCGCCAAGGAGGGAATCTCGCCCAGTTTTTGGCGCAAGCGACTGACCAGCGGGCGGAGGATTTCCGGGGCCTCCTGTTGCGTGGTCGAATATCCCTGCACGAGCAGCACCAATTCCCGATGCGAGAAAACCTTCCCGGGGTTTTCGACAAATATCTGCAAGAGCCTGCCCTCAGCGGGAGTCAGAAAAATCGTATGCAGGCCGTTTTCGATCTGGCGGCGACCGAAATCAATTACAATGCCGTCAGTTAAGATAACCGCCGCCCGCTCACTGTCGGCGCTCGAGGACGACTTTTCGCGAGTCTGTAACTTGGCCCGGCGGCGCGCCAGCCCTTTTTCCACAGTTTCAAGGATTTGGGTAGGGGAAGCCGGTTTGAGCAGGTAATCGTGAACCCGCTGGCGCAGTGCATCAATGGCCGTCTCCATGGAACCATGCGCAGTGAGCAGGATGACCTCCATATCGGGAGAGATACGGCTGACAACCTTGACGACATCCAGACCGCTCATGCCCGGCATGCGCAAGTCGAGGATCATCAGGTCAATGTTATGCAGGCGAGCGTAGTCCACAGCCGCCTCGCCGTTCGCCGCCGAAGCCACATAGTACCCCTCGAGGCGCAGGATTTCTGTCAGTGTCTGGCGTTCGACAGGCTCATCGTCCACAACAAGAATGCTCGCTTTGGTTGTCATTGTCTTTGCCCTTTCACCGGTAACAGGACACGAAAACAGGCTCCTTTTCCGCGACCAGGAGCCAGGTCAAGGCTGCCCCCATGAGCCGAAATAATCCCATAACTGACCGAGAGCCCCAACCCGGTGCCGTTTGCCTTCGTGCTGACGAACGGCTCGAAGATGCGCGTCCGGTCTTCTGCCGGAACGCCGGGGCCTGTGTCTTGAAAGATGATCTCCACCATGTCGCGCACGGGGCGGGCGCTGATGTGGAGTTCTCCGCCTTGCGGCATGGCATCATAGGCGTTCAGGATGATGTTGATGAAAACCTGCTCTAACTGGCTTTTGACAGCAATGATGGGAGGCAACTTCGACGAAAAGCCGGTTGTGACACGGATGTTCCGTTCTTCCAGTTGGGACGACATCAGGTTTATTACGTGTTTGATGAGGCTGTGCACGGTTACGCGTTGTTGGTCCACCGCGCCGGGGCGATAGAAGTCCAACATGCGCTGCACCGTGCTCATAAGGCGTTCAAGTTCCGTTTTGGCAAGTTGTAAAAATTCGCTGCGCTTCCTAGCAGTGACCTCCTTGCGCATGGCCAGGTGAAGGCAATTCTGCACCGACTGAAGGGGGTTGTTGATCTCATGGGCAATGGAAGCCGTCAGCCTGCCGGCAGTGGCAAGTTTCTCGGCGCGGACGAGGGCCTGCTGTGATTCTTCTACCCTGCGGACATAATCGCGCAGTTCTTCGTAAAGGAGGGCGTTTTCCATTGCCACTGCCGCTTGCCGCGACAGAAGAATAAACATTTCCAGGTCCACTTCCCTGAAGATAGGCGCGCCAGGCTCGCGTCCGGCAAAGAGGATGCCGCGCACTTTCTGCCGGACGATGGGAACTGTCATGGCGGAAGACAAGCCCCATTTAACGAGAGCAGATTGCAGGTCCGCTTCGCCCGGGCCTTCCGCGCTGACCCAGAGAGGGGCAGACAACGCATCCGTCCTCCCAACGAGGTCTGCAGACAGGCCGCTTTTTCCGGGTGGAGGGGCAATGCCGTGGCTGGCCGCCAGTTCGAGGGCGCCGGTTTCAGGGGAGTATCGGTAATATGCAGAATGGCTGCATCGCAGATGCCCGCGCACCGCATTCATCACAAGATCCAGCAACCGGTCGGGACGGGTCTCGGCCAGCAGGGTTTCGGTGATATCAAACAGCGGGCGCAGCGCCTGAATGCGGGCAATGTCGCGTTTCTGCTGGCTGTCGGCCAGCGCCTGCTGAACGGCCTGGGTGAGTTCATTCCCGGCTTCGAATGGTTTGAGGAGCAAACCATCCACGCCCTGCCGCAAGGCTTGGATGGCCATCTCCACCGTGCCAAAACCGGTCATGATGAGGATGGCTATATCAGGCTGCTTCTGTCGCACCCTGGCAATCAGGTCAAAGCCGCTGATTACAGGCATGCGGATGTCCACCAGCAACAGGTCCACCCTTTCCTGTTTCAGGAAGTCGAGTGCAGCGGCAGGGTCAGTATAGGCAATGACTTCATAGCCGGAGCGTTCAAGCAGCCGCTTGCACAGGCTGACGATGCCGGGTTCATCATCCACTACCAGGAGACGCGTTGTTGCCATCACTCCACCTCGATTGGCAGCCAGATCGTAAAGGTGGAACCTTCCCCCACTTTGCTCTTGACATCAATATCGCCGCCATGGTCAACGAGAATTCCATATGAAACCGACAGCCCCAAGCCGGTGCCTCCATCTTTCGAGCGCGTCGTAAAGAAAGGCTCGAACAAGCGGTCAATGTTTTCGGGTGCAATCCCCACGCCGGTATCACGGATAACGATGGTCACCCAGTTGCGCTTGTCGCGACTCTGGCAGGCAGTTGAAATGTGTAGAGTGCCGCCGGCCGGCATGGCATGAAGGGCATTATGGACCAGGTTCAGAATGACCTGCTTGATCTGGTTGCGGTCCACGGAAACCCAGGGGAGATTCTTGGCAAAATTCGTCTGGACGACAACGCCGCCAGTGCGCAAGAGATGGTGGGTGAGGGCGAGGGCGTCTGCCACAATCTCATTCAAGTCGCTGCGCGTGCGGATGCTTTCGCTTTGGCGCGCGAAGTCCAGCAGGCGGCGCACCACGCTGCGGGCGCGTTTCGTTTCGCGCAGGACCAGTTCGAGGTCGGCGTGAAGGGGTTGGTCTGCGGGGATTTCTTCCAACGCCAGTTCGGTAAACCCGGCTACCGTCGTCAGGGGGTTATTCAATTCGTGGGCAATGCCTGCGGCCATCTCCCCCACAGCGGCAAGTTTGGCAGCCTGGACAAGGCGGCTCTCGGCCATCTTCTGCGCAGCAATGCGTTCCTGCAATTCCATGCGGGCAGCCTGCAACTGGTTGACCGTAGCCCGCAAATTCTGGTACTGTCCGGCGCTGGCAATCACTCCGCCAAGAATGCCGGCCAGCGCTTCCAGGAGGAGCAGATCATTCTGGGTGAATGCATTGGTCTTTTGGCTTTCGACATCTATTGCCCCAAGGACGACCTCGCCATCCTTGAGCGCAACGCACATCTCGGAGCAGGCCTCCCAGTTAGGCAAGGGTAAATAGAATGGATCCTCTTTCACATTGTTGACCAACATGCTTTGCCCAGTGGCTACGACGCGCCCAACGATCCCTTGCCGAATCCCCCTCGCCTGGCTGCGCAGGGACTCTTTGACAACTGCGGCCGCAGCGCCCCCGATACCGGCAAGTTTGAAACTGCCGTCTGGGTCAACCAAGGCGATGCCGGCCAGTTCATAGGCAAAGTTCTTGGCAGTCAGTTCGGCGGCAATTTGGGCGACCTGCTCCACGTCGGTCAGACCAATCGTCCGCTCGACAACCTCATGAATCAAACCCAAATTGCGCGCCCGCGCTTCTGCCTCCTGACGCAGGCGGCTGTTCTCCAGCAAACTGGCAAGGTGGCCGGCAATGACTGCCATCAAGTGCTCGTCATAGACCGTAAAATTGCTCTCCCTAGCGCTCTCCAGCCCAACTGCGCCAATCAATCGCTGTTGATATTTCAGGGGGACGATAATGGCCGAGTGCGACCCCGGATAAAAAGGCCTGTAGGCCACATTTGCATCAAGTAAATCACTGCGGAAGGTTTCCCCTTTCGACAGCAACAGGAAGAACGGATTGTCCATAGAAGCGTTCTGATGAACGATGGCCGAATTATCATCCAGGTAATACTGGTGCACATCGGCGCTGTCTGGCGCGATGACGAGCAGGATAACACGCTCGGTCTCAAAGGCGCGCTGCAAAAGCGCAAAAGTCCTGTGGACGATGCTCTCGACATTGACCGCCGATGAAATGGTGACGAAGAAATCGTTGAGCAGCGCCATCCTCCGCAGGTGGCTGGACAGATCGGAGAAGATGACGCTGGCTTCCACGGAGGGGGCCATCTGGGCAACCAGTTTTTTGATTCTCTCCAAATCCTGCCTGGATAAGGCCTTCGTGAACCATAGTCCCAGCAGGCCGATCATGCGCTGCCCAATGACGAGCGGCTGGCCGAGCCAGTAATGCGCCTCTGCGCGGCCGGGGTCGCGCGGCACCAGCGCCCACGCCGGCTCCCCTTTTGCAACCACCCGCCCGCGCTTTTCCTGCACGATCTCGCGCAGCAGGGAATTGGTCTCAATTGAGATACGGCCTGGCCGGTAGTTGGCGCAGCCAGCACAGGCTTTGACCTCCAGATAATCGCCGGAGCGGATTGCCATCCAACCGGCGGGGCTGCCGACAGCCTGCAGGAGACTGTCCAGCATCCGGTCGAGTGCATCGGGCAGGTGAAAACCCGCCCCCAGCCCGGCGCCCATCGGACCGGAGGCAGGCGCGAGGTCCAGCAGGGGCTGGGGATAGCCGCCCAACGCCACCACACGCCAAAACCGCTGCGCGGCGGTTGTCAAAGCCGAGGCACCCACTAAGATCACCCGCTGCGTCACCTGGTCGGGGAAAATGAATAGTTTTTCAGTTGCAAGTCCCGTTTGAGGGGAAAGTTTACGGGAACGGCTCCGGTTGCCGGCCAACGAACCGTTGATCCAGCCGCTTACCGGGGCAAGTTCCAAATAGGCCAGAAGCGCAGTCCGCCGGCGGCCTTCCAAGCGATAGGAGGCGCGCACCCCCCACTCCTTGTCACGCTCCAGCCAGACGGCCCATTCTGCGCCCGTCAACTGACAGGTTTCGCTCAGTTGAACTTCCAACGTGCTCTTTGGCATCTGGAGCTCCTTGGAGGCATTATAGTACATAAGAAGAACATTCTGCAATTATTCGGCTGTACCAAAAACCTTTTTCGCCTTCGATAAGCCCGGACGTTCGGCTGGATTCAAAATGACATCTGATGTGAAATGCTTCAGAAAGTCCAAAGATTTCTACCACGAAGTCACGGGGACACGAATTTGGCTGGAAATGTCCTCAAGTCGAAACCTTTCCTCTCCCCTTTTAGTGACTTCGAGCCTTCGTGGTTGAGTTCAAGATCAAATTCACATCAGGCGTAAATGGTAAAATTCTGATGTGAACACCACCCCCGACCTAACGATTGTTGGAGGCGGGCTAGCAGGCAGTGAAGCGGCCTGGCAGGCGGCCCAACGCGGCCTGCGCGTCCGTCTCTACGAAATGCGCCCGGCGCTCTCGACCGGCGCCCACCAGACGGCAGACCTCGCCGAATTGGTCTGTTCGAATTCGCTCGGCTCGAACCTCCCAGACCGGGCGTCTGGCGTGCTGAAAGAGGAACTGCGCCGCCTCGGCTCGCTCCTGCTCGAATGCGCCGAGGCTGCCTCCCTGCCGGCCGGCAGCGCGCTGGCGGTTGACCGTGAGAAGTTCTCCTGCCTGGTCACTGAGCGCATCCTGAGTCACCCAAACATCGAACTGGCCCGTCAGGAAGTGACAGAAATCCCTGCCGGGTTGGTGGTCCTGGCCTCGGGTCCGCTCACCTCCAAGGCGCTGGCCCGTTCCATCGCCGATTTCACGGGCGAGCAGCATCTCTACTTCTTCGACGCCATCGCCCCCATCGTTGCCGCCAACACGATCAACATGAATATCGCCTTCCGCGCCTCGCGCTACGGGGCGGGCGAACAGGAAGACGGCGACTACATCAACTGTCCATTCAGCAAAGAGGAGTATGAGGCCTTTGTCGCAGCCCTGCTCAGTGCCGAGCGCATCCCGCTGCGTGAGTTCGAAGCAGAGATCGAGCAGGGCGTCAACGCCGGGCTGGATAAATTCTTCGAGGGCTGCCTGCCGGTGGAAATCATGGCTCGGCGCGGCGCGCAATCGCTGGCATTCGGTCCCATGCGCCCGATTGGCCTCAGGGACTCGCGCACCGGAAGGGGCGCGCACGCCGTCGTACAACTCCGCCAGGACAACCTGGCAGGCAGTCTCTACAACCTCGTCGGCTTCCAGACCAACCTGACCTACCCGGAACAAAAGCGCGTCTTCCACATGATTCCTGGCCTGGAAAACGCCGAATTCGTCCGCTATGGGCAAATGCACCGCAATACCTTCATTGCCGCGCCCAAGGTATTGCTGCCCACCCTCCAGGCCCGTTCGCGGCCAAGCCTGTTCTTTGCAGGCCAGATCACCGGCGTGGAAGGCTACATGGGCAACATTGCCACCGGCCTATTGGCCGGCTGGAATGCCGCCCGCCTGTTCCATGGAGAGCCGCCGATTAGCCTGCCGTCTGACACAATGCTGGGAGCGCTGTGCCATTACATCAGCCACGCCGCATTGAAGGACTTTCAGCCCATGAAGGCCAACTTTGGCATCCTGCCACCGCTCGCTCTGGACCGTCGGCTGGGCCGCCGCGACCGCTCGCGGCTCTACGCCGAACGCGCCCGCGCCAGCCTCGACGAATTCATCAAAGAGTCCACTGCAAAAACCTTTTTAAACACGAAGGACACAAAGGTAACAAAGGAAATTCAAGGACGCTTTGAAAATATTGAACCACGACACAGATTGTCTTGAATAATGATTTGTGATTTTGCATTTTCCTGACGGTCTTCGCATGCTGCGCGGTGCAATAGCCTTTTTGCGGTAGAGTCATCAAAGGAATTGATTTATCATAATGACTACACGAAGACGATTAATTTTCTTCTTTCTGTTGCTGCTGCTCGTGGGCGGGGCGCTCGGATTGTTCCTCGCCCGGCAGACCCCGCCCGCCACGTTCGACGGCGAGCAAGCCTACGAGCACGTCCTCGCCCAAGTGTCCTTCGGGCCGCGCCTGCCGGGGAGCGAGGCTCACGCCCAGGTTGTGGACTACATCGTCAGCAAATTGAAAGGCTACCACTGGAACGTGGAACTCCAGGACACAGAATGGAATGGCTTCGCGGTTCGCAACATTCTCGCCTACCGCGGCAACCCGGACGCAGCCCCGGAAGTCTTGCTCGGGGCGCACTACGATTCCCGTCTCTACGCGGACCAGGATTCGGGTCCGGCGCGCAGCCAGCCGGTCACGGGAGCGAACGATGGGGCCTCGGGGGTGGCCGTCCTGCTGGAACTGGCGCGCGTCCTCCCCTCCGCCAGCGCGCCGGTCTGGCTGGTGTTCTTCGACGCCGAAGATAACGGCAACATCCAGGGCCGCGACTGGATCATGGGTTCGCGCGCCTTTGCCGCCCAACTTACCGTCCAGCCGCAGTCAGTCGTCATTGTGGACATGGTTGGCGATGCGGATTTAAACCTTTACATCGAACTGAATTCCTCGCGGACGCTGGCCGAAGAAATCTGGGCGCAGGCTGCCAGCCTGGGATACGCTCAATTCATCCCCACCGCAAAATACAGCATCCTGGACGACCACCTGCCGTTCCTGGAAATGGGGATCCCAGCGGTGGATATCATAGACTTCGACTATCCCTACTGGCATACGGGCGCAGACACCGCGGATAAAGTTTCGCCGGAGAGCCTGGAGGCGGTTGGCAGGACATTGCAGGCTTGGATCATGGGGAAATAATGAGTCCACTGCAAAAACCTTTTTAAACACGAAGGACACAAAGGCAACGAAGGAAATTCAAGGACGCTTTGAAAATGTTGAACCACGACGCAGATTATCTTGAATAATGATTTGTGATTTTGCATTTTCCTGGCAGTCTTCGCCTGCTGCGCGGTGCAACAACCTTTTTGCAGTAGAGTCAATAATATCAAAATGCAATTGCTAAAAAACGCAACCTGACTTAAACTTGTCCCAATGAATATTTCAGATATTCTCGTCGAGATTCGGCCAGCCTGGATCCGCCGCGTGTCCAACAGCATGGCGCGCGGGGCAGACGTGCGCGAGAACTTCCAAGCCCAACTGGAGCGCTTCTACGACCTGCTCACCCAGGCCGTCGTCACCGGCGACCCGGGCTGGGTGGACACGATCCTCTACGAGTGGGCCAATACTCCCACGCAAAGCGACCTGCGCAACGGCGAAAAGAACATGTCAACTATCCTCAACCGCATGTTGATGACGAACTACGAAATTGCGCGCGAGGATCTGAGCGAAACGGATGCCATGGAACTGCTCGGCGCGGTTCTGCCGGTTTTCACCTATGCCCTGGAAAAGGCCGCCCGCTACGAGATGGAAAAACACGTGGCTTATATTTCCAATGAACTGACAAAGGTCCAGTCGCAGATGGAACGGCTCGACCAGAGCAAATCCAGTTTCATCTCGGTTGCTGCGCATGAGTTAAGAACCCCCCTGACGCTCGTGGAGGGATACACCGCCATGATGCGGGATATGATCGGCGGCGAAAATAACAAACAGGTGGATGCGCTCATCGAGGGAGTCAACAGCGGCATCCAGCGCCTGCGCGCGATCATTGACGATATGATTGACGTGTCGCTGATAGATAACAACCTGCTCTCGCTCAACTTCCAACCGACATGGTTCAACCACATCATTGACCTTCTCCGCCAGGAAGTAGAGGAGACAGTCAAGAGCCGCCGCCTGACCCTAGAAGTGGAGGCTTTCCCCGGCAGCGACGTTATGTTCTTTGCCGACACCGAAAGGATCTTTCAGGCCTTCCGCAACATTGTCAACAACGCCATCAAGTACACGCCCGACGGAGGCAGGATCACCATCTCCGGGCGGAGCCTGCCAGGATTCATCGAGGTGATTGTTTCAGATACCGGCATCGGCATCTCTCCCGACAATCAGGAAATCATTTTTGGCAAGTTTGGTCAGTTGGGGAATACCCTGCTCCATTCGAGCGGCAAGACAAAATTCAAGGGCGGCGGGCCCGGCCTGGGACTGCCCATCGCACGCGGCATCATCGAGGCCCACGGCGGGACGATTTGGGTCGAATCCGAAGGCTACGACGAAAAGGAATGTCCCGGCTCCACATTCCACATCCTGCTGCCGCTGCGTTCCGAACCACCCGACCCGAAGATCGCCCGGCTGTTCAACGTGGAGCCGAGGCAGACGGACTGATATGCCCAAGCGCGCCCCCCAACCCACGACAGCGCCGCGCGAGCGCGCCTTCCTGGTCGGTGTGGAAATCCATGGTCAGGATCACATTCTTACCTTGGATGATTCGCTGGCGGAAATGTCCCGGCTGTGCGATACCGCCGGGCTGGAAGTAGTCGGCGAACTGACCCAGAAACTGGATCGCCCCAACCCGCAGACCCTGATCGGTTCCGGGAAAGTAGAGGAACTCAAGGCGCTGGCCGAAGAGACCTTGGCCGACGTGATTGTATTCGACGAAGAACTCATCCCGCGCCACCAACGCGAACTCGAAGAGGCGCTCGGTCAAAACGTGCGCCTCCTCGACCGGACGGCTGTCATCCTCGACATCTTCGCCCAGCACGCCCACACCAGCGAAGGGCAGTTGCAGGTCAAACTCGCCCAGTACGAATACTACCTGCCGCGTCTCACCGGGCGTTGGACCCACCTCGCCCGCCAGGCGGGCGGCGGAGGCGGGCGCGCCGGCTCGGTGGGCGGAGTCGGCCTGCGCGGCCCCGGCGAAACCCAGTTGGAGGTGGATCGCCGCGCCATCCGCAAGGAAATCTCCCGCCTGAAGGATGAACTGGAAAAGATCTGCGCCCACCGCGAACATTACCGCGTCCAGCGCAAACGCTCGCGCCTGCCCACTGTCTCGCTGGTGGGATACACGAACGCCGGCAAATCCACCCTGCTCAACCGGCTGACCGGCGCAAACGTCTATGTGGCCGACCAGTTGTTTGCCACCCTCGACCCCACCACCCGCCGCGTGGAACTGTCGGGCAATGAGGTGGCGCTCTTCACCGACACGGTCGGCTTCATCCAAAAACTGCCCACCACGCTGGTGGCCGCCTTCCGCGCCACGCTGGAGGAAATCGCCGAGGCCGACCTGCTCATTCACGTGGTGGACATTTCGCACCCGAACGCCATGAACCACGCCGAAGCCGTTCAGCAGACGCTGGATGAAATTGGGGCGGCGCACATCCCGGTGATTGTTGCCCTGAACAAAATTGACCGGCTGCCGGACCCCGAGTCTGCCCGCGCCGCCCTGCGCGCCTTTCCACAGGCTGTGGCAATTTCCGCCCGCACTGGCGAGGGGATGGAGGAACTAATTGGCCTGGTGCGCCACACCCTTTACGCCAGCCTCATCCCCATCCACGTCCACCTCCCCTACCAGCAGGGACAACTCATCTCGCTCTTCCACGAGTTCGGGCAAGTGGAGCAGATCGAACATCGCCGCAGCGGTGTCACCCTCAAGGGGCGAATTCCAGGCCGGCTGGCGGCGCAATTTAGCGCCTGGAAGGTAAAACCCGGCGCGCCCATCGAAAAGGAGGACGAACATGATCCAATGGCTGAGTAAACTGCTTGACAAAGCCTCCGAGTATTTTGCCCCCCGCAAAGGGCTGCTGCCGCTCATTGGGCTGGCGCTGATCGTGGCGAATTTCATTGTCCAGTTCATTGTTCCCGGCTGGTTCGGCGAAAGCAACCTCCTGCTCCACCTCGGTCTCATCATTGCCATCTTTGGCCTGATGCTGGCCTGGGCGCTGTAAACGCGCCCGGTGGTTTTCCCAAAATTAAAGCATGAGTCCACTGCAAAAACCTTTTTAAACACGAAGGACACAAAGGCAACGAAGG
>DYKZ01000339.1 GCA_020722345.1 Anaerolinea thermophila | reverse complement strand
GGGCAAAGTAGATAGAATCAGGTATCTCTCTCAGGAGTGGCCCAATGCATCTCAGTGTCCGCTTACCCAAAGTCGAACCCTTGCACTTCGAACCCCCGACGCGCTGCCCACGGCGCGATCCCAAGAATCCAAAGCAAAGATGCACCGGCACCCATTTCAAAGAACATGCACTCAATGTCCCCAAGCCTTTGCGCGATACCCGCTTCCACCAAGTCACCGCGCGTCGCTATCGTTGCTTGAAATGCCAGCAGACTTTCCGCGTCTATCCCACAGGCGTCTCACATAACCAGCAATCGGATACCTTGAAAGGCTTGAGTGTCTTGCTCTACATTCTCGGCTTGAGTTATCAGGGTGTCAGCGACCTCCTGGAAAGTTTGGGGTTCTCTCTCGGCAAGACCACCGTCTACGAAAATGTCCAAGCCGCCGGACGCCAAGCGATTCGGCTGCGCCAGCAATGGCTCCAACAGCAGGCCGGCCAGGTCAAGGTGCTTGGGATGGATTTCACCCATGTCAAGTGCAATGGCGAAGATCAAATGGTTGCCGTCGCCACCGCCATTCTGACCGGCGAACCTTTGGACTTTGAAATCGTGCAATCGGAGTCCGCCCAGCATGCCGAGCGTTGGATTCGGAACATTGCGCGTATGGTCGGCGCCGAAATCTTGGTCACCGATGATGCCGACGGATTGAAAACCGTCGCGGATAACCTGGGTTTGCAGCATCAGATCTGCCGAGCGCATGTGAATCGCAATGTGCACGACCTGCTCGGAGCGTTGGGTGAGAAAGCCCTGGAGCATCCAGATCCGGTGCCCCCTGAACTGCAAGGCACAGGGATAACGGTTGACCAATTTCTGGAAGATATCCAAACGGTCGAGTGCGTCGTTACCCGTCTCCCGGCAGATGGTCAAAGCCAAATGGAGCAACTGGCGGCACGGTATCAATATGCCCGACCACCGACACAAGGACATCGAGCGACGATGTGGTATCGCATGCGGTTGTTGACCTTGGATTGGTCGGAGAATTGGGCGCGCTTGGCCTTTTATCAAAAGTGGCGTGGTCCCAAGGGTGAAAAGTTGGACGGCACGAACAATGTGACTGAGCAGATCATTGGGCAACGCGTCAAAGAACGCTATCGCACGATGCGTGGCTACAAGCGCACGGAATCTATTGTGAATGTGAGCAGCCTGACCGCTTGGCTGGGTATGCAGGGACACGCGGATGAATTGAGCCGCGTGGTGGCAACCTGAAGCACCCGCCTGAGGCGGAGAAAACCTAGATCACCCTATGCCAGTTTCACCAAAT
>DYKZ01000338.1 GCA_020722345.1 Anaerolinea thermophila | reverse complement strand
TTCACGTAGCCGCCCTCGCGGCGCAAGATGTCATTCAGAATCTGTTCGATGGCGTTCATGGCCGCTCCTTGTTGTCGGTGGCATTGCCCAGACGCGTCTGCGCCCAGCGCTCAAACTGGTAAAGCGCGCGACTACCCATGTGGCCCGAGACGCCTACCAGTGCCGCCGTGACGAGTGGATCGAGCTGCGCGGCCTCGCACAGCCAGAAGGTGATGAGCCCGGCAAACGCCGAGGTGGCGATCTCACCGATGAGCTCGACCACGTTAAAGACACGGGTCTCGCCGGATTTGACCTTGCGGTAGAAACTCACCAGACCGCCCCAGGCGGCCAGACCCGTCACCCACAGATAGGTGATCAGGCCGTAGGTCGAAGGATCTTTTTCGGGCACGGTGGCCTCCTTACTCGGTTGCAGTGATGGGAACGGGTGCAGCGGTGAAGCGCTCGCACTCGACTTGCGTCGTGTAGCCCTGGGCACCGAGGCGATGCTCGACGCGCTTGATGCGCCAGTCCGTGGGGATGCCCGGACGCAGATTGATGAACAGCCGGCCTTCTGCCGCTAGCCTGGGATCGCCCGGCAGGCTGAAACTGAGTTCGCCCTGGCCGCGCTCGCCGGTGTTCTTGCGGGTGGCCGCTGCCGCCTTGGCCTCGGCCTCAGAAGCGTGGACGTAGCGGACTTCCTCGAAAGGCGGCGATCCGGTGGTCACTTCCCGACGTTCGCCCTTCTCGAAGTCCCACCAGTAGGCGCGTGCGCCGCCGGTGCTGACCTGCGGCGGCGACTGGCCGTTTTCTCCTTGGGCACTACCTGTGCCAGCCGGCTTGCGCGCACTGTGCTGGTAGCGCCACTGCGCCAGTTGCTCAGGTTCCAGCCGCAGCGTCGGCAGCACCTGCCCGGTGACGGTCTTGGCCGCCCCCTGGCGCGCGAGCACCAGAAACCCAGCGACGGGTTTGGCGACCGCATCGTGCTTGGCGGCGAGGCGCGTCAGCAACGCCATGTCCGACTCGGCCGTCTGGTCCAGATGCGGAACCGGGATGGCACCCAAGTCAGGATCAATCTTGGCCTCATAGCGATGCTCGGCCGCGATGGTGCTGACCAAGGCCCCGAGCGTGGCGGCCTCCCAAGAGCGCGTCTTGGGACTGCGAAACGGCCCGACCATATCGGCGGCCTTGGCCGAGACGGTCAACGTCGCGGGCGGCGAGCGGATCTCGACCTCATCGACGATGAAACGCCCCAAGGACACCAGCCGGGTTTCGGCATAGCCCAGCGACACAGTCAGCACCGTACCGATGCGCGGCAGCTCAGCA
>DYKZ01000107.1 GCA_020722345.1 Anaerolinea thermophila | reverse complement strand
GCAGTGACTGGAAAATTGAAGTAACGCCGCAGATCGGGTTTTTTCAGCGGGATCATGGTCGATTCATCGATATTTCATTGAGCATCTCCGCGTTTCAGAAGAAGCCAGCGCTCCAACCTGCTCAGCACATCCTGACTGTTGTGTCCATCCCAGGGCGGAGCGGTTTCAATCTCCCGCACCTGGGCCACGCGCAGCAGGGGTACATCACTCTCGGGCAGATGATAGGTCACGGCGCCGGACGGCAGATCCAGGCCGGCGATCACCCAGCCCTCCGGCATACCGCCGTCGTGGTGCCGGCGCGACCACCAGGCGAATTCTGGTAAAAGCTGCATCAGGGCAATAAACAGCCGGCAGCGATGGGCGTAGAGTTCATCGAAGGTATGAAACCCGTCCGAAACCTGACCGGTTTCACCGGGGATAGTCAGTTGGCCCATGCATCCTCCCTATTCAACCAGGACATGACAAATTTCAGCAAAAAAATTTGCACATAAGCCTTCGTTATCCTGCTTGCCTTTTGCAAGCGAAATGCCAAAGGACGGAGATAGTCAAGAAAAATTTATCGTGCAAAATCAAACAGGCAGGCGAGGCTGTTTTGCTTCCTTAAAGCAACAGGATCACATATGGGGGAACCTTGAAAAATTAGAAATTTCGTTCGATGGCAAGGCGCAAGAAGGCTGAAAAGCGGAGCATACTCCCTGTATGTGAGCATTTTTGACCGATCTGCCCGGTGGCAGGCAGGCGAGGAACACAGTCGCCGGGCGAAAGAACAATTTTTCGAGGTTCCCATGAGTGAAATTCTGCTTTCACAAGGTGCACCATGGCACCTTTCACTGATCGGCCGGCAACGGCAAGGCCGGGGTCTGGTTCCAGGCTATGGGGTTTCCTGAAGTCTGTCGATTTCCGATGTGTTTTTCGTGATCGGCTTGAGATATTGCGCGCCATTTCTTTCATTTTGCATAAACCAGCGGAACAAATCCCTTTCGTCGTCTGCCCCTGTCAGTTGCGGATAGTGGACAGGGACTCGAATGTTACTTGGTTCGCCCAGCAGGGTGATGGCACGTTGGATGTCAGGAAAACGCGTTGTGATTTGCTGCTCCGCCGCGTCACGCAATTGCTTCGCCCAATCGTCGCCCTTACGTATCTTCTTGTTCTCAAGGCACTGGGCCTCGCGAACATATTGCACATGCCATTCGTTCCCTGCAGGGTTATCACGTGGTTCGTTTGGCGCATTGGCCAGCCAATACGAGGTGTAGCGGTGGACGGTGAAAATATCCGTCGAACGGTATCGCGCGCCGCGATCCACCTCAAACCAGCCCACCGGCTCTATGCGCACCCGGCCCAGACCAATGGGCTTTCCCATCCCCAGCTTGTGCCGGAATGCGTCGCTGGGTTGCAGACAATATAACAGCAGGCCCAACTCGGTGGCCGACAGGTTGTCGCAATCAATATGGAAATAAAAGCGCAAACCGGATCGCAGGGGGGTGACCCGCGCCTTTTGGCCTTGAAATTCATTGGGATGTCGGGTTTTCCAGGGTGGGAGCTGCTCGGTGTCCGGTACTGGCTGGGCCTGGGAATGCAGGTAGTACTTGCGTCCCTGGGGCCAATGCTCTTTCTTGGTCAACTGTTGTTTACGTATCGGCCCATTGCCGGCATCTTGCCGTTTATGGCGAAAATACAGGGACGGACTCGGCGGCTTGGGGGACGAAAGAATCTTCAGTGGCACGGCTGGCAGCCAGGGGGCATCCTGGTTCGGAGCCGCCAGGGCGGTGCTGAAGCGTACACGGCCGGCCAAGGCGCTGCCCTTCTTGCCGTCCTCGACAAAGCCGAACAACTGCTCGGCCAGACTGATCTTTGTCCGGGCCGGATTCATGGGAAGCAACTCCGGATCGATCTCGCGGAAAAAATCATGGGTCGTGCCGTCAACCGCACGGCGCCAGATGGCTGAGATGGCCACCTCGTCAACCCGGACCGATTTCCCATTCTGACTTGCACGAAAAAACACCACATCCCCGTCGCTCAACCGTACCCCCGGCCGATCTTTCTTGTGCAGATACAGCGTCACCCGCTGCTGCGAGCCCTGGAGATGGAAGGGCAGGTTGTCTTTCGCGATGGTGCGCTGGTCTGCCAGCGCATGGAAAATATTCACTGCCTCGGTGGCGTCAAGCAGAGGAAGCAAGGCCTCGGCGCCGTCCGGGTAGGGGATAAACAGTTCGTGCTTCTTGGTGGTGGGTATCTCCTTGTGCCTACCCGCAATGCCCAGCACGCGAAGAAGACCCCGGGTGTACCGCGCGGCCTCGTCTGGATTGTACCGTGCAAGTTGCTTGTACTGCTCCGCATCAATGGGGTTACCCACCCCCTCCCGCGCGGTGACGGCATAATATTTTATCCCGTTCCTGGTATTGCTTGAGCGGTGCAGCCCTGCCCCATCTATCCTTCCGTTAGCACAATTCACCGACACTTTGGCCAAGCGCATATACCAGTATTGCCTGTTGTTTTCTGGAGAAGCGGTCAGGCGCGGGTCCGCCAGGAAGGTTCCGGGAACTACCTCCAGCTCTTTGGGCAGATTCGCTGGCAAGTTCTTTCTCTGATACCTATTGAGATAGACCCGCATCGGGACATACTGGGTCAGCAGGGTATCCGGGAAAAGCTGCCGATCCAAAGCGGTCAGCCTGGGTAATCCTGCGGCATTTGTACCAAGAGGGTAATGCCCAAGGGCCAGGGGACGCAGGGAATAGCCTTGCTGTCCCTCGGGACGAACAATCATGCCCAGGTATGGCAGACCCCCACCGGCCGTATGCCGGACGCTGAGCCGCTCATTCTCCAGTACCCGCAGGGCGGAATTGGAGGCCGCCTCGGCCAGGGATGCCAGCAGACCCCGCAGGCTCGCATCAGGAATGGCCGGCTCGTCCGCAATCTTAAACGGACGGACCTCCCGGAACTGACCATGGCCATGCGCCAAATCAGCTTGCTGCTGTTCGCCCCCCACCACCGTGGCCGATTCGGTGGTCAATCGGCAGACAAGACGCCCGGAGTAGTATGGTTCCGTCTGCTCATCAGCGCCGGTCCGGCCGGTGAGGTAGCGATCATGGGTCACGTGCCCGCATCGCCCCTTTCTGAAATCCTGGGCGTTCAGGTCTTGCAAGCTGCCGTCCTGGCGACTGGGAAGGAAATGAAAGGGGTTGTGAAAGGTCATGATCAAGCCTCCGCTGCCTGCATATTCTCTGCGTGCCGGGTTTCCTTGTCCTTCTGCACGTACTCATGAAAAGCACTGACGGCATCATTCACCAGCTTGTGCCACTGTCCCTCTGGCCACGTTTGCCAATCGCCGCCCTCAAGCTGGTATTCTTTTGCTTTTCCGCCCCAGACATCGCCATCGCCATGGAGCGTGCACGCGATAATGCGCGCGCTGCATGCGCCAAAGCCAAGGCGTTTGGCCATGCCGAAACGGATATCACCCTCGGCGAGGTCGCGGAAGACCAGGGCCAGCAAGCCCAGCCCCCAGAATTCCAGCCGGTCGAGGTCCAGCCGCATACGGACCTCGGCCCTGGGTTGCCACAGGGGTTTACTGTTAAATTTCTTGCTGGCCGAGGCCCCGCCGGTAAACCTGTCGATGGCCACAAACTCCCGTTGCACCTCGGCCCCGGAAAGGCGTATCTCGTCAATCGCCAGCGCCGTGGCCCAGCCTCCAGCGCCAAACACCCGGCACACCGGGCATAACTCTTTCAGATCCGCTATTTTTTTCACCGCTGGACAAGGTGCTTTGTCAGGGCGGCAGGCCCTGCCGCCCAGGGTGCGGACGATCCGCTCAGCCTGCGCCCGGATTGGTCCGCGCAGAGAGCGTTGCGGCAGTTGGACACTGCCATCGGGATTACGGATCTGCTGGTGGTCCGGCTGTCCCTTCTGCGGCCGCAGCGCAGCGTTGACCAGCAAGAACCCTTCGAATTCCAGACGCATTGCGATAGCCAGCCAATTACCCCTTCCGGATATCCCAGGAGATTGCATGATTGTCTGTTTTCTTGCCTGCGACACATCATGCAGACATTCCCACCACATTTTGCCGTCACGTAGCTGTGCGGATTGGACGGTTTTTATGACCAGCGATGCCTCCTCCAGGCGCATTCGACCCCAGCCGTTGTCCTGCCCGGCCCCCAGCCGGATATGCCTGAGGGCATCTACCAGCCAGGCAAGCTCCTCGGTGGAACAATGCTCGCCGGTGATCCGGAAACGAAATTTCACCCCCGCTGGCACATACTCGCACTGGCGCAACAAGCCCTGGGCCGCCGCATTGGTGGCCCGATCAATCACCACCGAGGCGGCAATCCCGGTCTGACGCTCGAAATCCCACGACGCCACGTGCTGTTGATTTTCAGGCAGCGCAGTGCAAATCATGGCGTCCCAGAACTCGGCCTTGCCGCCCTCGCCGCTGTCATTTTCACCCATGGCCGGCCTGCCGAGCAGCGCCGCCGACACAACGTCCGGACAGCCGCCTGTTCTCAGCAGGTTGCGCACTGCACCTTTGATGGTGGAGCCGGGGATGCAGGCGCGCCCAGCCACATCGGTCACCACCAAGGCTACCTCGCCGCCTTCGTCCGTGGGCGAAGATTCTTGGGGGGCAACCCGGCGTCTTTCCCCGCTGCCCACATGCAGAGGGGAACAGGTGGTCAACACGGCTTCCATCAGCCACCGCTCATTGCCGCCCGCCATTTCTCCACCATCCTTAGCAGCGTCACGCTGCCGTTCCCCGGCCAGCCGGCCCGACTGACCCGTTGCGGCCTGCTTGCCGCCTCGGTGTTTCCTAGCATGCTTTCTGGAACTAGACATGGGTTGACTCCTTGCTGGTCAACAGCGCAATGGACTGGCAGTCCGGTGGCGCCATCTCCCGATGACAGGCCAGATTGACCGCGCACTCGCCATAGCCCAGTTGCGGCAGGAATGGACAGGTCTTCCAGCTCACCGCGCCGAGCCGTGACGGCAGCTCCAGACCCTGCCGGAGCCAGGTTCGAAGCTTTTCTTTTGCTTTTGCTGTGTCCGGGTTCGTTGCCCGCAACACAAACACGCTGCCGGGGCAGGTGAGCAGCCAGGGGCGGTAGGTTCCGCCGTGCTGAAACCGGTGCCACAGATACTCCCCGCCGGCCAACTCCTGCCTGGCGTAATAGCGCAGCAGGGTCAGGCTGCGGCCCGAAAGCTGGTCCCACGTCTCGGCATAGGCCTTGTACAGGTCCGCCGCGCCGCTTTCTTCATGCAGCTGCGATGGATCACAGAGCAGGGCCGGAGTCTGCAAGGTCAGCAGCCACAACTGACCGTCCACGGGATCCATGCTCCCAGGGCAGCTATCCGAAATGGTACCCGGCGCCTGGACCGTGACCTCGAAGTGGGTCTTGGTCTTGCCGATGCCGTCCAGGCCATGCTGCACGAGTTCCGCCAGTTGCCTGGACATGGCGCGCCGTTCCTCTTTCGGAATGTCCTCGGGAAAACGGATGCGTGCCCGCCAGACATGGTCATCCGGCACAATCATTTCATAGGCAAACAACTGCTCGTCCTCGGCTCGACGTTTCTTCGGATCGATGGCGGTGCGCACCCGCAGTTCCTTGCGCACATCGGCCCAGCCAAAGGCCGCATCCAGGCCGCCGGAGGACTTCCAGTCCACGGCAAAGGCCGGCGCCATTCCCGCGATCAGGTGCGGTCCGTCCAGCAGGGCAACGTCATACATCTCGTCCCCCACCTGCACCAGCGACAAGGGCCACTGGACCGGCCGGGCCACGCTGCCGGCCGGCGCGGGAAAGGCAAAGCCGAAATGAATTCGATCGAAATAGCGCCCCAACTCCGGTCGGTGCGGATCAAATCTTTCGTCTATCTCTTCTATCGACGTTTTTTTCAGCATCTGGCGCCACATGGAGGCCAGGACACCGGCCAGGACCGCACCGGAGACAACGCTGTCGGACTCGAAGATATTGTTGGCCAGCCGTTTCCGGCTGAGACAAAACGGTGCCAGCGGCCGCAGGGACAGATCCAGGCCATCGGCCCAGTCCTGCTCCTTGATTTCGACATATGTTTTTGTACGTTGCGTCACGCTGACCCGGAGCAAACGGCCGTACCCCACGGTGCGCTGGCCGCCAAGCTGGGGAATTGCGCGCAACAGGCGCTCGATGGTCCCGCGCAGGCTCCTGGCATGATTGTCGTTCTTGGCAACGCAAGTTATGCGCCCCTCGAAGCAATACTCCCCACCCGCGCAAAAAAGATCCTCGGCAAAACAGATGGCGCCGGTGTCGGCTGCTCCGCGCTGTTCATCAATGGCGATACGATGCCGCACCCCATTGCCTGCATCCGTTGTCAGGACAAAATCGCCGACATTGATGGCCTTGCGTTTGGGGTTGTAATCACCCGCATCATTTTGCTCACCCAGAAGATACGTCCGCAAAACTTTCTCCTTCCCGGCAGGATCAAGCCAGCGCCAGGCATCGCGCATCTTGCCGACAAGATGGCTGCCTGGAATAACGGGCCTGCCCGCGGCATTGCGGGCCATGACCGCGTCAAGCCCGCGGTTGCCCGGCACGGACGACTTGCACAGGAGAGGTCCCTGGATAACAAGCTCTACAGTCAGTTCAAGGTGAATCATGCCTTACGCTCCGGATCGAGATAGTCCCACAGTTCCAGCAGATGCAACCAGGCGGCGTGGCCGCCGCCAAAAGCCGCCAGGACGGCGTTCAGGCTGGCCAAGCCACCTTCCCGCTCGACCACGGCCCGTGCCTCGTCTATCTTGTCCTGCATGGCCGCATCATTGGCAAATAGCGCGGTGACGATGGCATTAAGCCGGCGACGCGGCAAAGCCCGCCGGACCATCCTGGCCCCGCCGGCAATCGTGGCCAGATTCTCTCCAGCCACCAGCAGGGCATCCGCCGAGACGCCCGGCGGACATTGCGTCTCGCGCCAGCGAGCCGGATCGGTGCCCAGGTGGTCGAAGGATTCCAACACCTGATAGGCCAATAGATTTTTGCTGCGCGACACCCCCTTGGCTATCTCGGCCAGATCCTTGGCCAGGCGGGTGATGCGATGAATGGGGGCCTTGTGATGGCAGAACACCAGGCCGCCGGCGTGGGTCAGCGTCTCGCAAAAAGTTGTGCCGTCGGCATCGACACCATGATACTTCCAGCCCGCCGTCAACGCAAAGAACCGGGCGGCCAGCCACCAGCCCTTCCAGGCCGGCGCCACCCAGATGATCTCGTCGCCTCCCCAAAGCAGGGTCTCAAGGCGTAGCTCATTGTGATTCATCCAATCGCTGTCAACCTTGCATTCCGTTATCAGCACCTGCAACAGCTCACGCCGTTTGCCCTGAATGAAGCGGTCAAATTGTTGCTGCGCTTTCTTGGTGGTGCAGTACTGTTGCTGCAACTTGCCGAAACGGTTGCCGTCCACATAGAACACCGCCATCTTGCCGTTAAGGTTGCCAAAGCCGGAACCATCCGACAAGGTTTCAAATTCATTGGTGAAGCCCGGTAATTTTTCTTTGGGCAACCCGGTCCATTGGGCATAAAAGTCCTGCTTCATCTTGCGGCCGAACTCGTGCCGCAGCCAGGCGGACTCGCTGATGGCCTTTCCCTTAGGCCCTCTTGCCGTGCTCAAGGCCGGCCGGACCAGGTCGAACGCGCAGACCCCGTTCCCCTGACCTGTGCCGGAGGGCACCGCCAGGCTGGGGCTCTGCATCTGCCCCCAGCGGTTCACCGCCAGCAGTTTCTCTCGGATGGGGAGAAAGGCGGCGTCCGCCTCGGCGGGCAAGACCTCCACCATGATGGTGGCGTGCCGCAACTCATTATCCGTGCGCAGCAGAGTGACTATCCCATCGCGCACCGCGCATGCCGCATCGTCATCTGTGGCGGTGAAATGGAACAGGCCGGAACTGGCGCCGGTGCTCACGGATTCCAGGGTGATGCCCATGATTTTCGCATAATTCTCCACGCGCCGGACCGCGTCCAGCAGGAGCAGTCCCCCGCCGCGAATGATGTTCAGGGACTGGGTATCCAGCACAAAGTTGGCCAGGTTCACCCCATCCATACGCAGATAATAGTCTGGCATGCTCAATTCTCCTCACCCAGTCTTCGCCGTCGCTGTTCAAGCCTCTTGCAGATTGAGGTCAGCCAGTCGATTCCCCGGATCAACCGCCGCTGTTCAAACCTCTTGCCGATTGAGGCCAGCCAGTCGATCCCCCGGGTCAACCGCCGCGAACAGATGATGGTCAGTAAAAAAATGCCGAAAAAGGACGCTAGGATCACGCCCAACGAACGCAGGTCGCTGGGCCATAGCACCGAGGACAACCATGCGGGAAGCACTGCGGGTGCCGCCTGCCCCGCGCCAGAACTGGGCAGGATGGTCTCCATGCCGAAATATCCCGTCACCAGGCTGAGCACCAGACCCACCGCCGCTACTACCGTGAGCCGCGCGGTCAGTTCGGCGTCCCGCCGCTGAAACTCCGTTTCCAGGAATTC
>DYKZ01000106.1 GCA_020722345.1 Anaerolinea thermophila | reverse complement strand
TTACAATGATCCCACGATCACTGGCTTTTCTCCGTCATATAGTTCATACCAGGGGTGATCATAACGATTGCGCAAGATTCGCTCGCCGCCCATCGTACCGCATACGATCAATGGGTTCTGCTCACTGAGCGACATGCCAGGTTCGAGATAACCATGCGCCAAGGTGACTTCCGGCAGATCCAGGAAGATAGGCAGGGTGCCCATCCATTGGACTGCCGGATTGTATAGTATTACTCTTGAGAATCTATCATCACCGCGAAGATTCTGTGTTATGCTGTCATTGCGAGCGCAGCGAAGCAATCTCCAGATAACAGGAGATTGCTTCGTCGGGGAGAGCGCCCTCCTCGCAATGACAGCCCAGTTGGTTGCGGCTGGAGGCGCGCTATGTTTTACCTGTATGCAATTCGGATCGAAAGATATGCTACAACGCCCGAAAAGCAGCCAACTTTCCGCAGAATGTTTCCGTACTTAAGGCGCAGGAATGCGGCAATAAGGCACGGGCCCTTGGGAACGAGTACTGAAGATATCCACATATAGAAGTGTCTCAAACGTATGCCACCAAGTATCCAGGAAATTCGTCCACGCGCCTCCCGTGTTGCCGCATCCCATCTCCTGCGATTTCACCCCATAGATTCTTAAGGCCGGGAAAATTTCCGAAGCAGCGCACAAACCTGCCCAAGGCAGAGTGTTCACCAAGCTTACTGCAACTTCGGCCTGAAAGCACATGCCGACTTTGACCTCCGTGTTCGGATGGCTGGTCTGGTATTCTGCAGCCAGGTCAGCATACGCCTGCCGGCGCTCTGCCAGCAGTTCGTAGTAAGTGCGGCCATCGTATTCGGGCATGCTCATCGGCTGGCCGGCGCGCCAGGCAAAGTAAACGATTGGCGCGACCAAGGCAACGATTACGAGAAGTCCGAGAATCTTAAACATCGTCCCCACTCCTCTCCAGAATGACCATTCCTTGTTCTTTTTCATCGCATCATTCTCCTGTAATTTACTTCTCAATCACAGCCAGGATCTCGTCTGCCCGGTAGATGCGATTGCGGGCCTTCCCAGTGATCTCGCGCAATATCCCAGTCTCCATTAACCGTTCGATGCAACGCTCGGCCGTCACGTAGGGAATGCCGAGCGCTGCTTCCACTTGGCGGATATTGAGAACCGGCCGCTGGAAGACAAGGTCAAGCACCTGCTCAAGGCGTTCTTGTCGCCGGCCGGCCTTGGTCCGCTCCTGGTAATCTACTCTCAGGCTGAGCAGGCTCTCCAGGCGGACCGTGTCATTGCTAGCCTGCATGCTGATGCCGTTCAGGAAGAACCGCAGCCATTCATCCCATGCGCCTTGCTTGCTTACATCCAGCAGGCGGGCATAGTATTCCTGCCGCTGGCTTTCAAAGTACACGCTCAGATTCAGCAACGGATGGGACAATACCTGCCATTCGTGAAGTAGCAGGATGATGAGCAGCCGGCCTATTCGTCCGTTCCCATCCAGGAAGGGATGAATGGCTTCGAATTGGTAATGGAGCAACGCTGTCCGCACGAGGGCGGGAAGTTGTGAAGGTGTATGGATGAATCTTTCCATCGCATCCAAAGTATCCAGCATTTCCTCAACAGGAGGCGGCACATAGGTCGCGTTTTCCAGTGTGCTGCCGGCTGGTCCGATCCAGTTCTGGCTGCGTCGAAACTCTCCAGGCGCCAACAGACTGCCGCGGACATTCTGCATTAGCCGCGCATGAAGTTCCCGGATCAATCGTAAACTGACCGGCAGGGTTTTCACCCGTTCCAATCCATACTCCAAAGCCTGGACATAGTTGAAGACCTCGTGAGCATCGTCAGCCTTTTCCAAAAAGGATATCGGGCCGGCTTCGTAGGCATACAGATCAACAAGCGAAGCCCGCGTGCCTTCGATCCGGGACGAGAAGACTGCCTCCTGGCGGACAAACGGCACGATTAATGTCTGGTTGAACGGGAACGCGCCGGCAAGCGTGTTCAACCTGCTCAAATCACGCTCCGCCTCGGATAAGGCTGAAACTACCGCCAAGGACCAGCGCAGATCGGAGGGCAGGGGACTGGGCACGAAAGCAAAGTATCCCTTCTCGGTCTGAATGACCTTGCCGGCGCTGCTGTTGTGGAACTCTTCAGGGTTCATAATAACTGCCCGATTTCCTCTTGTGTGAACAAGACACCTTTATATTATCACTTAATGCATTATTTGTGAATAACGAAGACGACTATCAACATATCTGCAAGATTATGTGAATACCGACAGTTAGGTACCTTCCACGATGGCACAAGTTCTGGAACATAGTCTACGCCACCCCGAAAGGCGGGAGTAGGTACCAGAAGGTATTATTGCAAGATGCAAATACTCACCTAAGGAACATCAGCCCTTTATGCAAAAAAAGCGGGTTTTTGCAGGCAGTTTTCTGGCCTTTTTGCGGGTTGCTCTGCATTTTTGCACTCATGTCAGCGGATGCGCGCCCAAGGGCTGTCGCCCGGCTTGCAGTTGCGCAGTTTCTCCAGGTTGGTCAAGTACAGGCGCGGCTTCTTGCCCCGTTCGGTTCCCCAATCCAGGATGTGACTCTGGAGGGTGGTCATGACACTCGAACGCGGCGCGGCGACGCAGATGCATCCACCGCCCACAGTCATGGCGTTCTGCCATTTCTGCGCCAGCGAAGAACGATCCAACTGGTCGCCTGTTTCGACTTCCAGGTAAAAGGTTTCGTCATCTTTCTGAACAATCAAGTCAGGCTGGAAAACGTGATTGCTGTCAGCCACCTTGATGGTGGCCGGCTCACGCTGGACGGTATAGCCAAGTCGTTCGAAGTGGTCTCCGACTTTCAGGATCAGGCTGGTCTGCCGGTTGGACTTGTGAGCCTTAAGCAGCCCAATATACTCACTTGGCACGGCGGTGCGGCCCGTCAGCCGCGTGTAGGTCCACTGGCCTTTTTCGGTCAGCAGGAGGATATCCGTCGGACGGCCGAGTGGAGAGGTTCCATCTCGCCGTTCTATCAGACTTGCCACCACACAATCCTCAATGTGGCCGTAAACCGCCCGCTCCTTCATCCCCGTCTCTTTCGGTAGTTTCTCTTTGATCTCGGCCTGTCGGGAAAGCCCGGTTGCGCCCAGAAAGACAATGATCTTCTTGTTTTGTTCAAACGATTTGTGCCGGCTCCATTCCATGAACCACTCGGAATAATCCACTGGCGGAGCAAGTGTTTTTGGAGGTGGAACCTGCGCGGCAAGTTCTTTATTCCTGCTGCGTTCGATGGAAAGGTTCTTCTCCAGCGTTTCGACCTGTTTCTTCAGATCCTGCCCTGAACTCTCTGCAGTGCTGGCACGTTTGGTCTGCACATCCAGCTGTCGTTTCAAATCCTCAGCCTGCCTTCGTAGTTCTGCGATCTGTCCTTCCAAAGTATCCGGACGGGGAAATAATTTCCGGTTCCTGACGACACTCAACACCTGTGAGGCAAGTTCAGCCGCGGGAATATTCTCCGGATCGCCAAGTGCAGCCAGGCAATCCTCGAACTCTTCGCCGCCCAATTCCCTGCCGATGCGAAATAGCTGCTCCCGGGCTTCCTCAGCCCGCGTTGAACTGGAAGCCAGCAGCAGGCGGTGCGCCTCCAGGCTGGCTTCCAGTTCGCGGATGCGGATGGCTTCCTGGCTCATGGCTCCACCTGTACCCAGGGATTTTGATACAGCAGTTCCAGCATAATTGAAACCTGATCCAAAGCATCTTCTGCCGAGGCAAGGTTGTCCGGTGTTGGCGCGCTGATCCAGCCCGCGACTTTAATAGCGGCATCCAGAGTCGCGTCTACTGCCTCCCCGAACTCAGCGTGAAGACTTTCCAGCGTTGGAGGGACAGCCGTGCTGTCCACTTCGGCTTGCAGGCTTACCAACCGCCCATACAACAGGTTCGCCTGGCTGTCCAAGTCCAGGAGGTCGCCAGGAGGATTTGAGATCAATTTGCTGAGGTCGGTTTGGATTCCTTGAAGATTACTTACCCACCGCCTGGCATCCCGCTGGTAGGCGGTGATGCGCGCCAAGCGCGGGGTCAGGAACAGCGGCCTCCCCTCCTCGCCGATCGGCGAAACGGAACGCCCCAGGAGCACCAAGCCTGCAAGCACGATTATGGCGAGGATGATACGCGCCCAGCGCAGAATGCCTTTTGGGATCTCAATCTCATATTCCATGTCACACCTCGACTGTAATCTGTTCAGCGCGAGACTTCTGGGCAGCCTCCCCGGCCGACCAGTTGATGTTTTCCAGGAAGGCGATGTGCTCGGCGGTCACCTCCACGACCTTTTTGCCGGTCTCCCGGTCACGCGTTTGGAGGTGGCCGTCCACAGCAATCTTGGACCCGTTCTGAAGGAACGGAAAGGCCAGTTCTGCCAGCGTCCCGCGGACGGTCACGCGCAGACCGTTCAGGTATTGCTCATTATTGAGCATCAAGCGCAGGAAGGCATAACTGCCATCCCCGTTGGCGCGCTTGAACATGTCGTAGTAGATGTCTTCTCCAATGTCTCCCACCACGAAGACATTATTGGCGGAGGCGGAGGGCTTGGGCAGGTTGCGGCGCAGGCGTTCCTGTTCGCCGAATTCCCAGTTCACCTTGCGCAACAGGATGAGGTTGGCCGCTTCGATTTCGTGAATCAACTTTTCCTTGTGCTGGCGGGTTTGGAGATGACCGACCACGGCAATCTCCGAGCCGCGTTGAAGATAAGGGAAGAACAACTCGGCTTTTTCGTCCCACAGCACGATGCGCATCCCGCCCACGAAATTTGGGCGGCTGGACATCAGGATGAGCCGCAGGAATGGCCGCTCGACGCCCTTGATGCGCAGGCGGTCGTAGTAGATGTCGCCGGTGATGTTACCGACCAGAAAAATACGGTTCATGTTTCAAGTGCTCCCTTTCTCAAGAGTGATGGGTACGCGTGGTCTCCGTTTCGTGCAGGACTTCCTCTCCATCCACGAACATCTGGGTGACTTTTCGCTCCCAGGTCGGGTCTGCATCATCCTCCCCCAGGAGAATTGCCAGTAGGATGGCATGACGCTCAGAGGCTCCCATCGTTCTGTTCCATGATTCGTTCCCGGAAGGCGCGGCATCGAAAGCGTACTTGTTGGATGCTCGCTTGACCGACCAGCGCACAAGCCGGACCAACTCCGCCGGAGGCAGGGCAGCCAGTCGGTCATACGCGCCGCCCGGACCCCGGTCCGGCGTTTCGCGCAGCGACGCCAATGCGTAGGCCAGAGGGTTCTGAATCCCCTCCCCGGCCGGGCTGCAAGCGTAGAGCAGCCAGGACACAAAGGCTTGGGCCGAGGCGTTTTTCGCAAGCAGGTCCTTTGTAACCTTCGGGTGGACACGAGATTGGATCAAGAGTTTCCGCAAAACCCAGGAAGACGGCACAGCCGCCGCCGGCTTGTCTTGGGTGGTGGGAGAGATTCTTTCTTGTGATTTTTGGGAGGTGTTTAAGTGCTTTAAGCTGTGCCACTCGCGCCAACCAATGGTGTCATCCGCGCCTCCTAATGGTGACAAATCCGCCATCCTATGAGTGCCATTCGCGCCAGTTGTATGGGTGCCATCCGCGCCACCCTCCGGTGCCATCTGCGCCATCCTAATGATGCCACTTGCGCCATTGAAAACAGGTTCATCCATTCGCCGGGAACAATATCCAGGTTCTCACGTGCAGATACAGTGACGTTTGCGATAGGCTCTTCTTCGGCTACAAGCCGATACAGCCCCGGCGCTTTTTCCACGCCGAGAGCAAATGCCACATGGCCCTGCGGGTCGAGATCCACCAGTAGGGTATGCTGCCCCGCCAGGGCTAGTCCGTGGGCAAGGGTGACAGCGGTCGTAGTTTTTCCAACGCCGCCTTTTTGATTGGCAAGGGTGAGGATGGTCATAGGTCCTGTCCTTTCCGAGGAGGAAGATGAAAAGAGTGGTGGTGAGCCTGATCAGGCTCACCACCACCGACAGCACAAGCAATGTCTCATCCCTCAGGGCAAGACCCCCGACTACTACTGCAATTTTACTGCAAATGTAAACAGAACATATGTTCTTGTTGGGCGCCCTTCGACCAAAAACCCCCAGATATGGGGGCTATGGAGCGGTCTACCGCTATATATCAGGCTGGGGGCAATGGATTCGAACCACTATTAACTGATCCAGAGTCAGTCGTCCTGCCATTAGACGAGCCCCCATCAACCAGCGGCGGTTATTCTACCACGCGAGAAGAAATATCGTCTAGAGGCACGCAGACCAACGGTCCAGGAAGGGACGGCGAGGCCGGCTAGGGCTGGCTGACGCGGCGGGTATTCTCCTCGATGTCCATCATCATCAACAAGACCTGCGCCACGCCCTGCAGCGCGGCAAAATACACCAGTCCGCGCAAAGGTTGTTCGAACAGCCAAAACAAATTCTGGGCAATGTCTATGAAGCCCAAACCAACCCAGAAACCGCGTGCATATTGCAGAAAGAAGTTGCCGATCTGGAACATCCACTGTACCACATAGAATACTCCCACAATCCAAGCGAATACCTTTGCCAATCCGGATAATTTTAGGACAATGTCCTTGTTGAAGTACGTTCCCAGGAAAATTTTCGCCGGTTTCTGATTCTCCATGCCGCGCTCCTTTTGTTATAATTGCTGCTTTGAAACAATTCGTAGGCGCAATTATACGCCGGAAGGAACCCAAAATGGATGCCCCTGACTCCCCCAAACTCGCGAATTTCATTCTCGAAGAAGTCGCCAAGGACCTGCGCACCGGCCGCTTCAACTACGTGCGGACGCGCCTCCCGCCCGAACCGAACGGCTACCTGCACATCGGGCACGTCAAGGCCTTCCTGATTGACTACTTCACGGCAAAGGAATTCGGCGGCGAGTTGTACCTGCGCTTTGACGACACCAATCCCGCCAAAGAAGAGACCGAATTCGTTGAAGCCATCAAGGAAGACATCCAATGGATGGGGATTCAGTGGGTCAAGGAAACCTATGCCTCCGACTATTTCGACCGGCTCTACGAATGGGCTGTGCGGCTGGTCAAGATGGGGCTGGCCTACGTGGACGACCAGAGTCCCGAAGAGATGAGCGCCAGCCGCGGCACCCTGCACAAGGCCAAATGGGGCGAGGCAGACATGGCGCTCAAGCCGGGAATCGAATCACCCTACCGAAACCGCTCGGTGGAGGAGAACCTCGACCTGCTCGAACGTATGAAGAATGGCGAGTTCCCTGAAGGCAGCCGCGTCTTGCGCGCCAAGATAGACATGAGCCATCCCAACATCCTGATGCGCGATCCGGTCATGTACCGTATCATACGCACTGCCCACCACCGCACCGGCAATAAGTGGTGCATCTACCCGATGTATGACTGGTCTCACGGGCAGAACGACTCGATGGAGGGCATCACCCACTCGCTCTGCTCGAACGAGTACACCATCCACCGCCCGCTCTATGAGTGGTTCCTCGAACAACTGGACGAGTTCCGTTCGCGTCAGATCGAGTTCTCGCGCCTCAACCTGACCTACGCCATGATGAGCAAGCGCAAGGTGCGTAAACTAGTGGAGATGGGCATCGTGCGCGGCTGGGACGACCCGCGCCTCACCACCCTGCGCGGCCTGCGCCGGCGCGGCGTCACACCCGAGGCAATCATCAATTTCGTCATCCAGACCGGCGAGACCAAAAACGACTCCTGGGTCGAAATGGCCCAACTCGAAGCCTGCATCCGCGACGATTTGAACAAGCGCGCCCAGCGCCGTATGGCAGTCTTGCATCCGCTCAAAGTGGTGATTGACAATTACCCCGAAGGCCAGGTCGAGTGGATGGATGCTATCAACAACCCCGAAGACGAATCTGCCGGGACGCGCAAAGTACCATTCTCGAAAGTTATCTATATCGAACAGGATGACTTCCGCGAGACGCCCCCGCCCAAGTACTTCCGCCTGTACCCGGGCAACGAGGTCCGGCTGCGCTACGCATATCTCATCACCTGCACATCGGTCACACGGGACCCGCTAACCGGCGCGGTGACCGAGGTGCACTGCACCTACGACCCGGCCACGCGCGGCGGCGACGCTCCCGACGGGCGCAAGGTCAAATCCACCATCCACTGGGTCTCGGCGCAGCACGCCGTCCCGACCGAAGTTCGTTTATATGAGCAACTCTTCACCACCGACAAACCGGACGATTTCGAAGACCTGGACAGCATCATCAACCCCCATTCCCTCGAAGTTCTCACAAATTGCTTTGTCGAGCCGTCCTTGGCAGAGGCCAAACCAGGCGACAAGTTCCAATTCGAGCGCACCGGCTACTTCTGCGCGGACCTCGACTCCGCCCCCGGCAAACCGGTTTTCAACCGCACCGTGACACTCAAGGATACCTGGGCAAAGATAGAAAAGTCCACCAAGTTATAGGGGCAACGAGTCCAAAAAGTTGAACAGGTCAGAATGATTATAGCATTACCGGGCAACATTTGTCTTGAACGTGCAAATCTTATCCGCCAACC
>DYKZ01000337.1 GCA_020722345.1 Anaerolinea thermophila | reverse complement strand
AGCGAGTCCGTACACCAGACTTGACGATAACTCTAACCCCTATTCCCGCTGGTGTAGCTGTCACCGATGTTCAGCCAGACCGTGCCGTCGTCAGTCAATACACGGCGGACCTGCTGGAAAACGGCAACAAGTCGGGAGATGTAGGGGCGTGGATCGTCCTCTGCCCCGATTTGTCCGTCTGCCTTGTAATCACGAAGGCCCCAGTAAGGGGGTGAAGTTACGCAACACCGAAAGAACCGGTCGGGCAGGCGCGCAAGGACATCGCCCGCATCCCCCTGAAACACGGTAGATTCCGTTATCCCCGCTGTGTACGGCTGGCATGGTTCTCGAATGAACTGCATCTCCATCCTCTCGTCAGGCGCACTCTCTCAATATATAAGCTTACTCGGCTGAGATGGGAAGGCTCCGCTACACCGCCACTCCGCCACGATCATCGAAGATATTCCTGAGGAACCAGGCCATGGGGCCTTTCTGCTGCAAAATCGCATCGAGATGGGCCGTGCCAATGGCCGGCAGACCGGAAGGTCGGATTCCCGCCCTCCGTGGCCCGGGATTGTCAACCTTCGGGGAAAAGCTCCTTCAGGATATCCTCCCCGCCTGAAAAGGAATTCTCAGGGCCGGGGAAAGCCCCGCCCCTCACCTCTCCCGCGAACCCGGCCACGGCTTCCCGTATCTGGGGGGCAAGCCGTGCGTACTGTTTGGAGAACCGGGGCACAAACCTCTCGAAAAGCCCGAGGAGGTCGTTGGTAACGAGCACCTGCCCGTCGCAGAAGGGACCGGCCCCGATCCCGATGGTTGGCACGGGGACCCGCCCGGTGATTGCCCGCGCGATGGCGGTCGGCACGCATTCGAGAAGGAGAGAGAAGACCCCGGCGTCCACAAGCGCCGAGGCATCCTCGAAAAGGCGCCTCGCGGATGCGAGATCCCGCCCCTGGACCCGAAACCCCCCGAGGCTCGATGCGCTCTGGGGCGTGAGACCGATATGCCCCATGACCGGAATCCCGGCAGATACCAGACTCGCCACAGTGGGCGCCATCCCCGTTCCGCCCTCGAGCTTCACCGCGGCGCAGCCAGCCTCCTTCAGAAAACGGCCGGCATTTCTAATGGCCTCGTCCCGGGATATCTGGTAGGAGAGAAAGGGCATGTCTCCGATAAGGAGGGCATTTTTCACCCCGCGCCTTACGGCCCTGCAGTGATGGAGCATCTCCTCCATGGTGACGGGTATGGTGGATTCGTAGCCGAGGGCCACCATGCCGAGGGAATCCCCCACGAGCACCATGTCCACCGGCGCCTGGTCTATTATGGTCGCCATGC
>DYKZ01000336.1 GCA_020722345.1 Anaerolinea thermophila | reverse complement strand
TGACTCTTAAAAGCTATGTGCAGCGCGGAGGTGGAAAAAAGTCCGTTGTGCAGGATAGTCCAGCCCCAGCAGGCGACAGTTGATGAAAGCCCATGCCTCATCCTCATCGTCGGAGCAGCTAAAGCAGTTCAAGAGGTACGCGGAAGCAGTAGGCGCAGAGCGGTATCGGGTAACGTCAATCAAGATGCAGACAGACGGCAAGAAGCAAACCTTCATCCTCGACAAGAAGGACGGCATCACGAGGGGCTTTACGCCGCAGGAGATCGAGCAGCGTACGCCGGAGATGCAGCGCCTACAGCGTCGAGGCGAAAACCTCTACTACACGCCGCTATCGGACAAGAAGCACCACATCCTCATCGACGACATGAACCGTGAGAAGCTGGAGCGGCTTATCCGCGACGGCTACCAGCCTGCCGTCGTGCTGGAATCCAGCCCCGGCAACTATCAGGCCATTATCACCGTGCCGAAGCTGGGGACTGCCCACGATAAGGACGTGGGCAACCGCCTGAGTGCTGCCCTGAATCGCGAATATGGCGACCCGAAGCTATCGGGGGCCATCCACCCGCACCGCGCCCCAGGCTACGAGAACCGCAAGCCAAAGCATCGGCGAGAGGACGGCAGCTATCCAGAGGTGCGCCTGCTCAAGGCCGAGCGGCGCGAGTGCCAAAAAACACTTGAACTGTCCCGTCAGATCGACGCCGAGTATCAGCGGCAAGCCGCCTTGAAGGCGCAGGAAGCGCCGAAGCCGGTAGAACGTGCTATCCCATCACCGACGCCCGGAACGGCCAGCCAAGGGGCTGTAATCGCCTATCAGCGGCATTACCGCGACGTGCTCAAGCGGCAGCGCGGCGGCGAGGTGGACTTGTCCCGCGTGGATGCCATGATTGCCGTGCGGATGCGCGTCACCGGCCACGATCAAGCCGCCATCGAGGGCGCTATTCGCCAGTGCGCACCGGCCATCCGGCCTAAGAAGGACGAGGGGCGCGACTGGAACGACTATGCGCAACGCACCGCCCGCTATGCCTACAGCGCCGCCGGCGACCGCCAAGCCGCTGACCTTGGCAAGTACCGGCAGCAGTGGGAGAGGCTTGAAGGGCGGGATACGCAGCGACAGCAGTAGCAGGCCGCAGAAATCGAGTGCAGCCGTGGGCCGGAGATGAGCATGTAGTCGGCGCACGCCGGGGATAGCCGCCCCGGCGACGCCTAACCACAACCACACCTAACCAGGAGGTGCAATTATGGCTATCAACATTATGGAGGCGTTCCAGCAGGAACCGCCACAACTGGACTTTATCTGGCCGGGCTTTCTGGCTGGCACCGTCGGCGCAC
>DYKZ01000335.1 GCA_020722345.1 Anaerolinea thermophila | reverse complement strand
GCAAGCCACCGGCGGCAATCGCCACGCCCTTAAAGGGTATTATCGTTTTCTCAACCACCAGCGGGAGGACCTGAACCAGAACAGTCTGCTCCAGGGCCATCGCCCTCAGACGATCCGCCGGATGGCGCGCGAATCGACGGTCCTGATCGTGCAGGATACCACCGAGTTGAACTTCTCGACCCGCTCGGCTTGTCAAGGCTTGGGCCCGCTTGGGAGTAATCAGACCGGGGCTCAGAGCCGCGGACTCGACTTGCATAGTTGCCTGGCGGTGGGGGGGCAGAGTGGACTGCCCTTGGGTGTGTTGCGGCTGCACGGTTACGCCCCGGAGCCGGCGCAAGGCAAGGACCCAGCTCGCCCGATCGAAGAGAAAGAATCCTATCGCTGGTTGGAAGCCTATGCGGACGCCTGCCGCATCGCCGCGCTGATCCCCGAAACCCGGGTGATCAACGTGACCGATCGGGAGGGAGATATGTTCGAGGTATTCGACCGGCGGCGGTGCCAGCAGGGGCGCAAGGCCGAGTTATTGGTGCGGGCCAGGTATGATCGCTGCCTGGAAGGATCGGATCGGAAGCTCTTCGAGGAATTAGCCGCGGCGCCGCTGGCCAAACGGGTCCCCATTCCCGTACCCCGCCAGCGGGAACACCGCACCCAACCCTCCGCTCCCGGTCGACCGGCGCTGCCCGCCCGGATCGCCAAGGTTGAGGTGCGCTTCAAGGAGGTGAGCTTGAGCGCACCGCAAACGACGCAGACGCGGCATAAGCCACCGATCAAGCTCTGGGCCGTGGACTTGCGGGAAAAGTACCCGCCCAAGGGCGCCGCGGCGGTGCACTGGCTGCTGTTGACCTCGATCCCGGTGACCTCCCTCAAGCAAGCCCTCAAGTGCGTCCGATGGTATTGCCGCCGTTGGCGCATCGAAGAATGGCATCGGGTGATGAAGAGCGGCTGTAAGATCCTGCACCATCAGAACCACAGCGCGGAGGTGTTGCTGCGCGCTATCGCCCTGGACGCGGTGATTGCCTGGCGCATTATGCTCTTGGCCTTGCTCGGAAGAGAAGTTCCCGAACTGCCCGCGGGCACGCTGTTTGATCCGTGTGAGCGCGAGGTCTTGGGACTTCTGGTTCAAAAAAAAACTCTCGCTCGGTGACGCCATGATCGCCATCGCCCAGCTCGGCGGCTACCTGAATCGCAAGTGCGATGGCCCACCCGGCTTTGAGAGTCTGTGGAAAGGCTACGCCCGCTTTCACGACATGGTATCCATCCTACGCCTTCGCAAGGAGGCCGAAGCGTGTCGTCGATAACCTATGCGCTACGTTTGTTTTTCCGGGGCAAGCGCAG
>DYKZ01000004.1 GCA_020722345.1 Anaerolinea thermophila | reverse complement strand
GGTTCGGTTCGGCCGGCAGGCCGTCCGGCCCGACCAGCATCCCCGGCGGGCAGACAGGAAGCGGGTCAAAGGGATCGGGAAGTTTCGGCGCGAGCGACGGGTCAATGGCGATGCGGATGTCCCAACGGCCGAACGTAACGCCGACACACCAAGAAAGGAAAAGGGCGGTGATCAGCGGTCGGCTCTCACCGGGCGCGGCTTCGATGGCTTCTTCCCCTCCAATGGAATCATCTTCTTCGGATTGCTCAGCGACGACCAGCCCCCGATTACCGACCGTAGGCTTCCGCTCCTCCTCGATGAACCCATACAGATCGAAAATGATTTCGTCAATCTCGGATTGGATTCTCCGTAGTCCCGCCTCAGTTTCGGCAGCCTGCTTTTCATAGGCCGATGCTCGATCGGTAATGGTCTCACCTTGAACCTGAAGAAGTGCCGGTAGGGTGCAGGCATGAGAGACTTCCTCGAACAAATCGAGAGAACGCTTGAGTGACCAGGTGCTCTGGGCCGATCTCGCCAGCCGTGCCTGCCCATTCTGCGTAAGCTCTGGGATAGGCACTCCTTGGAGGATGCCGACCTCGAACGAGCGCGCGGTCTTGTCCGCGGCATTCAAACTCAACTCGACCAGCATGTCGAAAGGACGGGACAACATGAGTGAAAGCAATGAAAGCAGTGCTCCGTTATCGCCGGTTGACGTGAAGGCTGCCGGTCCCTTGTGTCCAAAAATGCAACTCGCTGGTAATGAGCGCGTGCCAAATTGCTGCGTGCGCAACGGCCACGTCAGCCCGGGGCGGAAAAAGTAGTTCGTAGCAGTATCACGGAGCATCCATACATTTGAGCGAATACCGCCTTTATCATTAAGGTTGTTCCGTATCTCCGCCCCTTCCTTCGCCCAATTCACGACGAGGTGGATGTCGGCGTAGTAGGGGGAGTATTCGCCGCCCTTGGCGAAGGGGACCCAGCGTTTGCCTTCGTAGGTTCTTCGCCGGCACCAGGCCTGAAAATCCCGAATCCGCTCCTCGGTCCACTTTTCTTCCCCATCCTTCTGCTCACCGCCTGCCGCATACCGCCCACCGTCAAGAATCCTCTCCGCCGGCACCTCCCACCAGGCGCGCACGAAGCGGAAATCGTCGGCCGTGGCCAACCCCTGTTTCACAGTCCGGCCTTCGCTTTCAAAGGGCGGCAGTTCTTTGAACAGCCGCCGGATGCGTCCGCTCACCCAATAGCAAAACGGCGTGTTGGGCACCTGCCGAAAGGAATCAGGATTGACGGCATAGACATCGCCGTCGCCTCGGCCCTCGCGCAACGCCGTTATACGCCCGGCCAGCGCCGCGCCCTTGTCCTCATGGTGGAGCAGGCGGATGAAGAGGGTGTTTGTCATAGGCCTGCCTCCTTGGTCCCGGACAGCCATATGAGGATGTCATTCACTTTCTTAGGAACAACAGTAGTCGGATCGGCCGCGATGAGCCGGGCCCTCGTCGGCTTGCCGGTGTTGGGATACTTCTGACACATCCGCTGATATTCGGTGTCGCCGCCGACTGCGGTCTTTAATTCATCCTCATAAGTTTTCGTAAAGCGCCACGAATGGTTCCCATCGACACCGAGGGCGTCCAGCTCCGTGTTGTAATTCGTTTCTTCTTTCTTGTCTTTGATTTCCGGTGAATCTTCGTCATAGACGACGCCGAATGGTATATTGAAGGACCTTGCGATCCGACAGAATTCGATCAGGTTTCGCTTACCGCCGACCTCGACGATGGAAGCGCCCGCCTTGTCCAAGTCGAGGCCCAAGCGACGTGCGTATTCCGGAAAGGCGAGTTTCTCCGTATCCCCTTCGACAAAGAGGACCCGCGTTGCGAAAAACAACTCATTCCGTTCCGGATCGAGTTCCTTCAAAAGTTTCTCTTTCCGCTTATCATCCATCGGAAGATCCGAAAGCGTTGCACATGTGCCGTTATCGTTCTTTCTAACCAGTGCCACCTGGTCATAATACGGAACGGCGACGAAATGGGGAGAATGAGTGGTGTAAATGACTTGATTGGTCTTCCCGATTTCACGGAGCGTCTTGTAGAGCGAGCGTTGCATCTGCGGATGGAGGAACATCTCCGGCTCTTCGATCAATAGGATCGCGCCTTGCTTGCGGCGCGCTTCAAACGCTTGAAGGATCGCCAGGACCAAGGCGTTTTGAATTCCTTCACCGAGTTCGGTCGCGCTGATGGTGAAATCTCCCTCGCGCACACGTAGGTCGAGCGCTTTGTAGAAGTCCATCGTGTCGAACGGAGAGAAGTAAAGATCAAGGTTGTCGCCGTCCACCGCCGGATCGAAACCAAGTTGGCGGAGGGCGTTTTCTTTGATGGATTGCTCAAGTTGAACGAACGATTCGGTGCGCAGAAGTTCCATGGCGTTCTCCATGAGTTCCCTGAAACGAGCGGCCCTTGGCATGGGCCTTTCAGACTCCTCGCCGTCCGGGACAGTGACGGTCCGGGAAGGATCATGAAGGTCACGATTGACATCCTCAAGAAGTTGTCGAAGCAGAGAATAACGGGCTGAAGGGAGCTGCTCCTTCAAAGAGCGGTTGGTCCCGATATAAATCAGGGGAACGCTCTCGCGGATTTCCGACGGGATGTTGACCAGAGGTTCAAACTCATGTTTTTCACCTTTCTTAGGGGCCTTCTTCAAGACCATCGGAGGCTTGCCGTCTTGTGCCAGGCATTTCTGTTCCAGCCTTCGCTTTCCCTTGCTTTCCCCCACCTTGTATCGGGTATATTCAAAGGAGAACGTTGGTATCTTGACCGGATCGGCTTGTTTGAAGCGCCGGTACTCCACGGGCGGGTCGAAGGTGACGGTTATTCTCATATCCGCTTCCGGGTTGCGCCAGTGGATGTCGTCAAGATCGAATGAGTTGACGGTGACCCAGTCCCGACCGAGCACTTTGTAAATTGCAGTGAGAATATTGCTCTTTCCGGCGTTATTCGGACCCACGAAGGCACAGACCTGAGGGACGTCTAATTCAAGCGTCTTGATGGAACGGTAGTTTTCTATTTCGATGTGCTTGATCCTCATAGCTTCACCTCCAGACAGTAAGCCGCCGCTTCCACCATGGCGCTGTCCATCACGCCGTAGCCGAGGTCGGCGAACACGGTCGGTCTTGCTTCCTTGAGCAATATCTCCTCCCGCCATTTGGTGAAAGACGAAAGGAAAAAGCCCGTGCGGGATGTGATCGCCCCCGACATACCGCCTTTTTGAAGCAGGTTGAGCCCCCGCTCCACGAAAGCCGCATAAACATCGTTCTTCGTCCGGGGGAAAGACTTTTCAATGAGCGTCTTGGAGAGCTTGGCCGGTTCACCGAACGGCGGATTCATCAGCACCGTGTCATAACGCTTGCGGCAGAGATCGATGAAGGCGAAGCCGCGGGCTGCGTCCTCGGCGAAGAGACGGCGACGGGTCGCCCGGCCGTTTTCCGCCTTTTCGGCATAGTCCTTCAGGGCATCCAGGATGCGGTCTTCCGCCTGCTCCCAAAACCGCTCGTCGGTGATTCCCTTCACATCGAAACGCAGTTCCTGCTGTCTCGGCCGGGGGGCGTCCATGCTGGGAAAAAGTAGCTGCTGTTCCGGTTTCGGACCTTCCCGCCACTGTTTCCCGGCCGCGGCGACGGCATCCTTGATCTCCTCCTCTATCTTGAGGAGCGAGCCCGCTTCGCCCGCGAGTTTCATCTTCTCGAACACATCGTCCACGATCTGCCCCAGCACCCGCGGTTTGAGTCCCGCAGTGAACTCCCGGCGCATGTCCTCCTCACCTGGCATCGGCTCGGCGGTGACGATGTTCGATTTAGCGATGCGCGGCCGTGCGTCGGCTTTGAGGCCGAGGGTTTTCCAGGTCTTCTGCGCCCGCAGCCAGAGCGCCAGCGCGGCGATCTGCACCGCGCGCGGGTCGATGTCGATGCCGTGCAGGTTGTGTTCGACGATGAGCTTCGGGATCTCCCGGCGCAGGTGGTCGAGGGTCTCGAAGTCCTCCTGCAGGGTTCGCCCGGTGACCTCGGACTTCGGGCTGTCCACGTCCGGCCATGCCTCCTCGTAGATGTGTTCCAGGAGGTCGAATGCGTAGAGCAGGAAGTGGCCGGACCCGCAGGCCGGGTCGAGGATGCGCAGGTCGCGCGGGTCTTTTTTCGGTCGGTGCTCGATGTATACCGGGCGCTTGAACAGTTCCTCTTGGGAAAGGTCGGTTTCGCCACCCTTTTCGGCGGGAGCCTTTTCACCCGGCCCGAGAAAGACTTCGCTCGGCCGCCGCACAAGGTACCGGCATTCCTCCTTGAGGACTGTGTCACCCTTGCGCATCTCATACCAGATGCGTCCGAGGGTGTTGTCCGTGAGGAACTCGACGACATACCGCGGAGTGAAGAACTGATTGCGGACGGCCAGCTCCCGGCTGTTCCGGGGGGCCTGGGACGCCTCCCGCATGGCCTTGCGTTCTTCAGGCGGATTGAAATATTGATAGACCCAGCCGATGGTCTCGTCCTCGGTCCAGAGGTGCGTCAGTTCCGTCTTGTTGAGTTCGGCGAGGACGTCTTCCATGCAGCGCTCGGAGGGGAACACCGCCGACTGGGGCGTCATCCGGTCGAACAACACGCCCAGGTCGAGGGCGAGTTCGTCGAAGAGGCACTCCAGAAACACCCGATAGGTGTCGTAGCGCCCTCCGAGCGCGCCGCCGGAGATGCGCTCGAACATCTGAAAGCCGGCGGATGTCGTCCCTTTGCGGACGCATTCGACGACCAGCCCGCGTTCCTCGCACAGGCGCAAAGCCGCCAGCCGATTAAGGGCTGTGAAGGATATCTCCAGGACCATCCGCTCATAGGCAGCCTTGCGGCGGTCCGAATCCTTCCCCGCCGCGCCGGCGGTGTAGTGTTCGAGAAGATCGCGCAGACGGCGGGCCGCCGCGTGCTGATCGGGCGAAAGGTGCGTCAGCTTGTCGAGCGGCAGCACCGTGCCGTCCGGGTGCAGGCCGAAGACGCCGCGGAGCTGATCGGTGACGTCCCCGGCCAGCCGACGCCGACAGGCTGCGACGGTCTTGGCAAGCAGATTTCTTGTGTCTTTGTCGAAGCTCATGAGCGCCCCTTGATCCGTATCCGCTTGTTCGATTTCAACAGTCCGGCCAGCTTCTCCCGAATGCCCGCCAGCCACGAATCCAAATCCGCCGCCGTGGTGATCACGGCGGGTTCCACCAGAGCGTCGGCTTCGACGATCTCCTCGACCGGCGGCTCGCCGCCCTCTTCGGGAACCGGTTCGGGTTCTGGCTCGGCCGGGCGTCTCCGTTTGATTTCCGCTCTCAGCTCTTCGATCAAACCCGGCAGGGTCCGCCGGCGCACCAACAGGGTCTGCAGCAGCCTTACGGGGTCGCCGTTCTCGGCCGTCGGCGGCAGATCGCATGTAAGCTTGGCCGCGATCTCCCCGCGGTCCTCGTCCAGCAGTTTCGTCCAGTCCGGTTCCGTTTCGAGCCCGGTGAGGGCTTTCTTGAGGTCGTCTTCATACGCGGCGCGGTCGACCGCATATCTCTTCTCCGTGCGGTCCACGGCGGATCTGACCAAGCCCCGCAGCTCGGGCAGCCGTTCGAAGAACCTTTCGCTCGACAGCACTTCCTCCGCCGCGCTCCTGTCTTCGTCGCTCAGGAGGTCGTTCACGGAACCGGGGAAGAGCCGTTCCAGGTCGGCCGAGGAATCCAGCACCGACCGGGCGTTCCGTACGTCGGCCTCCGCACCGGACTCGAGGGCGTCGAAAACAGCCTTGGCCCAGGTGATCTCGTCGGGCAGCGCACATTCCACACCGCCGAGGACCGAAGCAGCTCCGCCGGCGTCGCCCTTCAGCAGATCGGCCGCGTCGGCCAGCAGGCGCCGGCAACGGCTCTCGCCGGGAAGGCTCAGGAGACGCAGACGGTCGGGCAAAGCCCCGAGTTTTTCCAGAAGGTCGGGAACGTGCAGCCGGACGGAGCGGCTGATGTGGTCTTCCAACGGCAGGACTTCGTCGCCGAATAGGGTTTCCAGACGCCGGGCGGCCCTGTCCAGAGCTTCGGGGGGCAACTTGGCGTCGCGGGACGATATACCGATTCTATTGAATGAGACCGTGCTCTTGACGGCTTCCACGGCCTGGGGTCCGGCGGTGCGCACTGGTCCGCCCGCGCCCGGGACGTGGAACTCGATCTCTCCGGCGCGAAGGAGAGCCGCGAACAGGTACCGCACGGTGTCTTTGGTCCATCCATAGGGCGGCGCGGAAAACAAATCCTGAAGATAGGAACCCTGGAGCCTTCCGGAACCGGACTCGGCGGTCTTGGTCCGGAACACCCTGATGACCTCCGCGAGCACCGGGGCCGCGGTGTCCACTCGAGGAGCGCCCTTGCTTTTGACCACAAGGCCGAGAGGGTCGAGGTCCTTTGTGATGCGGTCCATGCGCTCCACGCCGAGGAACTTCGCGGCCGCGTCCATAGAGGGCCGGATCGGGGCCAGATGGAAATGGGGGAAGACTTCCTTGACGGCTCCGGCCAGGACCGAGCGTACAGCCGCGTCCAGGGTCTCGCCGGCTTCACGGACGGGGGTCGGCTTGCCGCGGAAGATGAAGACGCCTTCCAGCATCGCCTTTTCCATTGCGGCGGCCGTCCGCTCACGGCAGCGCTCGGCCGCCCGGCGTTCGGCGCGCAGATACTGGGCCACAACGTGATCCGCCGCCCGCTCGTCGATGTCGCCGAGAACTTTTTCCGAGCGCACGATTTCGGGAAGGAGTTCCTCCACGGTGTCGTCGTTTTTCAACAGGAGGACCACAGTGTTCTTCAGCTCCACCTGCGTATTGGTGGAGACCAGGAATTCAGCCCGCTTGCCGTCCCAGAGGGCCGGATCGACGAATTCCAGACGCAGCTCGACATCTTCAGAGCCGCCTACGACCGGCGTTCGGCCGAGTTTGACCGATGACCTGACTTCCTTGATGTTCTCCAGCCTCGCGGCGGGCTGCACCCGGAACATGGCATGGTCCGCCGTGCCTTGTTTGAGCACGTCGATCCTCGCCCGGGCGCATTCGCCTGAGGTCGGCGCATAGCTGTTGCGCTTGTCGCGGATCGGTTTGACGGCGTCGCTCAGAAAGACCCAGCCGCCCGCCTGCGGGTCCTCGATAAGTCCGCATTCCTTTTCGGATGCGATTTTCCGGAGAGCCTCCCGCACTTGGTCAAGCAGCCCGGGAGACCCGATTTTTCGATAGAGCAGAGCGGCAAGATTCTCCGCGGTACGGGGGAAGGTCTCCACGGGTTGAAGGGCGGCGACCGCCTTGGCCGTGCGTGTTTCGAGGGAGTCAACCCCGAAGATCTTCGCCGTCTTCTCCACTCCGCCGATGACATGGGGCAGGACCTTGGCGATGTCCGCGCGGAGGGTGTCGTAGAAATCGTCCACGCAGGCGAGCGCGCCGATCTCCCGGTCGGCGAGCTTGACGGCGTCGGCACCGAGGACACGGCTCTTGTCCACCAGCACGTCCTGGATGACGCGGATCGCCGACCGCAGACCGATGCCGCCGGTGGATCGGGCGAGGGTCCGGATGAGTTCCAGCAGAAGATCGAAGTGCTGCGGCAGGAACGGATAGAGGCGCGTGAAAGTTCCCGAATCGGGGTCGCCCTTGAACAGGGCCGTACCGGAGAGGCGGGTGTGGGTGACCGTGGATTGGCCGTGCTCCTTGAACAGGGCTTCCAGTTTCTTCCGCCCCTCCTCGGATTTGTCGAGCAGACGCCGGTGTGTGATCTCACGGATGTCGCTCGCGTCGAGATGGATGGAAATCGGGAAACGATCCCGCAGCTTGTTGAGCTCCGCGGAGTTGTGCGCGGCCTTTTCGACGATTTCGCTCAAAGTCTGTTGGCCGGTGGCGGCGATCCAGACCTTGCCTTTGCCGAGCTCCTTGAAATTGCGGGCCAGCCCGTCGAGGTTGAGGATCAACTCGCCGCGGGGGGCGACGTACTGACCGGCCTCGTCCACAAGGAGCAGAATGTTTTCATGCCCGGTCTTGCGCCTGCAGATGTCGATGATCTCACGCGCCAGGTCCCGGACGTCCCTGGCTTCCTCGAAGCGCAGGCCGCGGAAACTCTCCGGCGTTGGGAAATCATCGGGCAGAACCTCCGGCACGATCTCCGCCGCGCGGGCTACGCCGATCAATGGATCGTTGTGTATTGCCTCCCATGCACCCTTGTACCGCCGCCGGTATTTGTCCTTGAACTCACCGTACTTCCCGTGGCGGTCGAGCGTGAACTCGAGTTGAGCCGTCTTCTTCTCTTTGGAAAAACCGGCCCACTGAAGGACCTTCCAATAAAGCACGGTGGAGACCGGGGCGGCGGCGCTTTCGGCGAGTTGTTCCGCGCCGAGATCAAGCAGCACCACCGCCGTGGGGTGTTTCTTGGAGACGGTGCGCAGTGCGGCCGGGATTTCGTTGCGGGGGAAACGGTCGCAGAGAAGATCGAGGAAGGGCTTGCCGCCGACTGTGCGCGTCGGATCGAGGGACGCGCCGAGGTATTTGGTGAACGAGCTCTTGCCGCTGCCGTAAAAGCCGGAGACCCAGATGCCGACCTCGGTCACCTGACCGCCCCTGACGCCTTCGCCGAAAACGTCGAGGAACTTGCGGAAGCAGGACTCGATATTGTCCGTAACCTCGTATTCGGCGACCTCACGCGCCAGGCGGTCCTCCTCCTGGGCGTAATAGTCGATGACTTTCTCAATGGTCCGGTCGATGGGCCGCCGGGGCGAAAATACCTGTCGAATCGTTCCGCTCATCATAGACCTCCAAGCAACGTCGACCGGTAGTTGCCGTCGACCGGGTAAAAATCGAGGAAATGGAGACCGTACTGGCCGGACCGCCTGCCGGGATAGAAAATCACCGTCGGCGTCTTGACCTTGTCGTGCAATCGGCTCTCGATGGTCCGTGTACGGAAATAGGGGTGAAGCAGCTCGGCCTCGGTGAGCAGCACGACGGTGCCTTCGGGGGTCGACTCGATCACTTCCGCCACCCGGTCCACCAGAGTGTTCCCCTGGCGGAGGACGTCGCGGACCGCTTCATTAATCTGATCCGCCTCGGCGTCGGCCTCCAGTTCAAGCCAAATATCCCATCTGCCGGACTTGTCGACCGTTTCCCAAAGAATGTCCGCAAGGGAAACGCGGCGGACTTCGAAGCCCGCCTCCTTTATCTTGGATGTCCATCGCGGCAGATGCTTCTTAAGATCGAGCATCAATTCCGGCGGATAGGCGAAATAAAAAACCGGGTCGCTCTTGGCCGGGTTGAGCGCGTCGGGGTCTCGGATTTTGTCGAGCAGTTCGTTGAATGCGTTATCGAGTGAGTACATCGATCAGCTCCTCAATGGATTTGACGACCCAGGTGAAATGCACGACCGAACCGGCGCGCTGAACGATCACCCCGCGGTGTTCCCCGATCCCGTCCAGCCGCTCCACTACCTCGGAAGGTGTCATTCCAAACAGCCCCCAATCGGGATGATCGCACAGAGAAGAATCCGTCACGCCCGCTTCATTGAGTTCCCGGGCCAAGATCGCGGCCCCTTCGTCCGACATGCGGTAGTTGACTATCTCCCTACGGCCCCGGACGACTTCGCGGAGGAATCCGACATCCCGCAGGAGACCGAGAACGCAGCGGGCGATGCGCACCGACACCTTCTCCGACCACTGGTTGTCCAACCGACCGTCGTAATGTGCTTCCGACAGGAAGGAGAGCATCGGGTCCGTGTCCATGACGGGTCTTCCCCTGCGGGCTGCGGGCCAGTATTCACGTATCGTGAAGTCATAGACCAGGGGGTCCTGACGCGCCGCAAACACGAACAGGAGTTCGGTGAAAACACGCCCCGGCAGGCCTGATGCAAGCACTCTTTGAAGAATCCGTGCGGGCTTGTCGCTCGGTCTCAAGAACCGCGGTGCAAACACCCTCCTGACGACGTCGCGGGTTCTGTAGGCGGTGGAGTTGCCGAGAAGCCCTTCAGCCTGGACCCTGCGCGTGAAGTCATCGAGCGGTTCATCCGGACGCCATTGTTCGAGGAGACGCCGGGTCTCTTCAATCATTCCGGCACCCTTGCTGATCGCGGTCGAGTATTTCCGCTGTACTTCTTTATCCATGGTCATGGTCATCCACGGCCTCCGTCCGTTACGGCCGTGAAATAGGGGAAGCCGGGTTTATTCCGAGCAAACGCCGTATGGTAAACAGCGGCGGTTTTCCTGATCCCCGCCGTTGTCATAATGTCCTTGTCGGTGCCGATCTTTCTTGCTCCCGGAGCGGCGTCCGCTCCCTCGCCGCCGCACATCGGTGCGAGCAATTTCATCAGCTCCCCCGGCCGCCCTAAGGCGTTGCGCAATGTCGGGAAGAAATCATCGGCCGGGTCCGGAGGCATTCGATGGAGTTCGGATTCCAGGGATTCGGGTAACCTGAAGAGGTGGTACACACCGACGCGTCCGACGGCGCGGTCATGAGCGTCTGACGCGGCTTTCCCGGCGGCGTGGATTGCGGCCTGAAATGATGTCCTCGGATAAATCCGCTCCAGGAATCTCAACCCGGTCTCGTTCATGAACTCGGTTTTCCACCACGCGGGGGCCGTCGACTCTCCGAGAGCGAGGACCAAAGCGCGAAGGCGGAAAACAAGAAGAGGCAACGGCGGTTTTTGCTTTTCGTGTTCTCTCGTCATCTGCGCTCACCCTCTGGAAGTGTCAACTTGCCCTGACTGGTCATCTTCTTACAAAAGCTCTCCAGTTGGGCTTTTGCGAGCTTGGAAGGCTTGGACAGACCGTTCTCCCATCGGTTGACGGTCGCATAGCTGACGCCGAGCTGCCGGGCCAGGTCTTCCTGACTCAAGGAAAGCTGACGTCGTATCTCTTTTACCAATGCCGAAAGACTTCGACCTTCTGTGTCCATTCGCTGCACCTCTTGTCTGGATGGCAGACCACGGCCCTTGACCGAATATAATAGCGTATGTTATATCGTTCGCAAGAGAAAATCAAGAGAAATCCGCGGCTTGATCGAGACTGATTTCAGGAACGCCATTTGCCGGACGGCAGCGTCGTCAACCCTCGATATCCTGTCAGATCAACAACATAGAGCCAAGCGGGGAGGACCTCTCCGTTTGCCCGGACGGAGACCAGGACCCGGCGGTAGAGGCAGGGACCGCCGGGGTGGAACCCCTCCAGCCGGTCGATGGCCGGGAGGCGGATCACGGGATCGTCGAAGGTGAGAATCTCCCCGTACACGGGGCCCCAGGGCGCGCCTGTGCCCTTCTTCGGAAGCCGGTCGGGGGTTGGCTCGGGATTGGACATGCGAGCCACGACGCGCGCTTGTGCCTGCCTGTGCGTTTCCGCACGCAGACAGGTGGCCACGTCGGCGAGCGGGTCGGTGGTCCCGACGGCGAGGATGTCCTCCTCCGGGACCTGCAGGACCGGGATTCCGGAGGATGTCTCGAAGAGGCGGCCGCGGACCAAGGCGTCCTCCACCGCCAGGACTCCCCGGCAGAAGCGGTCGTGGTTCCAGAAACCGCGCTTCAGGGTGCCGTAGACGAAGAGCCTCAACATTCCGTTTGTGTTCGGCTTCAAGGGTTCTGTTGGGTTCATTGCCTGGTTCATGGGGTTCATTGGAGTGTCTGTCATGGCTCCGCGCCCTTTCTCTCCTGGGCGACGAACTCGAAGGGCTCCACCGAATACGCGGCCAGGTCCTCGCGCCGGAACACCACCAGGCTCATGGGCGGGACCGGAAGCTCCCTCCAGCCTTTTTCCTCCGCCAGCACGGCGTCGAGGTATGCGGGGTCCGAAGCGTAGAGAACCGCTTTGCGGCGGGGATGCCAGCGCAGTTCCAACGGCCGGTTCCCCTTGAGCACAAAGACGGTGCCCGGGTCGGTCCGGCAGGCGATGACGGCGGTGATCTGCCCGCGGCAGCGGCGGAGCCGCGCCTTGAACCGCTCGATATCCATGGCACCGTCCCGTGCGGCGTTCGCGGCCAGGCGGAACAGAATCTCGCTGTCCACCTCGGCGAAGCGCCGCATCTTCCAGCGGCGGAACAGGTAGTCTGCGTTGTAAATGGTGCCGTTGTGGGTGCCGATCACCTCCCCGGCGCGGATCGGATGGTTGTTGCTGTTGACCCGCTCGTCCCCTCGGGTGCGCCAACGGGTGTGCCCGAGCAGGAGCGTGGCGCGGTTGTCCATGGAGGCAAGGAGTTCGGAGAAGGCCTTGTCCGTCACGAACCGCTCAGCCGTCACCGGACATTTGAAGAGCCGGTGGCCGCCGTCGGCATCGAGCCATGCCGCGCCCGTGGCATGGGGCCCGCGCTCCTCGCTCAGCAGCAGCAGGCGGGTGAAGAGCCAGGCGAGGTGCTCCCGCTCCTCGACTCGCCGCCGCTTCTTTCCGAAGATGACGCCCGCGAGTCCGCACATCAGGGTTTCCCTCCCTGCGGATCGACGATGAATCCGCGGAAGACGCCCTCGGCGTATTCCTTCGGGTGCTCTTCGATCCAGTGCGCGGCGTCGGGCCAGCCGAGCTCCCCGGCCAGCCGGGCGACGACCGGCCGGTCGAGCATGTTGGTCAACCCCGAGAGCCGGACCGCGTCGATGCCCTGCCAAACCAGGGAGGGCATCGGTATCCGGGCCGATTTGTCGTCCTGCACCTCGGCAAGGCCGTGTTTGATCAGGGCATCCAGGAAGGATGCGGCCTTTTCCTCCGGCGTATCGCCCCGGACCGTAAGCTCGACGCCAGACAGCATCTTGGCGTTGCGCAGGACCATGTCGATGTAATCCTCGAGGTCCCGCTGGTCGGAAAAGAGCGTGGCTCCTTTCATGGCCAGGACCACGTCGGTCACCGTCGCCCCGGTGAAGATTTCGCCGTCGCCTTCCAGCGGCTGCCCATTGAGGGCGGTGTTTCGGATCAGCACTCTCATGACGCGCCTCCTTGAGCCCCGCCGGTTTCGCCCCCCGAAAAAGCCGGAGGCCGGGTTTGACTCGGGCCGTCCATGGCCCTCACCCTTTGGGCGCGCCCTTGGCGCGTCCAATCCGGCTGTCCTGCCGGATTGTCGGGCCCGGCCTCCGTGAAGGGTTCCGCCTTGTCGGCGGGTTGTTCATTTGGTTTCACCCTGCCGCGTTTGAATGCCGAGTCCCCTGGCAGGGCGGCGATCAGATGCTTGCGCGCGGTCTTGAACTCATCACCGATGAGCCCCAGGTGGAGCAGGAAGACCCGGAAGTCGTACCGGGCGCTTTGCGGGTCGAAGGACCGCTTGCGGCTCGATGCGGCCCGGCCGTTCAGCGCCTTGGCCGCCACGGCCAGGACCAGTTGTACGTAGGCTTTCACCTTGCCCGCGTGGAGCGTCCCTTCGAACCAGCGGAACTCGACCGTGCCCCGGTACCAGACGTTGTGCAGGTTCACCCCGTGGTAGCGGGTGCTGTCGTAGTGCTGGGGCTGCCGGTTGTGGTAGCCGTACCAAATGTGGTTGAGCTGGTCCCTGGTCCTGGGACGGCGGCGCTCGATCTGGGCAATGAGGTCGTCGCTCACTGGTTTGCTGTAGTTGCGGCGGCGTGTCTCGTTCACGCCCAGAGCGGTGAGAATGAGCGCTTCCTGTTTGTAGACGATCTTGGCGAGGTTCGCGAGGGTCCGGCCGTCAAAGGCTGTGGCGTCGACGTGGACGTGGATGCCGCAACGGTCGTCCACCTTGGCTCCGCAGGCCCGCAGCGCCCGGACGACTTCCTGGAGGACGGGGATGTCCTCGTAAGACAGGACGGGGCTCACCACCTCGGCCCGCAGGTGGACCGGCACATTGATGAGCGAGCCGTCGGATACCACTTTCCAGACCCGGCCGTGGTCGTCGGTGACTTCCCAGGGGTCGAAGCTCCCCGGGCTGCCGATGTGGCGGACTTGGCCGCCCACCACCGACTGGATCGCCTGGGCCACCCGCTCGCGCGTCCGTTTGACTGTCTCGATCTCGATTCCGAAGTTGATCCGGCGTAAGTCCATGGTCTCTCCTTGCGTTCTGTAAGCCCGTTCCCGGCAAGGGATCGGCTCTTGTGTTCACACACATACAGGCTTCTTTCCGAACAGAAAGCAAGGTGAATTCGACACATAACCCCTTTGATTCCAATGAGTTATGTACATGGAGGCGTAACCTGCGGAAACACGCGGGGTTGCGGGGTTTCCTGGCATCCGAAGAAAAATGAGGTGTTCCGGAAATCAGGTCTGCTTCCAGTCGGTGCCGGTGTGTTTCTCCCACTTGCCGCCGCCCGCGAGGTCGGTGTTGAACCACTCGTCGCCCTTGGACGGGTTCGGGAGAGCAGCGTCGCGTTCAGCCTGGGTGCCGACGCCCCGGTGGATGGCCTCCCGCGCGGTGAGCCCCTGACCGAGCCGGTCCGGGCCGAGCAGGTCCCGCCATCCGAGGGCCGGTGCCCGCAGACGGGAAACGAAGGTCCGGTAGTCGGTCGCGTCCTTGGCCGCGCGGTAAAGGAGCAGCGAGCCGTCGGCGTCCCGGACCAGACTCGGGGTATAGCAGCGCTCGAGGAACGGCCCGCTGCCGTTCTTGAACACGGGGTTGAGCTCGGACTTGCGCCAGTGGACGCGATCCCAGGACCATGCGTAGCCGATTCCGGCGTTTCCCGCGGAGCCCCCGGAGTAGAGCATCCACCATCTCCCGTCGGGAAGCCGCTCGACGTGGGCGGCGGAGACGTAGCCGTTCGCGCCTTCCCAGGGCTGCGGGTCGATCAGACCGGAGAGGATCGGGCCGTTTCCGAACAACTTCCATACGACCGCGTCATTGGAGCAGGCCAGACCGAGGCTGTCGTTGCCGCCGGTCGAGGCGATGAAATACATGGCGTAGCGCCAGGTGAACGGTCTTCCTTCGACCGAGGTGGGCAGCGGGTTGTACCAGAGAAATGACGGCCCGTAGTGGCCGCGGTTCCAGACCTGGACGCTTCCCTCGGTCACCAGGTCACCGGAACACGGGGTATCGCCCGTGAACGCGGCGGGGGCAACCGACGGATCACAGACCGCTGTGCGCAGACCGGCCATGGCATAGGGCTGGTTGGGAACATCCGGGTTCCAGTAGAGGATGCGCAGCCGGTCAGCGGCCTCCAGCGCGCAGACCACGTGATAGCCGTTGGCCGCGATGCCGGTGACCTTCTTCTCAGCGTCCCAGGCAAAGCCGTTGTCGGAGAAAGCGCAGCTCATGCCCGCGCCGTCGCCGTAATATGCGAGGAAGTCCCGAACCCGAGTCCCGTCGTGGAAACCGCCCGGGGTCCGGAGGACGCGGACATAGTAGGCGCGCCCGGCGGTTAGAGGCAGGACGTTCGGGTAGCGGTGGTCGAACACGACCGGCGGCAGCCCCTCGGATGGTTCCGCGCCGTTGGGGACCAGCAGCAGGCCGAGGTCCACGGCGCGCAGCAAGTCCGGGGTCATCGCTGGAACGACGGCGGTCTTTCCAGGTCCGAGCGTACCCGTAAGCCCGGGCAGTTCCAGAATCGTATCGGTGTTGCTCTTTATGGTGATGCTCATAATTGGTTCCTCCCGGCCTGCGCCGCAAGCGCCGCGGCGGACAGGTCTTCATGCAGGTATCCGGCGTCCATCAGTTCCCGGTTGATCCGCTTGGCTTCGAGTTCCTCCCGCCGGATGCGGGCCATGAGTCCTGCGAACGCCTCTGCGGCGTCCGTGGAGATGCCCTGCCGCTCCTCGATGCGCCGCATGCGGGCGTCGAGGTTGGCGAGCAGTTCGAGGGCGTGATCCCGCAGGACGCCCTCGCGTTTTTCCTGTGGTGACGGAATGAACTCGGTCAATCCGCCTTGTCTTCGAACGATCATGACATCCCTCCGATCAGCTCAGCGTCGCGCCGAGGGTGTGAATCCTCGGGTAAACCAGGTTGTTGCCGGTCATCTCCGCCTTGTAGCGGACCTTGTTTCCGTTCGGATCGGAGAAGGTTCTGGTGAGCGTGTACTCGGTCCACTCCTGATCGATCTCCCGCGTCGTCTGGATGGATATCGGTTCCCAGGTTGACCCGCCGTCGTTGGAGGCGAACCAATCGATGGTGGTCCCGCTGGGGATGTTCATCTGCGTGTAGACCTTGGTGGAGGAGACGCCCTGGGTGAGTTCGTTCTCACGGTTCAAATACGCGCCGGTCGGGTCGTTGAGATAACCGATGAGGTTGACGTCCTTGTAGTTCAGCACAGGGGAGTCGTTGGGAGCGTTGGAGGAGAGGATCGCCCTCACCAGGACCTGCGTTGCGAGGTTGGGCAGCCGCTCCTCTTCCGCCGGCACGATGGCGTCCCAGATGACGCCGCCGTCGGTCGAGTACTCCCAGACGATGCCGCAGCCCTCCGGAATGGACGAATACTCGTCCAGGTTCAGGTCGCTGAACTGCACTCCGGTGATGGGCTGAAAGCGGACCTCGCCTTCGGGCTGGAAATCGTAGCCGTAGATTCTCATGGTGAGATCAGAGCTGTTGAGCGGCGTCCAGGTTTCGGCGTTCGAGCTTTCCAGCAATACCCCGGCGGTATAGGTCTGCCGGGTGATGACCCCGTTTTGTCCCAGGCGGCCCAGCGTGGCGATACGCACCCGGTAATTGGTGCTGTTGGTCAGCAGCACGACGGCGTAGCTGGTGTTCGCCTCCGCGTAGAAGGGATCGTCGAAGACGACCTTGGTCTCGGAACCAAGAGCGATCTCGCTCGGGGCGATGACCTTCTCGGCCAGGATGACCTCGTTGGGAAGCCCGGTCGTGACGCCGCGGATCTGAATGGTTACCGGGATGGAAGCATCCTTCTGCGTGAAGTGAAGCCCCACGGCGGAGATGACCCGGTTCTCCCCGAAGCTGAAGGTCTGCGCGAGCGGGTCCCGGCGGCGGGTCACCCAGCGCCAGCGCCAGACGGTCCGGACCACGGGGACGCGGATGATGCGCGGCGGCACCTGCTGGACGATGGTCTGACGCTGCACGATGGTGCGGTTGACCACGACCCTTTCGATTCGCGTGATGACCAGGGGATCGTTGACCTGAAGGTTGGCTTGCGCCGAGTAGGTGCCGTCGGTCATTTCGACCACGCGGTTGCCGTTGCGGACATCGTCGGGAATAACGAAGGAGGCGATGACTCTGCCTACCGCGTCGCCGCTGAGACCTGAAGCCACCACTTTCCCGTCGCAGCGCACCGTCACGCCGGTCGCGCCGGGGGTGAAGTTGGAACCGACCACAGCCACGCCGGTCTGACCGCGCCGACCGATATTCGGCGTCACCTCCACGGCGGCGTCTGGTTTTTCGAACACGGCGTAGGGATTGATGTTCTTGTCTTCGGACCAATCGATCTGCTCGATGAGTACGCGCTCCATGCCCGGAAGGAGAACGAGGCTGTCCTTGAAAATGGCGTCGCTCCCGGCGAAGTCGACATCGAGCACCTGCGGCGTGGCCGCTCGGTTCGGGGCGGCGAACCGCCGTACCTCGTCGATGCGGGCGCTCCACTCGCTGTGGTAGATGTCGGACTGGGCGTCGTTCGAGAAGTCGTCGGAATAGACGCCCTTCTTGGTCTGGGCGTCCCGGTTCTGGAGCTCGTTGTTCATCTGGAACTGGGCGTCGTTGTACTTCAAGTCCTCTACATCCTTGATGATCTCGTGGATCTGGTCCATGGTGATGCGGGTCAGCCCGAAATTGACGACCGTCAGGTCCACCGAATTCGGCGGACAATCGACGCTGCACAGTCCGAGGGTGCCTTCCGGGACGATGGGCAGCTTCGGCCAGTCGGCCGGAGCGCCTTCCAACCGTTTGATCTCGCGGGTGGTGGCGTAAATGATGTCCTTGCGTCCGATATAGTAGTCGTAGTCGATGCTGCAGTTGGAGCCGTCCACCGGCTCGTCGCCGATGTCGGTGCGGCCGAAGTTGATGATGGAGAGGTTGCCCGGTTCGATCTGCACCGTGGACATGGTCAGGCCGCTCGTATTGGAGGCGGGCGGGTTGCCGCCCATGATCTCGTCGACGCCGTCGTCGATGTAGGACGTAACCCCGGAGGCCACGTCCTTGAGCCGCTGGAAGTCCGCGCGGACCGTATTCTGCGTGCCTCGGTAGATGCGGTACCCGGTCGCGCCGCTGACCGGAAGCCAGGAGAGGCGGTTCATCTCCCCGGTCAAAGTATCGCGCGACACGACCTTGGCGGAATCGTACTGAGTTTCGCCGGTGGCGCTCTGCGCGGTGACCAGATAGAAATACTCGTCCGCCGCCGGATGCCCCGAGCGTCCGAACCAGCCGCCGTCCACGTAGTCCGTCCCCTTGATCATCTGTTTGGTGTAGGTCCAGCGGACGGTGTAGGTGGTGCCGATGGCCGGTTCGTTGCCGGAGCCCAGCCAGTCCACGTAGTTCCCGGACTGCTGCCAGTCCGCGCCTTCCTGAAAGACCGTCGCACCTTGGCTCACCTCAAGGATGTCCACCACCGGGTTGGGGACGAGCAGATCTTCGCCGCCCCCGACGGAGCCGCGGGTGATGTTGGAGACGATCTCCACGATGGCTTCGACCTGAGTGGTTTCCTTGAGGGGCGTGCTGTTGAGCGCGTACCGCCGGGTGCCGACCACGTAAGTCTTCTGCTCGCCCCGGACCGACTTGACCGCCGTGGATTTGGGCACCAGGGTTGTCGTGGGCATGTCCTTCTGCAGGCGGAAGCCCTGAATGTAAGCGCGGCCCGCGTTGGTGATCACCTCGACGTTCTCGCCGTCGTTGTCGCCGATGAAGCTGTCGAGTCCTTTCACCAGGTAGCTGCCGGCCTGGTCATAGGTCCGCTCCGCCAGGTTCTGGAGAAGCGAATTCAGCCCCTCGGCGGCGGCGAAGGCGAGTTGGTCCTCGGTGATCGACGCCACGGTAATGCGGCTTCCGGGCAGCGTCCCGAGCAGGTCCTGGAGATAGAGGTTCGATTTCTCGCGGACGGTCGCGGTCACGTCGCCGGTCTCACGGTCGAACTTGTGGAGGGCGACCACCTTCCGCTGGGTCACGTTGTTGGGCAAGGCTTCGCCGCTCGTGTCGTGATCCTTGAGGGAAAGAACCCATTTCTCCCGCTCGGCGGTGGGTTCGCCGGTGGCGGGGTTGATGAGCACGGCGTCCTGGTTGTAGCCGTAGTTGTACTTGAGCAGCTCGACATAGACGTAATCCGCGCCGCTCGTCTTGGCCGGGTCATAGGTGAGCACCGCTCCGGGCACGCGCTCCAGGCAGCCGTCGATGTAGACCAGCCCCTCGGCCACGGTAAGCACATTGGCCGCGACCGTCACGCCGAAGCCGCTGACGATGGCCCCCTCCTTGAAGAGGATGTCCGCGAGCTTCCTGCGCTCCTGGTTGATGATGTCCTGCTGCTCGTTGAGCTCCGAGTCGAGCAGGTCCCGGTCCTGGTGGTAGCGGACCCGCTTGTAGTTCTTCGCCGGGTCGAATGTATCGCGTGAGATGGACATGGTCTTTCCTCCTAAATCTTGATGACCCCGACCAGCTCCACCCGCGTGTCCGAGGTCTTGTTGAAGTCGGGGATGTTCTTCACTTCGTAGAGGTAGCCGGGATCGAGCACCTCACCGGTCGGGTTGGTGTCCGGGTGGTGAACGCCGTTCGCCGCATAGTCGGACTGAAGTCCGGCGATGTAGGCCACGTCGCCCCCGAAGAAGCCGTATTCCCGGATGGTGATGCCGTTGGCCTCGTTCTCCTCGAAGCGGAAGAAGACGCCGATGGTCTGGGTCTCCTCGGCGGTTTCGATGTAATGGATGCCGTTGACGATGAGCGTCCCTTCCGGGTCCTCCTTAAGAAAGGTCCGCTTGTAGTGCTTTTTGCGGGCCCGCTCGTTCTTGAGCGCTGTCTGGTCGATGTCCGGCGCGGGCGGATTTATGGGATCGGTGAACGTGGCGTCCCCGTCTCCGATGGCGCAATGGGTGATGCCCTCAATGGGGTCTCCCATGAGCAACCGGGCGGTGAGGATGCGGCCTGTTTTGACGATGAGTCCAAGTGACATTCGTATTCCTCCTTCAGGTCTGGATGGTGTGGCCTTCGCGGATCAGCACTGCGAAGACGGTCAGGCGCGAGTCCGCTTGACCTGTCGCCTCGCGCACCACGAGTTGGGCCAAGTCGGCAGTCCGTTCGATCTCGGCGAACACCGCAAAACGGGTATCGCTTCGCCGTTCGACCGGCCGGTGAATCCGGACGGCTGCGTCGGAGAGGACGGCCGGGAAACGGACCACCCATCCCCGCAGGTCGAAACTCCGCAGGACCGGCCGCACAATCACAGCCTGGATGTCGGCTGGGGCGTCCACCTCCGCCGTGATCCTCAAGGCCGCGTCCGTGTCGCGCCGGATTGTCCGCGTTTCAGATGCCGCGCCGACGGCCTCGAACACGACAGCCGGGAAGGCCGGCATCCGGGCGCGGTTCATCGGAACCACGGACCCTGCGAAGGGCTGGACGGAGAGAGTGTTTCCGCTACGGGTTGCCACGTCTCAGCCTCCCGGTGATCCTGTTTGCCTCGCTGATGACCCGGACCACCCGGAACATCGGGACCGAGCGTCCGGCGCTCACCGCGATCTCCTTCTTGTTTCCAGATTTCACCGCCATGGGATCATTCCTTCACTGCGCACCAGCCCGGCCCGGACAGGTTGAAAATCTTGTAGGAGGCACCGTTTAACGTGAGCACGTCCTCCGAATCGGCCGCACCGCTGCCGATGGCATAGACCTCGATCAACTCGCCGCGTAGTTCCTTGTAGGCCGCGGTTGTGTGCGCGACGAGCCAGGGGAACATGGTGACCAAGCCGTAACGTTGGTCGGGATTGGCGGCGGTGTGAAAATTACCGTGGGCCGCGGCGCACGATCCGGCCTGTCCGGCCGCGCCCGCCCAGCCGTCGAACTTGTTGAGCGCGTAAAAACTTCCCGGAGACTGGTAGTGGCCGACCACGACCGGCTGCGGATCTTCGCCGATCTTGGCTCCCACCGCGTAGGCGTTTGCGAGGTTCGCCAGCGTGACCGTATTGGGGATGGAAATCGTATCGACGGCGGTTACCTGGACGCGCTCGATCCCGGCGTCGTTTTTAATGATGTAGCTCAAGCCGACCGTGAAAATGGAGGCGTCGTTGACCTGCACCGTGATGTCCGCGCCGGGTCCGGCCGCCGCCTGGGTGACCGCCACCACCCCTGACCAGAAGCGTTTGATCAGACCGCTGTAATGCCCGTAGTAGGTGGCGACGACCTTGGTCACGATGAAGACGTGGTCCATGTCCGCGTAAATCCAATACAGGAAGGCGGAAGCATCCACGGTCTTGATGTAGGTGTAGCTGGTGTTGAACGCCTCCTTCACGCCCGCGTGTGTCGCCGCATCCCAGTACAGGTAGGCGCGGACCGCGATTCGGTCGGCTGCGGCGTCGTTGACGAACCGGAGGAAGATGTCTTCGGCTCCGCTCTCTCCCGTGGAAGCCAGCACGTAGCTGGGCTCGGCGTCGCCGGAGCGGTCGTCCCGAAGCGTCCAGCCGACCGTTCCCACGAGGAAATCTTTCAGGCGGACGAGGAAATCCGCGGTGTTTGAAGCGGTCCCGGATGTGCTGTGATAGGCCATACGTTCCTCCTACAGGATCGGGTTTTCCGTACCGGTGAGCCGGAGTTTGATGTCGGTTTTGTTTTGCACCGGCGTTCCGGACGGCACCGTGCAGCGACGCCAGAACGAGAGAGTTACGTCGTGCGCCTTGTCGCCCAGGTTGAGCGGTGCGCCTCCGACGGCGCTACCGAGACCCGCCTGGGTCAGGGCCACCGTGTACCAATCCGACTCGTCGCCGCCAGCGACATCCACCGGTTCGATCACCAGCCCGGTATAGTCGTACCCGGAATAGACCGCGGCACCCGGATCATGGGCGGCCGGGGTTGTGCCGCCATAGCCGCGTTCCACCGCGAGGACGGTCGTCCCGCCGCCGCTCAGGATGCGCATCTGTTCGTTGTCGACGATGATGATTTCACCGTCGGTGAAGAGAGGCGCGGAAAGCTGCAGGGAGGTCGCCCCCGATGCCAGGGCCGCGGCGAGAATCGTCTGTTCGTTGGCTACGAACAGCTCCTTGTCTTTCGTTTCCCCGTCCGTGCCGTTGTAGGTGTCGTCATCGGGATTCACGAGGTCGCCCTCGGATATCCTCTGGGTCAATGTGATGTCTTCGTACAGATGTATCGCCATCGATCTCTCCTATGCCGTCGGCCATTGCGTGACTGTGTACTGGTTCGCCGCCGCCTCGAAACCGGCGGTCGCCTCGGCGTGATCGTCCCGCTGCCGGTAGCGCCAGCGGAGGCACGGCTTCGACTTGCGGAAGCCCGACCCGTTGAGCGGCATCGAGCCGAGCCGCATGGGCCGGGTCCGGTCCACCGATAACAGCAAGCCAGTGTGGTTCAGCCTGCGGCGGTTGAGCAGGAGCGTCTCCACGCGTCTTCGGCGCGGAATGCCCGTGTCCACGTCCATCTCGAAGGATGCGCGGGCCTCGGTCACATAGGCGTCGGTCAGTTCGGCGAGGTTGAGCGCCTTGTTGTTCAGGGAGAAGCCGGGCCTGCGGGCGCGCCAGCGGTCGACGATGTCCCATGCGCCGGATACCTCCGACCACTGAGCGTCGGCGTAAGCGGTAATGAAGAGGTGACGGCCCACGGCAGCGCCGGAGACCTTGTCGCACCTTCCAAGCCTCGAATGCCCGACGCGGAACCAATGGGAGAGCCGCGACCGCTTCCCGTACCGGTGCGTGCGGCGGTCTCCCTCGAGGTCGGGCGCATCCTGGACGGCTTCCGAGAGCATGTCTTTCTGGCGGAACTTGATCCGGCAAGGCTGCGCGGAACGATTCAGGCGCGAACGATTCAGTTCCTGGCCCGCCAGCCGGATGAAGGAGACGCCCGGTTCCACTACGGGCTTGGTTTCGATCTCGCAGCAGAACGCCGCACGCCGCTCGCTGATCCACAGGTTCGGCAGACGTTCGGCGTTGAGGTTGCCGGTGTTCAGGCGGAACCGGGGCGAGCGGCCATGCCAGCGGGAGACGCACACCGCGGCATGCTCGATGTCCTGCATGAGTGTGGTGCCGTCGGTGATCCGCCACCAACCCCAGGTCTTGTTCTTGCGGGTGAGGTGGTAATCCGTGTTCAGCGCGTTGTGGTTGACCACGAAGGTTTCGTGCAGATGCCCGAGACACACGCGCTCGACGACCTTCTTGATGACCGCGTCGAAATCCGACTCCATGGACAGGAGCGTGTAGAGCCACTGCAGGAAGAAAACCCGAGTGCCCGCGGGATGATGGAAGGGCAGCGCATCCCGGACTCCCTGGACGAGGTTGTCGCTGTCGATACGGTAGACGCCCAGGCTGTAGATCAGCCCGGGAAGCTTCGACCGTCCGACAACCGAACGGCGGTTCAGGCGCAGCGCCTTATGGAAAGTCTCTTCGATGCGCCCCTCCCACCCGATGTCAACGAGCGAACGGCCGATGGCGGGAATGGTGCTCTTGCGCCGGTAAATCTCTATGGCCTCGCGGATAAGCCTGCGCTGGGCGGCAGCATCGACGGTGGGATCGAAACGGCGGCCGACGATCCCGCCGAGAAACGGCAGGAACCTCTCCTCGCAACGCCCAACGTCGAAGATCTCGGGGAAACGCTCGGCCAGTACCTTGAGTTCGTCCAGGCTCGCGGCCGGGACCTTGAGAATTGTCTCCAGATCGCCGGACTCATCCCGTTCGCGGTAGAGCGGCGGAAGGAGGTCGATGAGTTTCTTTTCGAAGTAGGAGGACATCAGGACGCCCTCCGCACGTCGAGGTTGACCTGACCAAGCGCCGCGATCTGACCGGCGCTGATGTCGACGTCCTGGGTCGGCGTGTACATGCGCACGTGGCTCACGCCCCGCACGCCGTCCAGAAGCGCGACCAGATCCGAGTAGTGGACCGGTGCGCCGAAGCTCATGCGGTCGAAGGCGAAGAAGTCCGCCAAGGCCTGTTCGACGCGGCTTCGAACCAGGTCGAGGTCCTCGCCGGCATAGGCGAACACCTCCGCGTCAATCGAGACCGGCCGGTAGACGGGATCGAAAAGGTTGATCTCGACGGTGATGACCTTGCGCGATTCCAGGTATCCGGCGAGGTCCTGCTTGAGAAGCGTCGACGGCGGACCGCCGCCGTCCGGGGCCACGGCCAGGTTGACCTGGTAGTAGCGGATGTTCTTGTCGTTGACGTCGAGAACCTGGGCTTTGGCCACGCCGGGAAACCCTTCGGCCAGGGCCAGGTAGTCCTCCTTGGTGACCGCCTTCCAGAGCGAGCGGACCTCGGCCGGGGCCTGTCGGCGGGCGTGTTCCAGCGTCTCGCGGTCCGCTCCGCCGGTCGCCGGGACCGGGTTGGTGACCGCAAGCGGAACCAGACCGCCGTCGAAGTAGATGGGCGAGAGAAGCTCCGTGACGAGGTTGGGACCGAGGTTGCCTTCGGCTCCGAGGGTTTCGAGGTACTGGACGCGGATTTCCGCGCCGGAGTCGGGAACCGCTCCGCGCAATCCGTCGCCGAAGACGATCCGGGTGATGTCCAGCGCGTCGGTCTCGGCCATGAAGTGGCGCGAGTCGGAGCCGCTTTCCTGGAAGTGGGATACCTCGGTCCATTCCTGGTCCTGCACCCACACACGGATCGACCCGTGGGCGATTTCCTTTCCGGCCAGGATGATCGGATCGCCTGTTTCCCCGTGGGCCGTGAAGGTCTCGGTCTTGCGTTTCCCCTGGCGCGCGCCCGCATCGACGCTCGTCCGGCTCCGAGGGATCGTCGCGTCTTCGGCCGTCTCGAACACGATGTCGTTTTCTTCCAGACGGGCCCTGCACGTCGTTCCCGCCGGGATCACCAGGTCCGCTTCGAGCGGCGCGGCCAGGGAAAATCGCAAAGCGGTCGTCGCGGCCACCGGCCCGTCGAGCCGGTAGCTGATGAGCTTGCAGAGGTTGATGACGTTCTGCCGCTGGCGGGCGGTGGGCAGGAAGGCCTCCGCCGCCTGGGCGTCGAGGTAGTAGGCCAGCATGTCGCCGATGCCGCAAAAGAGTTCCAGCAACACCACGCCGAGGTCGGACGCGTTGAAGTCCGTCCAGCGGTCGGTGAGCTGCGGCACCCGCGCCAGCAATTCCCGGCGCAGGGAGTCGTAGTCCTTGTTCGTGTAAGCGATGCTCGCTCTGCCCATTTCCGTTCGTCCGTTGCGGTTCGGTCACAAGTGGTCCCGCCGGACGAGCCGGACGAGGACCCGCTTGTTACTTACCGGCGACGGAGCGGAACTGTCGGGGCGGAGCGGATTGGCGCGGTTCGCGGTAGAAGGGATAAACCAGGTTGCCTTCCACCTGGCTCCGGATGACGCGATAGGCGATGCGGACCGGGAGAAGATTGCGATCCTTGTTCGAGGGGGAATCGTCGAAGGAGACGCCGGTGATGACGACCCGTTTCTCCCAGCGTTTCACGGCGTCGATCACGTAATGGCGGATCAGGCCCTTCAGCACCTCGTCGTTCGGCTCGAACACCAGGTCCTTGAGTTTCGAGCCGAATTCCGGGCGCATGAAGCGTTCGCCCGGCCGGGTGCCAAGAATCTGGATGATGCTCTCGTGGATGTGTTCATGCTCGGTGGAGGTGGCCGAGGAAACCTGCGCGCCCCCGGACCGCCGCTGAAAGCGGAAGGGGAACTTCAGCCCGCGTCCGAGAAAATCCAAGGCCATCAATCACGCTCCTCGCAGATGCAGGCGGGCGGGTCACCGGAACCTGGGTCTCCATTGGAGTCATCGTCGTCCGGGAAATGAATGACCAGGTCCAACCCGCCCGCCATGGCGACATGGATCGTGCCGTCGGCCTCGATGACGCCTTTGTGACCGCTTTCCATGGCCGTAAAGCCCTTGGCCCCGCCGGGTACCAGACGAACCTCGACATCCTCACCCACGCCTTCGATCCGGGAAATACCGAGCACCACCGAGGTGCCCGCGGGGTTGCCGATCATGGCCGTGCGCTCTGACTGGAATACATCCAGCCGGTAACCACCCAGAAGTTCCACGCGGCAGCGCCCCTGCGCGGTCTGTATCGGATCGATGTCCAGGGGAAGCCCTTCGATCCCGGCCGCTTCATGGGTCATCCGCACCGTTTCGGGCTTGAGCGTAAGTTCCCGGCCGTCGGGAAGCGTCACCACGCCGCCGCGCGCGGGTTCGAGAGGGGTCACAGAGCCATCCATGCCGATGGCCGTCAGTCTTCCGTCCGGTTCCACCCGAACCATGACGCCATCGGCCAGGGTGAAAAACCGCCCTCCATCCGGGAGGTCTCTCACGGCGGTGCCCGCCGGCATGGCGACGAAGGGGTCGAAGTCCGGCGGCATCGGTTGATCCACGACCTGCATGTATTGCTGCGCGCTCTCGGCGTGCGCCTCCAGTACCGTTTGAGCTTCCGCCCGAAGGGCTTCGGAGGCGTCGTGACTCTGCTGCAGAATGCCTTTGATCTCGGCCAGGCTGTCTCGAATCTGCTGGAGATAGGTCTCCTCACCCTCGCCGTCCGTCACGCCGAGACCGGCCGCAAGCAGACGCACCAGCGCCATGATCTCGTAATGGGAGGGCGACGAACTGGTCTGTTCGATGATCGGCCCGCCGCCCTCTTCTCCGTATCCGTTTCCGACAACCATGTTCCGTCAACTCCCGATAGGTATGAGTCCGATGTTCTGCACGAACCAGCCGTCGACTTCTGGTAAAGGCCGTCACCCGTGTCCCAAAGAAACCGCAGCGTGACCGTGCCGCCCGTGAATTGAGACAGGTCGATGGTCTCGGTCCTTCGCGGAACGGGGTACGGCTGCAGCGGAGCGCCGTTCATGTCGTAAGTCGGATTAAAGCTCCGCATAGACCACCAGTCGACATAGAACTCGAGCCGGTCGAAGTAGGGTCCGTCCACGCTCTCGATCTCGCCCAAGACATCGAAGCGGAGGAGGTAGTCCCGGTCCAGGGTCACCTCCGATGCAAGCTCCCCGGTCACGCGGATATTGCTGCCGGAAACGTCGTACCAGCCGGAGAAATAGTAAAAGTGCCAGGTTCCGTCCGGCAGAAGTTCCACATAGCCGGACGGTCTCCAGTCGAGCACCGCCGCGGCTTTGGGCTTCTCCACGTCGACCTGGATGTATCTGCGGGATGACACCACCTCGTCCCGGATCGCCTCGGCCACGATGACCGTTGCCCAGGGTATCGCGCCGAAGCGAAGCACACCGTTCTCGACCCTGGCGATTTCCGGATGGAGGGACTCGAACCGCACCTCGCCGCCGGGCGATCCGATGACCGCCACCGGGACCGCTTGTTCCGTCTCCCGATACGGTTCCCGGATCAGAGAGGGAGCGACTTCCCAGAAGGACAATGGAAGGTTATGTGGGATAGTCATAACCATACCCGTCGTACCCTCCGCCTCCGCCTTGTCCGTAATCGACGACCTCCACCTGGATGTAGCGGACGCTGTCCCGATTCTCCGAGTCGTAAGCCATGACGACCGTCGCACCCGCCTGCCAGCCGAGGTTCAGTCTTCCGTCTTCGTCCACCCAGGCGATGTTGGAATCGGCGGATTCGAACTCGATCTGTCCGGTGGGAGCGCCGCGCACGGAAAGCGGTATCGTCACCGACCAGCCGGTGAGCGACACCTTCACCGTCTTGGGGAAGACGTCCCAGTAGTGAAACTGCGGTTCCTCGAAATCCATCCTCGCTCCTCAGTCGTCATTCGTGTTCAGGCTGCCGGTCACGATGATCGCGCCGCAGGCCGTGATGTCGCCGATGCGGGCGTTCGGCAGTCCTTCGGTCGCGGTGTCGAGGCTGCCCGTAACGATGGGTGTCACGCCGTGGCCCGGTATCGGGCAGACATGCAGATCGCCCAGCCGCGCCGCGGGCCTTCCGTTGACAACGGTACGAAACGCGCCGGTGACGATCACGCCGCCGTGACTGGAGATATCGCCGAGTCTCGCCTGGGGTCTTGCCATGGTTATTTTCCCGTCAGGACGTGGACCAGGAAGCCGACGACACCGCCCACGGCACCGCCGACAGTGAGCACGAGACCGACCACCTTCCACATGGTCTCGACGCCCATCTTCTCGTTCATGCCCGACTGCAGGTTCTTGATGTCGTCGGTATGGCGGCGCAGATCATCCTGGATGCTGCGCACCAGAAGGTCCACGTTCTCCTTGTCCGACTTCTTCTCGATTTCGCGTTCGATCTTTTCAAGCCGCGCCTGGATTTCCCGGCGGTGGTCTTCGAGGATGGTACGGAATTCGGCCCGCCAGGATTCGAAGGTCCGGGCCAGCATCCGCTCGCTCTGGTTCCAGTCGCACGGGGCGCTGTCATGTCGGGTTTCATCCATTCGTCTTTCTCCTTCTCAGCGAAAAGCGGCCGCGTATCTGCAGATCGATCTCGAACCGGTCGGACAGGCCTCGCCGTTCCAACGCATGGGCCACGGCGTTGCGGGCGCAGTGGATCTGTTCGATCCGCATGCGCTGGGAGATGGAGTCCGCATGGATGCGGTAGTAATAGAGCGGTCTGCGGATGTGGCGGACCTCGGTGAGCTCCGCCATACGCAGGCAGAGGTCGTAGTCCTCCGCGCAACGGAAGCTCTCGTCGATGCCGCCCGCCGCGTCGAAGGCCGAGCGCCGCATCAGGCGGAAATGGAAAGTCATGAAGTCGAGAAGCATCCGGTCCTTGGAGAAGGGAATCCGGCAGCGGTTGCCGTAGCCGCGTGCCTTGCCGTCCTCCCCGATGGTCACGTAGTCGGTGTAGACCAGACCTACAGAGGATTCCCGGTCGAGAACCGCGGCGGTCTCTTCCAACGCCGTCGCGGCGAGGATGTCGTCGCTGTCGACCCAGCCGAGGTACGGCGCGGTCGTCTCCGCAATCGCGGCCTTGAGCGCCGGGGTCCGGCCCAGATGCTTCGCAGCGACGACGCGCACGCGGTCGTCCAGCTTGGCGTAGTCACGGGCGATCTCCAGTGTCCGGTCAGTGGAGCCGTCGTCCCAAACGACCAGTTCAAAGTCCCGCCGGGTTTGGGCCAGAACACTTTCGACCGCCTCGGCGAGATAACGCTCGCCGTTATACACGGTCATGACCAGGGATGCCGCGGGGCTTGTCGTCTCGTTGTTTGTCATGGGTTGATCAGCACCTTGTTCGTCGAGCGGATGACGATGTTCCCCATGACGGCATCCATGAGGATCACGCTTCCGGATTTGTCCGTGGCTTGGATGCGCTCCTGACCAGCGGCCGCGTTCATCACGACGACCTGGCCGGCCTTGTCCGTGAGACGGACCATCTCGGTCCCGGCGGTGGAATCGATGAGGATTTCCTGCGTGCCGCAGAGGCCCCAGATGTGGACCTTCTCCTTGCCCTTGGTGGTGTCGATGAGAATCTTCTGCCACCGGGCACGGGACTTGTCGCAGGACTGGATATGGATTTTCTCCTTGTCCTTCCACGCCTCCCAGCGCACGAACTGGCGGCACAGATCGGTGATCTCGATCCGGGCCTTCTGGTCCTTGATGTCCGAGTCGATGTCGAGTTGGTCGCCCTGCTCGGCGTCCTTGGTCCCCCGGCGGCGCGCATTGCCGGTCTGAACGTCGCGCTTCACGCGGCATTCCATGTGGAGAATCTGCCCGGCCCGGTCGATGACCTTGAGGAATTCCTCCTCGTCCCGATCGTCGAGAACGATGGTGTGACCGGTTTCGGTCTTGAGAAGAACCTTGCGGCGCGGGCAGTAGTACGGCGGGTGGCCGTGGTGCTTTTTGTGCTCCAGGTCGTCCCGCCGATCGGGCTTGTGTTCGAGTTTGTCCTCACAGTCGGTGCAGGTCGGATCGGAGCACAGGCGCTTCGATTCTTCCGGTTGTTCGCCGGGGTTGGTCTTGGCCAGCCAGACGCCGGACCAGATCGGGTATTGGACGATGCCGCCCTCGAACTCGGCCCAGACGGAAGCCCCTTCCTCGGGGATGAGAAACACGCCGATGTCTTCGTTGCCTCCGTAGGCAAAGCAGGGCCACGCCCATTCCGACCAGTTCTCCTTGCCGGTGCCGAGCACGGCCGGGATTTCGAGCCGGCAGCGGCCGAGCCGCTCCGGATCGTTGTTGTCCCGCAAGAACGCCCGGTATTTGCCATACCAGCGGTTCTTGTAGCGTTCCTCGTGCTGGCGGTCCTGTGTCTCGATCACGGTCCGTCCTCCGGATTACTTCAACGGCAAGAGGCCCCGCAGCACCTCGCGCACGATGCGGGTGACGGTTCCGTCCGGCGTCTTCTTCGGATCGGCCTTGGCCACGGCATGACGCAGGGCGTCCTGGGCTGCGGCTTCGAGCTTGAGTTCCTGACCGGCGACGCCGGTTTTGACCTCTTTCGCGCCGAGCCGCTCGATGACGCCGATCACCGCGTCCAGAGCCGCGGCCTTGGCCCGACCCCAGGCGGTGAGCTTGACGACGGTGAGGAGCGTCACGAACAAGGTCGCGATGAGTTCCTTGTGGTCCAGGATGAAGGTAAGAATCTGTTCAAACTGCTGCATTGCGGTCACCTCCGTTGGTTGTCATGGCTTCTTCGAACGAGACGTATTTGCCGTCGAGGTAACCCCATCGGGTCCGCCCCTCGCGTATGTCGACGTGAATGAATCCCCGCTCCGGATAGACGCCGATTCCGCCCTTGCGGAAGGCGGCCACCTGCTCCGCGAGTTCATACATCCCGGCGACGGACAAGCCCTTGATCACTATGTCCGCGGCATGTCCGAGCAGATGCCGGCTCTGTTTTGCTCCGCCTACCGCCCGGTTGTGATCGGGGCAGCGGTACCCGCTGGTCACGCGGACGGGAGCGCCAGCGAGGTCGCGCAATTCCTGGAGCGCATCCACGAGGCGTTGATCGATCTCGGTCTTGCCGCAACACCGGCAGGCGAACTCGCTCTTCGAGAAATTCCGGCTCAAATCTCCCATATGCTTTTCCTCCTTACAGCCTCCGCCCGCTGTCCGCATCGATGGTCACCATCGGCGGCGGCTCTTCCTTCGGTGTGGGCGGCGCTTCCTGGTCGTTCTGCTTGCCCTTGGCCTCGTCCGACTTGTCGCCCGCCCCTTTGCCCAGGGCGTTTTTCTTGAGTTTCAGTTCGCAGTGATATCCGCCCTCGCCGAAAGCGTGGCGGACCGAATGGCAGTAGTAGACGCCCGAGAATTTGCGGCCCACGCCTTTGACCTCCACGTTCTGCTTGGCTCGCAGCGCGGGGATGCCGATGGTCACCGCGTCGGCTTCCACCTGGCGGAGTTCCGACTCGCGGAACTTCCCCTCGGAGAGGTCCTGGGCCGGTTCCTGTCGCGGCTCCTCGTGAAAGCCCTCGGAACGGTCAAAGGTGGGGACCACCTGCCCGGACTCCTGCTCCTTGTAAGCGCCCTCGCCGGTGTTCCCGTCCACCAGGTAGGTCCGTTTCCCCAGCGAGGTCCGCTCCGGGGTGGTCTCGTTGTTGGCCTTGTGCTCGACCGGCTCCTTCTTGCGAGGGTCTACGCCCACGGCCTTGGTCTCGACGCCCGCTCCCTTGGCCCCCTGTGATTGCGTCGAGGGACGGAAGGAACGCAGAACGCCCTTGCGGTCGGTGAAGTACTCGAGGGTCGCGGCGGGCTTCTTGTCCAGATCGCGGGGATGGAAATGCAGCTCGTCGTCCTGGATGTAGAAGACGTATCCGGTGACGCCGTCGCCGTCCTTGTCGCGCGCCTTTCCGGCCAGTTCCTTGAGGAACTGGGCGTCGGAAACGTTGCTCTGGGTCACACGCAGATGGCGGCCCTTGGTGGCCGTGACCACCGGAGTGAGGCCGTTGGCCCCTGCGATCTCCTCGGCGATCTCGGAATAGAGAATGCCGGGAGCGGGTTTCTGCCAGACCTTCTGGTTCTCCTTTCCGGCCAGATTGAAGCCTTTGTCGTAGGCCTTGATATGGATGGTCGGGTCACCGTCCTCCGGAAAGTCGTAGTCGATATCCTTGATGACCGCCTTCTTCCGCGGCGAGAGGTTGCCGACATATCCGAAACGGGCGACGATCTCGTTGCCTTCCTGGAACAGGGGATCGTCGACGAACTGGAGATTTCGGTCGGTGACCGCGAGCTCCAACACGTCGAGTTCCTCCTCGTTGTCCTCGAAGACGAACGAGGTGATCTCCTGCGTGATATCCGCCGAAAGGGTCTGCCCCTCGATCTGGATCAGAAAAGTCGGTTTGAAGGTGTCGATATCCATGCGCCGATCTCCAGTCGGCCCGCCTGAAGGACGGACTCCACCGGATACTTACCGGCGACCGGCGCGAGGTGTCGGGATGGATGGATGCGTCCGGAGACTCAGTCCAGAAGCCGCATGCTGACGTGTTCGGCCGAGGGGATGCGCAGGATGGTCCCCGGCGTCAGTTCCATGGGAAAGAAAATGTCGTTGTAGTCGCAGATGATCCACCAGAGATCGGCCTGTCCCAGATAGCGATGGGCGAGTAAATCGACCCGGTCCCCCTCGATCACCGTGTGAAACCGGTCGTCGGGGCGTGGCTTGCCCTCGGTCGGAAGACGCGTGCCCAGGAAGTCTCCGTCTCCCGACGTGTAGAGAATGGATGCTGCGTATCTGGATCGACGTCCGATCATCCGCGCACCTCCGAATAGTCCACGGACTGGTCGATGTACTCCTCGATCATCACGTCCACTTCGGCGTGCTGGGGCAGCAGGTTGTCCCGGTCGAACATGTGGAAGAACCGGGCCTTCACCTGGCGGACGACACAAAGCACGCCCGGGTAGAGGTCTCCGAACATGAAGATCACCCGGTGCGGGGCGTTCTTGAGCATGGTTCCGGCGTGTTCGGGATAGAGCAGGGAGCGCAGCCAGTCCACCGACTCCTTTACGGACCCCTTGAAGAAGACCAGCTTGAAGCCGATCTTGCGCGGCTCGCCAGCCACGTACTGGTAGCGGGGATGGCTCATGCCCGGAATCTTGATGGCCGCGTAGGCCGTGCTTTTCTCGTCGACGATGTCGTTCGGGTTGTACTGAAAATCGAGGTAGTCGCCCGTGTCCACGTCCACCAGGTACGCGGTGATCTCTTTCTGGTCCCAAGCCACAGCTACATCACCTCCAGCTCGATTACGGGCTTGCCCAGACGCCGGGCATGATCGACTTCCCGTCGCATGCCGTCGGAAAGGCCTTCGCCGGTGAACACCCAGACCTCGTCGCAGATCTCCATGAACGTCAGGCCGCAGGCGATGCCCGCTTCTCGTTCGGAGGTCTTCCCGTCATCCAGGAAGCGCGTGTAGAGCAGATGCGGCGCGAAGGGCGCGCAACCTCGCTCCACCGCCTTCCGGCAGAGCCGTTCGGCGGTCGCCGTGTTCCGGGGAACGTCCCCGGCGTACCGGCTGCAAATGAATACCCGTTTCATGCGTTCCTCACAGCGTCTCGTAGTTCTTGATCTTGCGTTCGCGCAGGTCCCGGTACACGGAACGGGCCACCTGCCGTCCGTCGAGCAGCGTGGTCACCGACACCTCGATGGGCCGATCTCCGAGTTGCTCCAGCTTCGCCATCAAGGATTCGAGTACCGGGCGAAGCGTCTCCCCCGGAGGTGCGGACGGCATGCCGGACTCCGGACCGAGCGCTCCTTTGGTCTCACTGAGAAGACGGGCCTGGCCGGTGGGAAGAGAAGCGGCCGGTCGCTCCATCGGAACCGCCGCTCCGGTGCTTTCCAAGGAAGAGGCAAGTGTCGGAGCTTCTGCCGTCATGACCGGGGTGAGCGCCAGGGTTCCCGCCAACATGGCCGGAGCGGCGATCTTCCCGGTCAGCCCGGTCATGAACCCGAATGCGCGCGTCATGGCCTCGGCGGGTGCTGAGGCGGCCTTGGTGATGCCTCCGGCCAGGGTCTGAATCAGCGCCGCACCGCTTCGGGTCAGGTCCGCGAGCGGGCCTTCCTTGGCATCGGAGAAAGGCAGCAGATTCCGCACGAACGAAAGTGCCGACTTCGCCGCCTGGTACGGCGCGCTCACGGCGGACTTGATACCGTCGCCCACCGCGGTCATGAACGCCCTGCCGCTCTCGAACGCCGAGCCCGCCAGTGCTGATACGCTGGATGCCAGAGACCCGAAGGCGCTCGATGCGGCGGTCTTTACTTGTTCCCATGCGGACGATGCGACCGATGCCAGTCCCTCGAACGGGGCCTTGATCCACTCCCAGGCGCTCTGCGCCGTGGTCTTGAGGGTGTCCCATGCCGTCGACGCCGTGCCGGTGATCCGGCTCCAGGCGGAGGCGGCGCTCCCGGCGATCCAGTCGAAGGGCGCGGAAAGCAGCGACCAGGACGACTGGAACAGCGAACCGATCCGGCTCCATCCACCCTGCAGATGGTTGGCGATTCCATCCCAGGCCGCGCCGGCAGAGGTTTGAACCAGGTCCCAGGCTGCTCCCGCGGAACCGGCGATCCACGAAAAGGGCGTGCTGACGAGCGACCAAGCCGTGCGCCCGATGTTCCCGAGGCTCCCCCAAAATCCGGTTGCGGCGCTTGCGATGCCGTTCCAGGCGGTCCCGGCTGCGGACTGCATCCATTTGAAGGGCGCGGCCAACACGTCCGCAGTTCCACGACCGAGCGTTGTGATGCCGTTCCAAGCGCTCGATGCCGCAGTGCCGACAGTGCGCCAGACGGCGGACGCGGCCTCCGCTCCTTTTCTGAACGGCCAGGTGACCGCCGCAAGGATGCCGCTTCCCAGATTTTTCAAACCGTCCCACACCCAGCGGACCGCGTTCAGCATTCCTTGCAGCGCCAGACTCAGAACCTTGCCCGGCAGGGAGAGGACGCCGAGCATTCCCTTGGCCAGCGTCTTGAGAACGGCCGCGCCGGAAGCGGTGAGGTCCGACAACGGACCGGTCTCCGCGTCTGAAAAAGGCAGCAGTCTGCGGAGCCACCCGAGTGCCTTCTTGAGCATCTCGAACGGATAGGTGACCGCCGACCAGATGCCTTTTCCGACGGATACGAGAATCGCCTTGCCCGCCTCGAAGAAAGTCGTGTCGCCGGATAGGAATCCCCGCACCGCGCCGAAGACATCGGCCAGCGTCCGGACCAGAGGCAGGTTCATGAAGGCTGCAGCCAAAGCCGATGCCGCGGAAGCGAAAAAACTTCCGACGGCGGAGAAGAGTCCCTTGATGAAATCCCAGACACCGACGATCACGTCCCGGGCCCAGCGGAACGGCGTGGCCAGGAAATCAAAGACCGCGCCGCCGATGGCCTTGAGCCCGTCGAGCACGGAGAGGTCGCCGGTGAGCACCCGCCAGACCGTAGAAACCACTCGGGCCGCCATGCGGAGCGCCTCGACCAAAAGCCTGACCGGCAGGAAGAACTTGTAGATGAACTTCCCCGCCTCGATGAAGGCGGTGACGATGGTCTTGCCGAGCCAGACGACCGCGCGCACCACCCAAGCCACCACCGTGATGACGGCCGCCAGGTTGTAGATGACGAATTTGAGGAGATACGCGCCGATCTTGGCGATCACACCGAGCACCGTGGCGAGTGTCTCGCCGAGACTCCGGTAGGAGGAGGCGTCGGCGGAAGATGCCGCCAAGCCGAAGATTTCAAGGACCGAGAAGATCGCTTTGTACAGCATGCCGTAAGCCTGCATGAGCGCACGGACCGCGGGTTCGAGAATCGCTCTGATCTTTCCGAACGCATCGGAGAAGGCCTCCCACAAGCCGGTCAAAAACTGGCGCACCCGGTAGTAGATGCGAAAGACCGTGACCACCAGTCCCATCAGTCCGGCCTGTTCGAGCTTCTGCGCCAGGTCGGCCGACATGGTCCCGGCTCCGCCGGAGAGCGAGGTGACGAGCGCCCGGATTCCCTGGAATACGAGTTGCACCTTTTCCCACGCGCCGAGGATGGTGTCCCTGATGCCGGCGAAGTTGGTCTCCCAAGCCCGTTTGAGGAGATAGACGGCGAGTACCACACCGCCGATGATCGCGACCACCGGAAGGAAATATGCCGCGAACATGCTCCCCACACCGGCGATTGCCGCGCCCATGGCGGCAAGCCCCGCCTTGACGGCGGGGAGCATCAGACCGATGGTCCCGGCCGCGGCGATCACTCCTCCGACGACTACCAGCACGGCACCCAGCGCCATGGACAAGGTCAGGAGGACCCTGGTCAAACCAGGCATGGAACGCGCGAGCTTCTGGAAAAACAGGACGGCCTTCGATATCCCCTGGATGATCGGGGTGACCACCGGCAGGAGTGTGCGGCCGAGGATTTCAGCGAGGTTTCCGACCTGCTGGCGCAAAAGCTGGAACTGACTCCCGATATCCATGTTCATGGCCCGCGCCATTTCCTCGGTGACGGCGGTGCCGCTCTTCATCGCCTGTTCGATGGAACTGATGTTGCCCTCCAGGGACTCCATCCCCTGGGACATCTGGAGCAGGAACTTCACCGCCTCGTCGGAGCCGAAGGCCTTCTTGATCTGCACCTGCGCGGCTGCCTGGGAAAGGTCCGGGAACCGCGATTTGACCTCCTGGAGGATGGGAATGATCCCTTTGAGTCTCCCGCTCGAATCGATGAACGAGAGCCCCAACTGCTCTCCGGCTTCGGCAGCCTTCATGATGAAAGCCTTGTAGAGCGTTCCGGCTTCCGAACCGGGCATCGTGGTCTGCAGTTGTCCGAGAATAGCGAGTTGTTCATGGAGAGGAATGTTGGAGGAAGCGGCCACCGCACCGATGTTCTTGATCGCTTCCGCCATCTGCGCGCCGGTGGTCTTGAAAACGGCCACGGTCTGCGCCATCGCACCTGAGAATGCCCTCGCCCACTCCATGTCGGTCATGTTTGCCATGATCGGCTTGAAGATGCCGTACCCGGTGGTGAAGGTGCCGACCATCTCCTGGATGCTGGCCTTGGTGGCCTTGGCGGTGAGCGCGGCCATGGCGGAGAAGGTTCCCACGGCTTCGTCGCTCAAGCCGGCGAGCGCCGACTTTACGTCGTAGGCCGCCCCGATGAATTCGGCCTTGCTGTATCCGGCCCAGGTATTGGTGAAGTTCTCGGCGGCGTCTTCGAGAGCGCGCAGGTCCTTGGTGCCGAGCGACGCCATTTCGCCCAGGGCTTTCTGTGTCGCGGCGGTGGAGGCGATGAGTCCGACGGGCACGGCCATGAGCGCCAGCCCCGCGCCGATCATCATGGTCCCCTTTTGGATGCGGTCGAGGTTGCGCGTCATGCGCTCGCTGGAGGCGGCCACCGTCGCGTCCAGGGACTGCATGGACGACTGGACCCGGGCCGCGTTCTGCGAGAACGCGTCCTTCATCGAGACGATGACGCCGAGTCCGAGATCTCCGTTCATGTGCGCCTGCGCTCCATTTCTTCACGCTCAAAAGCAAGCTGCCGCTCCAGTGCCTCCACGAATTCGCGGCGGACCGAGAGCGGCAGCGCCCGTGTTTCTGAGAAACTCCAGTGGAGCCCGCCGTAGGCGAGGAAAAACGCGTCCCTTACAAACGAACTCCGGGAAACAAAAAACCCGGTTCCGCCTCCAGCCGGGTGCGGATGCGTGTCCCGCACGATTGGCAATCGGTCTCCACGGTCGTGTCGACACCCGCGTCCACCCTTAGCATCTCCTGCCGGAGAGCGCTGCGGTCCCGCATCGACATGTCGTTCATGATCTTTTTGGTCGGCGGCGCGCCGTCCACGTCGATGATCCGGATCAACATGGCCGACGAGATGGAAGGCTCTTTGAGTGCGGCCAGGCGTTTCTCCTTGTGGCCGTCCAAATAACCGAACCGGACCTTGCCTCCGGAACCGGGCAGCGTGAACGCGAACTCCCGTTCCTCTCCGTAAGGCGTGACCTCCAGTTCGTCCAGGTTGACCGTGACGGCGTTCGCCGCCCGGCAGGCGGTGTTCGGGCAGGTCAGTTCCAGCTCGACCTCGTCGCCGAGCGAGATCTGACGGAGCCGGACCAGAATGAACAGCCGGTCCCCGGAGAGGAGGTCCAGCACATCCTTCGCCGTCGGTTCGTCGTTGTCCCCCAGCCGCACGATGCAGTTCTTGAGCGCCTGGTTCACGGCGTCGCCCGTGCGGATGAGACGCTGGTTGGTGAGCAGTTCCTCCTCGGCTCCGGTCATTTCCCGGAGCTCGATCTCGATGCCGCTCGGCAGTTCAAATGTGTGCATGATCTACCTCCTCGGATCAGGTCCAATACTGGAAGCAAATGCTGAGCTTCTCAATGGTGTTGTCCGTGTTCGCGCCCTCGAGTTCGTCGTACTCCAGGACCTTGATCCACGCGCCGTGCAGGGTCCACCGTCGCGTTTCGTTGCCGGTTCGGTCGTAGCGGACGAGGTCGATATCGCGCATGTAGTCGTTGGGCAGGCCGCCGACCACGGCGTTGACGTCCACCTGTTTCTTGATCCACTCCCTGGCGGCCTCGTCGGAACCGTCCTGGAGAATCCCTTTCTCCAAGGTGATGTCCTCGAACTTGACCCGCCCGGCCACCTTCTGGTCGAACATGGAACCGGCGGGCGCGAAGGCCACCTCCTCGAACTCGGTCTTGGGTTCCTGGCCCTTCTTGAAGAGCGCCACGTCGAAACCGTTCACCTCGACGGCGAATTGCCAGTTCTGATACAGACTCTTGGGCATGTTGCCGCTGCGCATGACTTACCTCCTTACCCGGTCTTGAATATCTCTTTGAAATCTGCCCCCGTGGCGGTGAGCACGAAGTTGAGCTCGATGAATTCCGCCGTTTTGGTCGGCTTGACGAAGACGCGCGCCACGAGTTCGTTGCGGTCGATCACGGCCGGGGTGTTGGTCTCCTCGTCGCACTGGACGGCGAAGTCGTAGAGCCCGCCCTTGTCCTTGATGTCCTGCATGAAGGGGTTGATCAACCGGATCAGCGCCCGCCAGGTCTGCGGGTTGTTGGGTTCGAAGACCACGAAACGCGAGGACTCGGCGATGGCTTCCTCGATGAACATCATCAGCCGCCGCACGTTCACTCGGTCGAGCGCCGAGGGCTGGCTTTGCAGGGTCTTCTGCCCCCAGATGTTGATGCCGCTGTCGGGGAAGGAAGCGATCACGTTGACACCCTCGGGATAGAGGACGTCCCGCTCGCCCCGGCTGGTCTTGTAGCCCAGGGACAAGGCGTTGAAGACCCGGCCGCGGTCGATGCCCGCGGGCGCGTACCAGACATGGGTCTTCTTGTCGCTGCGGGCGTAGCACCCGGCCACGGCTCCGCTGGGCGGAACGAGCTTGCGCTTGCCGGTCACCGGGTCGTTGATCTCGATCCAGGGATAGTAGAGCGCGGCATAAGACGAGTTGAAGGCCCCGTGGGAATACATCCCCTGGCCCTTGCGGAAATCCACCGCTTCCAGGGGTTCGAGGTGGATAGGCGTTTCGGCGAGGAGCATGAGGTCCTGGCGGTTTTCCGCATAGGTGACGCCGGCGTGGATCACCTCGGCGGTCGTGACGCCCGGAACCATGATCAGATTCAGCGCGTCGATCTCGTCGAAGGCGTAGAAGCCTGTGTGCTGGGAGGGATCGCCGGAGTAGTCGGCGTCGTCCAGCCCCGTAAGACCGTCGTTTCCTCCTGAAAGATCGAACACCCCGATCACCGGCCTGTCCAACGGAAGGCCGGATACGGTTCCAAGGTCCTCGACGGTGATGAAGTCCGACCGTTCGTTGACGACAAGCTCGACATGGTTCGAAGCCGCTTCGTCCATCGAGAGGTCCTTGAAGACCTCAACGACCTCACCTTTGTGGCGGACCACCAGGTTGAAAGCGCCGCTCGGATCGAGAGAACCGTCTTCGACTTGGACGGAGAGACGCTCGCCCCAGGTTCCTTCGTCGGCCGCCCGCACCTTGAGCGTGTCCATCGCGTCCATGCCTCCGGACAGGTTCGCCGAGACTGCGGCTTGGACGACGCCCGTCTCCTGCGTTTCCGCCGTGACCAGCGCTGAGGCATACGGAGACCCGACGACCGCCGCGACCACCTGGTCCGCTGTGGATACAGGATCACCCGCGCCGTCGGTCGCCAGGTTGACGGTGATTGCTTGTCCCAAGACCTCGACGGAGAGCGGCGTATCGTTTCCCGAAACGACGAGTTCGACGGAGACGGCGTTTCCCGCGGCCCCCGGCTGAATCGCCCGCCACGCGATGCGATCCGTGCCGACGGTGCCGGTTACAAGTGACGCCATCGCCGCGCGCCGGTCCTTGAGGATAGCTTGCGCCTTCACGGCGGTCAGGGTGTTCCGGTCCGCGGGATCGGTCAGATGGGCGATGCGGTTCACGAAAAGGACGGAGCCGCCGTTGTCGAAGAACGCCCTTGCGGCGTAGGCGAGGTATCCGGCCTGCAGGTAGGAGCCGAATTTGTTGATGAACTGCTCCCAGCTCGTGACCAGAACGGGCTTGTTGATCGGGCCGCGTTCGGCCACACCCACCATGCCGCAGGAGGAGGTGGATATTTGCTTGACGTAAAAGCTGAAGTCGACTTCGCGGGTATAGATGCCCGGTGAAAGATACGTGCCCATGGGTCACCTCCGTTTCCGACGTTTGCCGCCGTTTGCGCTGGTGTTTTCCGTCTCGGTCTCGACCGGCTCTTCCCGCGCCGTCTCGGGTTCGGGAACGGTCGGCGTCGCCGGCGTCAGCGACACGAAGCCCCGCTTTGCCGCGGCATCGATCTCGGGGGAAATGTCGTCCTCTTCCAGCGTTCTGCGCTCGCGGGGATTCAGATGAAGCCCCCGGCCGCCTCCCGCCAGGTGGAACGTGAGCGGTTGGAACAGAAGATTCTTGATTTCGATCACAGTGGTTCCTCCTTGTTTCATGGGGTATGGAGCCGATCCTCCTCGACGCCGTCCCGGAACTCGAACCGGCGGTCTTTGATGAGCGGGCCCGTTTCGACGAGGCCGTCGTAAACCGGGCAGTCCTCGATCCGGCAGCGGCCGCTGCTCTGGCGCAGGTTGGACAGGTTCACCCGTCGCAACCCGCCCAAGGGGACGATCTCAGTCAGGTTGAGGGAGCCACGGTCTTCTACGACCAGGACCGGGTGGAGCTGATAGAAACGGGCCACCCGTTCCTGGAGGTCCAGCAGATCGCCTTCATGGCCGGCGGTGACGATGACGTCGAAGTCGAGGTGGTAGAGCCGGGGATGCCGACACTGTTCATAAACGAGGTTCGGGACATCCTTCTCCACTATGTGGGCCATGGTGCGGCGGTCGCCGTTTTCCGCCAGCGTCGGTCCCTGCAGGATCAGGCTCGGCACGTTGGGCACCTCGAAGACATCGTCCGCGGCGACGAGCAGCGCGTCCGGGTCGATCTCCGCTTTGACCAGGCGGATCAGGTTTTCAACGACTGTGCGAACGGTTTCCAATTCCGGTTCCTCCGGTTCAAGCGAACGTTTCCGCTGGATACCTACCGGAGCCGGACGGGAAGTGTCGGGGCGGCTTTTCCGGCTTTAAAAAATACCACTTGACATTATTTTGTCGTGTGGTATATTTTAGAAAAAATAGAAAGGGGGTCCCCATGAATCTGCAGATACTCGCCCAAAATGTGAGGCGGTTGAGAACTGCGAATCGCTTGAGCCAAAGCGCTCTGGCGGATAACGCGGGTCTCTCCTTGCCGGCGATAAAGAGTCTCGAACTCGCAAAGAGCGAGCCGCGGATGAGGACCATGCAGGCAATCGCCAAGGCCCTCGATGTGAGGCTTCAGGAGCTTTTCCAGCCAGTTCGGGAATTGCACACCGTTCGTTTCCGTTCGGCGAAGCGGATGCAGAATCGCGAGAATGTCCTGGCCGAGGTGGCCAGATGGCTTGATGATTTCAACTTCCTCGAGGAGAGTCTGAACAAAAAGATGCCGTTCAGCCTTAGCGCTGTCCGGAGGCAATGCTCCAGAGACCGCCTCGCCGAGGCGGCCGGACTCTGCCGGAAAAAGCTGGGGCTGAAGGCCACCGAACCCATCCACGACATCTGCGGCCTGCTCGAACACGCGGGCGTGAAGGTTTTCTCGGTCCCCATGGCTTCCGATAGTTTTTTCGGCCTCTCTGTGGGAGAGGAGGACGGCGGGCCGGCTGTGGTCGTGAACGTATGGGAGCGGATTTCGGTGGAAAGGCGCATTTTCAGCGCCGCCCATGAACTCGGCCATCTTATGTTGCATCCCGACGCCTACGACGTCACCAAGGTCGAGGAAAACAAAGAGGAAGAGCACGAAGCCGACCGTTTCGCCGGGCATTTTCTGATGCCGAACGAGGGGTTCCGCAAGGAATGGAATGAAGCGGCCGGATTGCACTTCGTCGACAGAGTCTTCAAGGTCAAGCGCATTTTCCGGGTCAGCTACAAAACCGTTCTCTCGCGTCTCCTGGAGGAGGGGGCCGTGGACAAGTCCATCTGGATGAAGTTCAACTTGGCCTATCAGCAACACTTCAACCGGAAGCTCTCCTTCAAGGAAGAACCGATGGGCATCGATCCAGCGGAGCCGTTCGGGATGCAAAGGTTCGATTTCTACGAAGACCGATTCAAACGCCTGACCAGGGAAGCGGTGGAAAAAAACAAGATTTCACTCAGCCGCGGCGCGGAGATGCTTCGAATCGGCATTGAGGAGATGCAGGACCTGCTCCAGAATTGGGAGGTCATTCTGTGACACGCCGCCCGCCCCCGCGCAAACTGATGATCATGGACGCATGCGTGCTGATCGATTTCATCAAGACGGAGCGGGCCGTGCTGGAACTTGTGGTGAAACATGTCGGGCCGCTGCATGTGACCAGCCCGGTCGTCGACGAGGTCAACGAAATCGATGATGAAAACGAACTGGTAGCCCTCGGACTGATCATCATCGAGCCGGAAATCGAAGATGCGTATGCCGCCGGCGGCCGATCCGGACCATTATCGTTTGAGGACTGGCTGTGCCTGCTTACGGCCAAACGGCATGGTTTCACATGCGTGACCAATGATAAAAACCTGCGGAAGTTGTGCACTGCTGTGGGGGCTTGAGCTTGTGGCCGAACTGCACAAGGTCGGTGGAATCAC
>DYKZ01000334.1 GCA_020722345.1 Anaerolinea thermophila | reverse complement strand
TACAACCCCGCGGCTTTCTTCAATGCCGCGGCCTTGTCCGTTTTTTTTCAATCAGCGAGTCCCGTCTGACTCTCGATTGATCCTGATAGGCGGAGGCGCGTTGGCATTGCTCGGAAGTCCGCGCCTGACGATTGAGGTAGGACTTCACTTAAACGTGGTCGGGTTTTTATCCGCTAATCTTCGCCAATCTACGCCAATTTTTGGGCGCTTTTCAGGTTTATTGTCTTTGATTAGCGAAGATTAGCGTAAATTCGTGGATGATATTTCCGGTTACGTAATACTCCACGCTTAAGTGCGGCGCTACCACGATTGATATGGGTATGAAAGAGGAACGTCCCGCGAAGTACCCGCAGGGTGAAGGTTTTCCGAATGAGTTTGCCGCTTTCCTGACAACCTTCCCTGTCCCGTCCGGGTCAGGACGGGGCGAGACGGTTTCAATTGAAATGAAACACACTCTTCTCAGTTATGAGGAATATGCTCCTGCTCGCTGACCTGGAAAGTACCCAGAATGGGTATTGTCAAATCCAGGACTTCCAGATTTGACAATCCAGCCGGGCGAAAAGAAACGAGACAGTCGCCTGCGGGAGGCGACTGTCTCGTTTGCTTACGGCGTTACTGTGAACACGCTGCCCGCTCCGCGCCCGCCCACATCCGGGAAGTAGAACTCGGAGGCGGTGGGCGGGATGACCTTGAACACGCCGGCGGCGCTGGCGCGCGCCAGGTAGGTGTAGACGTAGGTGCCAGCCGGCAGGTAATTGGTGGACAGCACCACTTTTTCGTCGCGGAATTCCTTGTGGGTGAAGTACCACCAGCCCCAGCCGCGTTGGTGGTAATCGGCAGGGGTGTACTTGCGCGGCGCTTCGGCGCTGGTATCGAGCGAGGCGTCCACGGCCTCGAAGCCGGCCGGCAGCGGGTCTTCGACCACGGCGTAATGCAGCGCCGCCGGGACGACCATCGTCAGGCGCACGCGCACCAGTTCGCCGCGCTCGATCTCGGTGATGGGCGTCTTGGGGTCGTCAAGCGTGAAGTATTCGCGCGAGAGGCTGACGCCCTGGTCGAGCGGCTGCACTTGCTCTACCGGCAACGTGGCGCTCAGGTAAGCCGAGTAATACAGGTTGCCGGTCCCCTCGCCGCGCGTGAACACCAGGTAATTGGCTTCGTCTTTCAACAGGTCTTCCAGTTCCACTTGCAGGTCGAAGGGTTCGGTCAGGTTCTCGCGGTTTGCGCTTCCCTGCGCCAGCGCTTCGCCATTCAGGCCGAGGGCGTACTGGTAACTGGTCTCGAATTCCTTCGACTCGACCAGCCAATTGGTCAACGCAATCAGCGACCAGGTCGTCTCCTGCGTGGAAG
>DYKZ01000333.1 GCA_020722345.1 Anaerolinea thermophila | reverse complement strand
GATACCATGAAAGAGCGGGGGTCTCCAAGAAGAGTACGCTTGGGAGCGTATTCAACCGCAAGTGTCACTCTTTCCAGGAGACCCCAGCATGTTATACCTCGGTATCGACCAGCACAAGCGGCAGTTGACGGTGAATGTGCGCAGCGAAGACGGAGCGGTGATGCTCCAGCGGCAGGTGAGCACGCATTGGGAGAAGGTTCGTGCCTTCTTTGCCGATCTTGCGGAGAAGGCCCGGCCGGATGGCGGGTTTCTTGGCATCGTGGAGGTCTGCGGCATGAACCCCTGGCTGCTAGAGATGCTCAAGGAGTACGGCTGCCGGGAAACGGTCGTCATCCAACCGACGGAGCGGGCGAAGCAGAAGACGGATCGACGCGACGCCGGCAAATTGAGCCACTGGCTGTGGGTGCATCGCCAGCAGTTCTTGGAGGGAAAGCATCCGCCGGGCCTGCGGCGCGTGGAGCCGCCGACACCGCCGCAGGCCAGCGACCGGCAGTTGACCGCCCTTCGCGCCCGGCTGACGAAGAAGCGGACGGCGGTGCTCAACGGCCTGCACAAGATTCTGCGAAAACACAACCTGGAGCAAGCGTGCCCGACCAAGAAGTTCCAGACCCAGAAAGTCCGCCGCTGGCTTGCGGAGATCGAGTTGCCGGCCCTTGACCGGCTGGAGGTGGATCTGCTCTTGCCGCAATGGCAGATGCTCGATGAGCAATTGGAGGTGACGGAGGCGAAGATTGCCGAGCGGGCCGCGGCCGACGAACAGGTAAAGCTCCTGGAATCGGTGCCGGGCATGGGGCATTACAGCGCGGTGGCCATTGCCTCGCGGATCGGCAACGTCGATCGCTTCCGGCGGCCGGACAGCCTGGCGAACTATTTCGGGTTGACTCCCGGGTGCCGCAACTCCGGCGAAGCCACGCAGCGTCTGGGGTCGATCACCAAGCAGGGGAGCAAGATGGTGCGTTACCTGCTGAACCAGGCGGTCATCAAAGTGCTGCGGTTTGACGGAACGATGCGGGCGTGGTTCAAGCGGATCAAGAAGCGGCGCGGGGCGAAGATCGCGCGGGTGGCCGTGATGCGCCGTCTGGCCACGATCCTCTGGCACATGCTCAAGCGGAAACAGAAGTACCGTTACGACTCGCCGATCAAGAAGCACCAGGAGTTCGAGGCGTTTGAAGGGGCGGCGGCGTAAGACCGCGGACTGAAGGCAGTGTTTCTCGGGGGGCGTCCCCCGAACCCCCGAAGGATTTAGCGCATGAAGCTCAGAGAGGAATGGCGGCATCGCGAGAAAAGAACAAGGGTGAGCCGAGCGGCCCACCCTCATTCCTCTTCGAGCCCTGGCGCGGCGCTCGGGTCGGTTCCCACCG
>DYKZ01000332.1 GCA_020722345.1 Anaerolinea thermophila | reverse complement strand
CATCGAGTGGCCAATCGAACGACTCGCGCCCGCTGATCACCGCCCAACGGGCTTCCGGGGGCAGGTAGAAACGCAGCAGCGAGTGGTCCGACTCGGCAATCTCCAGGGCGGTGGCACGGTCGCCGTACTCCTCTGCCAGACGCTCGATCTCATCGTCGAAGACGTCGGACAGCCGCTTCAGGAAGAGCAGCGGCAGCAGGTAGTCCTTGAACTTGGCCGCGTCCTTTTCGCCCCGGATCGAGCAGGCGGCGTCCCAGAGCATCTGCTCCATCGGCTTGGTGGTGGGCGCAGCCGCCACCCGCCCGGTGCGACGCCGGGTCACCTGAGCAGCCGCTTCAGCAGGCGGTGGGCTTTCGGCTCCCTCGACCCCGGCCTCTCTGGCCAGCGCGAGGATGGTCTCCTGCGCGGCACGCTGGGGCTTATTGCCGCCACCTTCCCATCGGTTGACCGTGGCAAAGGAGACGCCCAGGCGCTCGGCGAGCTGCTCCTGAGTCAGGTTGAGGGCCGCACGGGTGGCGCGGAGTATCGCTGGAAAATCGTTTTGTTTTGTCATGTCTGCTATGTTTGTTATATTCTACTTGCTTGTCAAGCAGAATTTGGCGATGGGGTACCCCACCGCCTCCGGAATAGGAGAGCAGCCATGAGCGGGAACCGATGGGACACGGCTGGCGTGCCGCACAAGGGGTGGACGTGCGTTGACGTCGTCGACTTGCGAGCCGATGGCGGTCCGGCAGACGAAACCGATTACGCCACCTGCCAGATGTGCGGCAACGAGAAGATCCGCTACGTCCACATCATGGAGCATCCGGGTCTGGACGAGAACTTCGAAGTCGGGTGTGTCTGCGCCGAGAAGATGAGCGACGACTACGAGGGACCGAGGCGCCGCGAGGCAAGGCTGCGTAACCGGGCGGCGCGCCGGACCCGCTGGCTGCAGCGCAAGTGGCGGGTCTCCGCCAAGGGGAACAGCTTCCTCAACCTCGAAGGCTACAACCTGGTGGTCTATCCGACGAAGACGAAGCGCTGGGGCTTCAAGATAGGGGACCGATTCGGTCCGAGGACATACCCGACGGCCAACGAAGCCAAGCTGGCGCTGTTCGATGACTTCTGGGCGGCGACCCAGGACGATGACCGACTGTGGTCATCTGACTGATCTGCGGACGCGGGTTCAATTCCGCAAATGGGAATCGAACTGTCGTCCTGTTTGATGCACTTGGCTGGTGACCACGGCCGGGCAGAACTGGTAGGATTGTTGCGAGTTGGGGCTGGATTCCGCATCTTTCCGCAGGAGTTCGCAGCGGTTCTAAGGCGCTGAGTTATATAGGTTTGGCGCAGGCTGCCGCCCCACCGATTCCCCGCAGGAGTCCGAACCAT
>DYKZ01000105.1:5562-9027 GCA_020722345.1 Anaerolinea thermophila | reverse complement strand
ACATCGGTGCCGACGAGTACGCCATCTACGAGATCTACCTGCCGCTGGTGGTGCGGGGCTTTTAGGGCGGCGACGCGGCAGGCACGTTCCTCGACCTGCCGGTGCCTTGCGGTGAAGGTAAGCCGGCATTGAAGGGATTATGGAGGCATAATGTCCTCAGAAATGACAGTACTGCTTGTTGGCATCCTGGCTTTCTTCTGTTTCGGGCTTCTTTTCTTTCTTCTCATCGCGAGCATAATCGTCGCGGCGTTTATTGTCTCCACCCGCAGACTCTCGCGAACCTTTGGCGAAGCCGGCCGCGTTCTTGGGACGGACACCGCAACCTACTTTGCCGACGCAGTAGGCACGCTGCTGCCCTGGGACTCGAGTGCGTGGAGCGATTTGTCTTCGCACCTGGAAATGAGCGGCATTGCGAAACCGGGATCGGTGCATTATCGCGGCGCGATCAAGAGTCTGAGCCAACCTCAAGAACGTGGCTGGCTCGTGTACGAGATGCGCCTCAAGTGGCGCGCGGATGGCATGCTCGTCCTGCGTACGTCGGCACATGCGTTGCAGTTGACCCTGCAGAACAATTCTGCGAGCAGTGTGCAGGTTTTGGCGGACGGCATACCGTTGGGCAGTCTGCGCGAGCAAGGCGGCGACATTGCGCTGTTCAACACGATGGGCCAGCCAATCGGAAAGTACAATCGTTATCGGCGCAAATTGCAGTGGCGTCCGTATGGCGTGGAAGATGTCGAACCCGGCTACGGCGCACTCGCCATCGGAGATCGTCAGCTCGCTGAGATGAACTGCAATTTGATCCCGAATCAATACGTTGCCCAACTCGCGCAACCGATCCCGGCGTTGCTGCGGAACGTCGCACCGGACGTGACCTCGCAAGAGGAAGATTGGCTGCTCGCGTTGATCGGGCTTGAGGTGTACTATCGCATCACACGCAAGGTGAGCGACAAGCGCCTGCGCAATCTCTCGCCGGGCGCGTGATCCAATGTACTTGAGAAAGTGATTGAGAAATGAAGAATCGCCAAGTTGTGCTGGGGATGGTTTTTGCGGGCGGCGCGCTCCTATGCGGTCTGCTAGCTCTGTGTTCCTCGATCGCGTCGGTGAATCGGGTCCAGCGGCTCACGCCGATCACCAGCGTGACCGTCCTGGGGGATGTCCCGGCGGGCAATCCGATTTTGATCGAAGGGCGCGTCAGCGATCGCAACCCGGTTAACCTGGAAGCCCACGGGTTTGTGGCGTACCTCCGCGAAGGGCGCGCCGTCGTTAACGCCAGGGGCACGCCATCGCCCGGAAACTGGTCGGTGCGCGAACGGGTGACGCCGCCGCTGTGGCTGGAGCTGTCCGGCGGTCTGGTTTATATCGAGAACGACGACTATGACCTTGAGAAGGGAAAGACCATCGAGGTGACGCCGTCCGCTTTCCATAGGTACAGCGGTACCCGTTACAACGGCATTGAGATTGGCGACCCGGTGATCGCGGTGGGCGCTGTGAGCGCGCGCGGCGCACAGCCCCACCTGAAAGCCGATTTCGTCGCGCGTGGGACCCACGCAAGTTACGTGGCGAGTCAGCGGAACGCGGGCGTGATCTTTTTTGTGGGTAGCGTCCTTGTCGCAATACTGGGAGGCATTTTCATCCTGCAAGATCAAGTGCGAGGAATCTATGTCAAAATCAAACGCGCTGGCGGCGGCCGGTCTCGTTCTCAGTCTGGTTAGTCTGACCGGTTATAGCCGCGTCATCGAACAATCCTCATCGAGGATCGTCTTTGCCTGCGTTACCGGTTTCGCTTTTGTCATCGGCATTGTCAGTTTGACGATGGGGATCATTTCGCGACGGCAAAAGCAGCAGCTCAACCCGGTTCTGGCGACGATCAGCCTCGTCGTCGCGCTGGGCTATCTGGCAGCGGTGGGCATTGTGATGCTCGACATCGTCGTGGAATGGATCATCCGATGAAGGGGACCTATTCCTGTACGACAACAACGCTACGTTGATCAACAACGTTGTGGCCGATAAACAGGCCAACGGCGGCCCGGCCTTTGCCGCCGACGGCTATCACTTGAAAGGAGAAGATTCTTATGACTTACAAGACCCTGTTCAACCTGTTGGCAGTTTTGGCCCTGGCCAGCCTCTCGATGGCCTACCCGGCCCAGGCCCAGAGATTGCTTGCCCCGGGCGCTCGCGCGAGCTGGCCCCATCACAGCGGGCCCATGTCCTTCGCCGAGGGCGGGCCTGGGACGGAGTCGGCGGCTCCAGCCGGGCGAGCATCCCTGCCGTTCAGTTTCATCCCCAACGCCGGGCAGACCGACCCGGCCGTGCGCTTTCAGGCGCACAGCCAAAGCGGGACGCTCTTTTTCACCCCCCACGAGGTCGTGTTTGCGCTGTCGACGTCGGTCCTGCGCCTGGGCTTTGAGGGAGCCAACCCTGCCCCGGCCGTAACCGGCGACGAACGGCTGCCCGGCATCGTCAACTATTTCATCGGGGACGATCCGGCCGGGTGGCGCACCAACCTGCCGACCTATGCGGCTCTCGTGTACGAGCAGCTCTATCCCGGCGTCACCCTATGCTACGGCGGCACGGCCGGGCTATTGAAAGGCACCTACACCGTCGCGCCGGGCGCCGATCCGACCCGCATCCACTGGCGCTATGACGGCGCAACCTCGGTTCGCCTGGACCCGGCCACCGGCGATCTGCGCATCGGCCTGTCGGCCCCTGCCCGCGAAAGCGCAAGCCCTGCCCCGAGCGCACTCGAAGAAATCATCGAACGCGCCCCCATCGCCTGGCAAGAGATGGCCGGCCGGCGCGTCTTTGTGCCCGTGCGTTACGTTCTCATTCACCGCGACGACCCAATCCACAATCCGGTCATCGGCTTTGAACTGGGCGACTATGACCCCGCCTGGCCGTTGGTGATCGACCCGACGCTGGACTATGGCACCTACCTGGGTGGCAGCGGCGGCGACTATGGCAACGGCGTCGCCGTGGATGGCAGCGGCAACATCTATGTGACCGGGCAGACCGCTTCGCTCAATTTCCCCACCCACAATCCCTATCAGGACACCAACGCCGGCGGCTGCTGCGACGTGTTTGTGACCAAATTGAACGCCGCCGGCTCTGTCCTACTCTACTCGACCTACCTGGGCGGCACTGACCGCGACATTGCCTGGGCCATCACTGTAGACGGGGCCGGCAATGCCTACCTCACCGGCGACACCTCGTCGCCCGACTTTCCCACCACGGCGGATCGCCTGCAGAACTTTGCGGGCGGCATCGCAGGGGGCGGGGATGCGTTCGTGACAAAACTCGGCCCGGCGGGCAACACGCTCGCCTTCTCGACCTGGCTCGGCGGTGGGTACAACGAATGTGCAATGGGCATTGCCATTGATGCCTCGGGGAATGTGTACGTGACCGGCTACACCGGCTCGACGTCCTTTCCGGTGACCGCCAACGCCTACCAGTCCTCGTTCGGGGGTA
>DYKZ01000105.1:0-5462 GCA_020722345.1 Anaerolinea thermophila | reverse complement strand
TGATGCCTTTATCGCCCGCTTTGACCCCTCGCAAAGCGGCGCGGCTTCGCTGCTCTCCTCCACCTTCTTTGGCGGAAACAACAGCGACTACGGCGCGGGCCTCGTCCTGGGAGCGTCCAATACTGTCTACCTCGCCGGCGGCACCACTTCGACCGATTTTCCACTGCGGAACGCCTATCAGTCCTCGTTCGGCGGCGGCGACGGCGATGCCTTTGTCGCCCGCTTTAATTCCAGCGTCACCTCGTTGCTCTACGGCTCCTACCTGGGCGGCAGCGGGTTGGATGTGACCGGGGGCATGGCCGTGGATGGCTCCGGCAACGCCTACCTGACCGGCTGGACCGAGTCGCCCACCGACTGGCCCATCAAGAACCCCATCCAGGCGACCTTTGGCGGCGGCGCCCAGGATGCCTTTGTCGCCCAATTCGACCCGGCGTCCGCCGGCGCGTCCTCCCTGGTCTATTCCACCTACCTGGGCGGCAGCGGCGACGACCGGGGCGATGATGTTGCTGTGAATGTAGCCGACGCTCACGTGGTCGGCAGCACGAACTCGGCTGACTTTCCGCTCCACCTGCCCTACCAGGGCACGATTGCCGGCGACTATGACGCTTTCGTGGTCCGGATCAGCCCCAAGTCCGACCTGTCCGTGACCAAGACCGACGCGCCCGACCCGGCGACCGTAGGGCGTCCCTTTACCTACACCATCTCGCTGCTCAACAACGGGCCGGAGATGGCCCAGGGGGTGCGCCTGACCGACACGTTGCCGGCGGAGGTGGCCGTGGCCCGCATCGTGCCTGGCATCGGCTCCTGCACCTATGCCCAGCCCGGCCGGGACATCTACTGCAATCTGGGCGCTATGGAACAAGGCGAAATGGCGATGGTCACGGTTATGGTCACGCCCACCGTTGTGGGGACACTCACCAATACGGTCGAGGCTTCTGCCACCAACGGCGACGCGGACCCGTCCAACAACGCCGTCACGGCGACCACCACCGTCGGCCATGCAGCCGCGACGGTCGGCCCGGCGGCGGGCGGCGTGCTGACCTACACCGACGGCCAGGGGAATCCCACGACGGTATCGGCCTCGGCCGGCGCGGTCACCGACACGACGACGCTGCTCTACACGGCACTGCCGACGACGACGGCATCGCTCCCTTCGGGCTTTGCGTTCGCGGGTCACGCCTTCACGCTGGACGCCTACCGGAATGGAGCGCCGCTTGCCGGCTTTGCTTTCCAACTGCCGGTCACCATCACACTTCACTACAGCGAGGCGGATGTGGCCGGACTGGACGAAGACCATTTGACGTTGAGCTATTGGGACGGCAGCCAGTGGGCGGATGCGGCGACGACGTGCACCCCGCCTTCGATGTACGACCGCCATCCTGACCAGAACTGGCTGACCGTACCCGTCTGTCACCTGACCGAGTTCGCGCTATTTGGAAGAACGTGGCATCAGATTTACCTGCCACTGGTCATCCATCACTTTTAAGGAGGCTTTTGATGATCATCAAAAAAATTACCCTTATCCTGGTTTTGGTCGCCCTGTCGCGGGGGGTTGATGGCCCTATCGGTCTCAGCGGCCAATCCAATCCGGCATTTACCGCCCACGTCATTGACAACGCCTATGCCAACTGTACGGCCGTCAGCGCAGCCGACGTCAACCGCGACGGCAAGATGGACATCCTCTCGGCCAACTGGCAGGGGAGCGGTTCCATCGTCTGGTGGCAGAACCTGGGCAATGGCCAATTCTCCTCGTCGGTAAAAGAAGTGGTCAGCCGCTCCTTTGCCGGCGCTACCTCGCTCTACGCCGACGACCTGGATCACGACGGCGATTTGGACATCGTCGCTGCTTCGATCTATAACAAGCTCGCCTGGTTCGAGAACCAGGGTTCCGGCGTGTGGCGGAAATGGGACGCGGGTTACTTGAACGCCTCTGCGCTTGCCCCGGTGAGTGTGGAGAAAGGCGGCCAATCCTACATCCTGTTGGCTTCAACCTCGCCCTGGTCGGGGATCTTTATGGACCTGCCCCAGACTTCTACCGGCCATCAGCCGAGCCAGGTCTCAGCGTTATCGGGGGAGCCCTCTGCCGTCTACCCCGGCGACATAGACCACGACGGCGACCTCGACTACGTGGCCGCTTCCAGGTACGGCAGCCGCGTCGTCTGGGACGAGTTGACGCCGGGCGTCGGGCAACCCCGCCACGTCGTAGACGCCTCTTTTGGCCGCCCCACCTGGGTACGCACCGCCGACCTGGACCGCGACGGCGACACGGACATCTTGGCCACCAGTTACACTATGGGGCTGTTCTGGTGGGCGAACGACGGCAACGGCGCCTCGTGGACGCGCTATCGCATCACCCCAGAAGTGCTTTACGACTCCGCCTTGCAGGTTGGCGACATGGACGGCGATGGCGACGTGGACGTCGTCGGCTCAACTGCGAACCAAATGATCTGGCTGGAGAACCTTGGCTCGCCCACGCAGTCCGCAAACTGGATCCGCCGCACGGTGGACATAAACCACTCTTCGAACCCCCGTGGATACGCCCTTTTCCCGGCCGATATTGACGGCGACGGCCAGATGGACATCGTCGGCTGCGATCGCCTGGCGGGGACAGGTCAATCCATGCGCCTGGGGTGGTGGGAGAACGGGCACACGCTGCCCGCAGGCGGCGCTCTGAGCTATAACGCCTGGACAATAGACGACACGCTGACCGGCGCGTGGGGTGTAGACGTGGCCGATCTCAACGGCGACGGGCGGCTCGATGTGGCCGCCGCCGGCTATGGCGACGGAGCCACCCAGGGCCAGACTCGCTGGTGGCGTAACCTGGGCGGGACGCCGCTGGGCTGGACCCGCGCCTACTCTGCGACGTTCGACAAGGGGCGAGGCGTGACGGCCGTCTCCACCGGCCCCGGCCGGCCCTACTACCAGGTCAGCGGCAACGACTTGGGCGAGGTGCGCGAGTTCCGCGGCAGCAATTGGTACTGGGACAACCCCATCCAGTGGACCAAACTCAGCAACCTGGGCGATACCTATACGTCGGCGGTGGCCGACCTCAACCGCGACGGCCTGCCCGACGTCATCGGCGCGTCGGCCGATGACAACTTTGTCGTGTGGGCGCAGAGCAGCATCACTTCTACATCTTGGGCGCAACTCACCATTGACAACAATTGTGGCGGGGCGCGGGCCGTGGCCTCTGCCGATCTGGACGGCGACGGCGACGCCGACGTGGCTGCCGCCTGCCCGAACGAGACGCGCATCTACTGGTGGAAGAACAACGCCAACGGCAGCAGTTGGAGCAAACAGAGCAACCTGGCCGGCTTTCCCGGCGCCACCGACGTCGAGTGTGGCGACATTGACCGCGACGGCAGGCCCGAAATCGTGGCTGCCAGCCCCGGCGCCTCGTCTATCGCCTGGTTCAACCCCGACGAGACCGGCGGCGAAATCACCGACAGTATGGGCTGGGTAACGGACGTCTTTACCGGCGTCGAGCATCTCCGCCTGGCCGATCTGGATCGCGATGGCGACCTGGACGTGATCGCCACGTCCTACCAGCGCGATGAATTGGTCTGGTTCGAAAACCGGTACACCACTCAGGCCGCGTGTTACTCAGGCTGCTTCGTCCAGCACGTGTTGGACGAAGCTATGGGCGGCCCGCGCGAACTGGCCGTCGGCGATTTGAACGGCGACGGCGCGCCGGACCTGGTCGTCGCCACCCAGAACAACAACACCGTGCGCCGGTACGAGCAGCAGATAGGCGTGGAACTGAGCCTGGAAAAGTGGCTGGACACGACCAAGAGCACTGGCGTCATCAGCACGGGCCAGTCCATCCCCTACATCGTCCAGGTGACCAACAACGGCCCGACCAACGCCGGCGCCGACGCGGTGATCGTGGACACCTGGGACCCGCCGTACGCGGTCATTGCCGCCAGCGGGCCGGGCTGCGTAGCCAATACCGGTCAGGGGGTCATGACCTGCACGCTGCCGACTCTGCCCGCCGGGGCCATCCGCGAATACGAAATAGTCATCACGCCCAGCCTGACCTACAACGGCTACATCACCAACACGGCTACAATCTTGCCGGTGAGTCCTTTCTGGAATACCACTCCCTATTGGGCCACGGACTCGGCGGCGCCGGTGCTGGTGCAGCGCGACGACAGCATCTGCGACTTGTTGGTTAGGCCGGGCCAGTTGCCCACGTTGCCCATTTTCCCCGGCAGCTATTTCTCGTACACGATGGGCGTCTTGAACTTGGGCCCCCGGTCGGGTGTCACGGCGACGATGGTCAACCAGTGGTCGCCGGCAGCCGCCATATCCAACTTTACCATTGTGGGTGTGAGCGGCCTGTTGGCACGCTCAACCGCGACCTATGACTGTGTTGCCAACGCGGGCACCGGCGAGGTGAGCTGCAACTTGGACGACCTGGTCGTAGGCGTGCCGGTCACGGTGACGATCGGTATCACCACTTCCCAGCACTTTAGCGACGTACTGGAAAGCACGGTCACGCTGACCGGGGCGTACGAAGGCAACCCGGACAACAACCAGACCTTACCCATTCGGGTCGGTGCGCGGCCTTTCGACAAGGTGTACCTGCCGCTGGTGCTGCGGTAGTAAAATGCGCCGCCCAACAACGGCTTACTAAGAACGTGCATCTCGTTCATCCGGTGGGAAGGCTGACCCCGCCGGCCGGCGCGCAAAAGCCAACAATCAGGGCTGCTTCGTGTGGGGCGATAGCACCGCTACGCACATCACCTGCAGCGATGATAATCGCACCATCTTCCGCTCCGCCGGCGGCTTCTACATCTACACTAACAGCTGGTTGACCAGCGGTATGTTCCTAGACGCCGGCGGCAGTTCGTGGAATGTGGTCAGCGATCGGACGCACAAGGAAAACTTCCGGCCGGTGGATAGGCAGGAACTGCTGGAGTGCCTGGCTGCCATCCCCACCCAGACCTGGAACTACAAGAGCCAGGACCCCTCCATCCGACACATCGGGCCGATGGCCGACGAATTCAACGCCTTGGTGGAGGGACTGGGCGGCGAGGGTGCGAACTATATCAACAGCCTTGACGCCGGCGGCGTCGCCCTGGCCGCCATCCAGGGGCTGTACCAGCAGAATCAGCAACTACAAGCCGAAAATGCCGAACTAAGCGCCCGCGTAACTGACCTGGAGACCCGCCTGGCCGCGCTGGAGCAACAGGTCGGCGGTGCGAGTGCCCCGGCGAGTGCCGTGCCCAACGCCGGGTTGGCGTTCGGTGGATTAACCCTGCTTAGTGGAGTGGTCTACTGGCGACGAAAAGAAGGAGGCCGGCAATGAAAAGATGGCCGCTCATCTCGCTCCTTCTGGCCCTTCTGCTGCTCTCGGGGTTGACCGTTAGCGCTTTCGCCCAGACCGGCGGCTACGACCTGACCTGGTGGACGGGGAGCACATCCAGGCCGATTTTGGCGCGCGTGTGGTGCTGCCTGCC
>DYKZ01000331.1 GCA_020722345.1 Anaerolinea thermophila | reverse complement strand
ATACCTCATTTTTCCCTTTTTGGGTTTAATCTCTTTCTCATATTGGGAATTGCTGTCTCCTAATTCATTTGGGTGTTTAGTTGGAATGGGTTAGAATAAGGTAAACACATTATAACTACCGCCCCACAAAAGGTCAACCACATGCAAACTCCGCCAACCGAACCCCCGCCCCGCAAACTCATGGATCAGGTCTCCGACGCCATCCGCACCCAACAAACCTACAAAGATTGGATCACACGCTACATCCTCTTCCACAACAAAAAACACCCCAAAGACATGGGCGCCGAAGAAATCCAAAAATTCATCACCTACCTCGCCGTCGAAAAAAACGTCGCCGCCTCCACCCAGAACCAGGCCCTCAGCGCCATTCTCTTCCTCTACCGCCACGTTCTCCAGATCGAAATCGAACTTCCCTCCGACCTCATCCGCGCCGAAAAATCCAAGACCCTCCCCGTCGTCCTCACCCACCAGGAAGCCATGCTCGTCATCTCCAAAATGAACGGCCTCCCCCAACTCATGGCCAAGATTCTCTACGGAAGCGGCCTGCGCCTCACCGAATGTATGCGCCTGCGTGTCAAGGATATTGACTTTGGAAACCACCAGATCGTCATCCGCGACGGCAAAGGCGAAGATGACCGCGTCACCATCCTCCCCGACTCCCTCGTCCCCGCCCTCAAAAGGCAGATTGAAACCGTCCGCCGCATCCACCAAACCGACCTGGGCGACGGCTTCGGTGAAGTCTGGCTGCCCTACGCCCTCGAACGCAAATACCCCAACGCCTCCCGCGAACTCAACTGGCAATACCTCTTCCCCGCCTCTGCTCTCTCTGTGGATCCCGCCTCCAGAAAAACCATGCGCCACCACGCCGACCCCTCCATCCTCCAAAAAGCCATCCGCGCCGCCGCCCTCCAGGCCAACATCCAAAAACCCGTCTCCCCCCACACCTTCCGCCACTCCTTCGCCACCCAACTCCTCCAGGCAGGCTACGACATTCGTACGGTTCAAGAATTATTGGGACACAAGGACGTGAAGACCACCATGATCTACACCCACGTCCTCCAACGCGGCGGCCTCGCCGTCATCGCGAAGCATCCCGTAGGGAAATCTCCCCTGGATATGTAAACCAGTACACGCGCCCCGCGCCCTCCTCCGCTTCTCCGTATTGCGAAACATCCGTTGACCTCCGCTTCTCCGTTTTGCCGCAGGCATCCGTTGACCCCCTTATTCGCTTCTCCGTATTGCGCAGCATCCGTTGTCCCCTCATCCGTGTCTCCGTTTTGCCGCAGGCATCCGTTGACCTCCGCTTCTCCGCTTTGCCGCAGGCATCCGTTGTCCCCCGCTTCTCCGCTTTGCCGAAGGCATCCGTTGACCGCCCCCTGCTGTATAAT
>DYKZ01000330.1 GCA_020722345.1 Anaerolinea thermophila | reverse complement strand
TGGTTTGGTCTACAATACTTTTGGACACCAAATAGGGTAAAATAGGATATCCCAGGAGGTGTCTCAATGGATCAACATGGTAGCAAAGGACCAGGGTCATCGGAGGGAGCCCGGAGGGCGACCGGAGATGACCCTGGCATGGTCGGCAAAGGAAAACAACGCTTTTCCGCCCGGTGGAAAGTCGAAACCGTCCTACGCCTGTTACGTGGTGAAGACCTGGAATTGGTCTCCAGGGAATTAAACGTCACCGCAGCCCGGCTCTCAAAATGGCGGGAGCAATTTCTCACCTCGGGGCGGGCGGCCATGAAGAAACGCCCACAGGACGGCCGGGACCTGGAGATCGCCCGGCTCCAGCAAAAGTTGGGAGAAGTGACCATGGATAATGAGCTTCTCCAGCAAAAGATCGAGCGCCTGGAGAACGGCCTGCCTTTACCACCACGGAGGCCGAGGAGATGAGCCGGACCACCTCGCCCTCCACGCAAAAACCTTACTCCCTGGTCCGGGTTTGCCGTGTTTGGCACCTGAAACGCTCTACCATCTACTGGCAGCGCCGCAGCCAAGCAGGACCAGCCAGTGCCAGCAGACGACCAGGACCGCACGGGCCGTGCGGCGATGCCGAGCTTACGCAGCATATCAAGACCATCCTGGCCGAGAGCCCTTTTCATGGGGAAGGATACCGCAAGGTCTGGGCCAGACTCCGCTATGCTGGCATCAGAACCTCGAAACGACGGGTTTTGCGTCTGATGCGGGAAAACCAGCTCCTGGCGCCGCATCGCCGGGGTACCTCCCCTGGACCGAAAGCTCACAACGGTACCATTACCACCACTGAGGTCAACAAGATGTGGGGCACCGACATGAGTACGACTTTCACTGCTGCCGACGGGCAGGTGGCTATCTTCTTTGCTGTGGATCACTGTTCTTTGGAATGTGTAGGCATTCATGCCGCCAAACCTGCCACCAGGTTCGAAGCCCTGGAACCACTGCGACAGGGAGTAAGAAAATATTTTGGAGGCTTTGGACCTCAGGCCGCCCAGGGTTTGGCCCTGCGCCACGACCATGGCAGTCAGTATATGTCTCATGATTTTCAGGAAGAACTTGCTTTCCTGGGTATCACCAGTTCCCCAGCCTTTGTCCGCGCTCCGGAAGGCAATGGCTGCGCCGAGCGCTTTGTCCGGATACTCAAGGAAAATCTGCTCTGGGTGAGGGACTTCGCCACTGTGGAGGAATTGCGTCAGGCTCTTCTCCTTTTTCAACACATTTATAACGAGCAGTGGATTATCCAACGCCATGGTTATAAAACCCCGGCCCAGGTCCGGCAGGAGCAACTTCGTGCCCTGCCCCAGGCCGCCTGATTTAACCAAAAACTTTGTCCAAATAATTGTTGACCTTTACA
>DYKZ01000329.1 GCA_020722345.1 Anaerolinea thermophila | reverse complement strand
GCTAACATAACAATCATGTCAATATCACATCACATTGATATTGCCGCTTGCGCGGCGATTCGCGCGGCTTGGCGGAAATATCTTGCCAACGCTGCATACACCGGTGCAAAGACCATGGCGGGTTGCAGGCCTGACGCAACAGCATGTGCATCAGGGCAAACTCACGCCACCGCGAGCGCCGGGGCAAAGATGCCGCGCGTGTCTCTTGGGTAGCCCCAGGGGGAAAATCGCTCGGCCGTGAGGATAAGCGTCTCGATCAAGCAGGCCACAAGGATCTTCCCCTGCAACCAAGCTTTGGCGCCCTCCTTGTCGATCTTCTTGAGATGCCCGAGTTGCAGCAAAGACTTGAGCCGCTTAAAGGCCAATTCAACCTGCCATCGTCGCCGGTAAAACTCCATGATGGTCTCGGCGCTCGGCGACATGAGCGTGGTCAGTACGATCACGTAGCCTGCGGCTTCCACAGTTTCGGGTTTGACTTCACGGTGTTTTCGGGCGGCCTCCCGTTGGATGGCTTCTTGTGCGGCAAGCGTTTGCGCAAGGGTCTTCTTATAAGCGCACACGCGCACAGCCATGACGCCGTCGTCATCGCGTATCCGGGCCGGCCAGTCGGCGGCTTGTCCGATCGCAAGCTGGCGCAACAGGGGCAACAATGCAAGCGGCTGCCCCTGCGGGTCTTCCAACGGAAGATTCGTCAAGTTCATGCGCAGCACCCCATCGGCGCCATGCCGCACCACATGCCGCACACCGCGTCGATTGGCAAAGCCCCGATCCGCCATCACCACATCGTTCGGATGGATCGAAAAGCGTGTCAGACTTTCGCCCTCTTTGGCTTCAGTGACATGCACCTCGTCGCAACTGAGCGTGCGCAAATTCAGCGCGTAATGCAGTCTCCAGGTCGATCCTGTCGCACCGGGTTCACACACGATGCTGCCATCGATCAAACGCACGGGTCTATCGGCCAAGAAGTCATTCGGCGCCATAGACAGGGACATGTTCGCCGCCATCTCCCGAATCATCCATTGAAACCACGGCCCGCAACCCCGCAACCGCTTGAGCAGCGCCACGTCAGATACGTTTGCCAGACCGCCAGCCTGCGCACGAACAGCGGTCTCGCGCAGCGAACACCCATCGGACAAGTGGATCAGCATGACGCGCAACACGGCCTCGACGCTCGCAAAACCACGCAGCCGTCGCACCGCACCCAACTCTTTTGCCTTGTTCTCCCAATCGGCTGGAAGCATCGTGGTCACTACGCTCCAGTCCTGCCCAATACTGGCAACTTCTCCAGCAACCAGACGCTCATCATCGTCATGCGCGTCTTCGAATGTTTCGTCCATGCCAGGCCCCATCGATCAGCGATGAGGCGCATTGTATCAGAAAGCTCTCTTTATGTTAGCGCTTATG
>DYKZ01000328.1 GCA_020722345.1 Anaerolinea thermophila | reverse complement strand
TCCTTCCCCCTGCATAAAAAGATTGGCGAAATCCACCACGTCTGCCCGTTTTGCGGCGTGGGATGCAGCATGTTGATCGGTGTGGAAGGCGGCAAGGTTGTCAACATCGAAGGTGACCCCGACAGCCCCATCAATCGCGGTTCTTTGTGCAGCAAGGGCAGCGCCCTGCGCGACATTGCCCAAAGCCCGCAGCGCGTGACCAAACCCCTCTACCGCGCGCCCGGTTCTTCCAAATGGGAAGAAAAAGATTGGGACTGGATGTTGGATGAAATCGCCAAGCGCATTAAATCCACTCGTGATAAGGACTTCATTGTCAAGGATAAAGACGGCAACCTCGTCAATCGCTCCGAAACCGTCGCCTGGCTGGGCGGCGCCGCCCTCGATAACGAAGAATGCGCCATGGCAGTCCACTTTGCGCGCGGACTGGGGCTGGCGTACGTCGAACACCAGGCGCGTATATGACACTCCGCCACTGTCGCCAGTTTGGCGGAATCCTATGGACGCGGAGCAATGACCAATCACTGGGTGGACGTTAGGAACGCAGACGTCATCCTGATTATGGGCTCCAACGCGGCGGAAAATCACCCCATTTCCTTCAAATGGGTAACCGCGGCAATGGAAAAAGGCGCGAAGCTCATCAGCGTGGACCCGCGCTTTACGCGCACTTCTTCCAAAGCGCATCTCTATGCCCCCATCCGCCCCGGCACGGATATTGCCTTCCTCGGCGGGATGGTCAAATATATCCTCGATAACAACCTGTACGACAAGTACTACGTCATCAAATACACCAACGCCGCGCACCTGATCAACCCGGATTACTCTTTCCATGACGGCATTTTCTCCGGCTACAACGAAGAAAAACGCGCCTACGACAAGACTTCCTGGCAATATCAGGTAGACGAAGAGACCGGCATCCCCCTGCGCGACGAGACCCTGCAAGACCCGCAGTGCGTGATGAACCTGCTCAAAAAGCATTACGAGCGCTACGATTTGGAGACCGTCTCCAGCATCACCGGCACGCCGGTTGAAAAACTCGAAGCCGTGTACGAACTCTACGGCTCAACGGGCAAGCCCGACAAAGTGGCGACCATGATGTACGCCATGGGCTGGACCCAGCATACCGTCGGAACGCAGATGATTCGCACCGCCACCCTGATTCAGTCCCTGCTCGGCAACATGGGCAAGGCCGGCGGCGGCGTCAACGCCCTGCGCGGCGAAGCCAACGTGCAAGGCTCCACCGACCAGGCGCTGCTCTTCCACATCCTGCCTGGTTATTTGAGCTACCCCGCCGCCACCGACAAGACCCTGCAAGATTACATGACGCGCATCACGCCGACTACCAAAGACCCGCTCAGCGCGAACTGGAAATCCAACCAGCCCAAGTATGTCGTCAGCCTGCTCAAAGC
>DYKZ01000327.1 GCA_020722345.1 Anaerolinea thermophila | reverse complement strand
CCCTTAAACCCCCGAAAAAAGCAGCGAAACCAGCGAAAGGCGCGTTTCAAGCCCGAAATAGTCCCCTCGATCCCTGCCCGGAACGCCTGACAATGGGCGAGCACCTTGTCCATGAAGTCTTGCATCCGCCGCGGGATCGCCAGGTTCTCGACCAGCTTGGCCAACTCCTCCAACTTGCGTTTTTCCGGACAGAAGCCCTTGTCCGCCGCCAGGACCACCGGCCGCTCGCCGAAGAGCTTCTCGTGTCGTTGGATCACGGGCTCGGTCAGGTTGCAGTCGGCCTCTTGATGTTCATAGACCTCGTAGTCGGTGATGAACTTCTCCGCCGTTTCGCAGAGCAGCACCTTGTGGCCAAACTCCACCGGCTTCTCGCGTCGGCCGCGCTTGATCAACTCCGTGTGCGGCTCGAAGATACTGAACACCTTCTCGCTGGCCGGCACGGTCTCGTGGGCCACCTGCACCCGCCGGGCCACGGCCACCACCTGCTGCATCGACGGCAAAAAGGACCGCAATTCCAGGGCCGCCGCCGCCAACTCGACGTTCGGCGACGAGCGGAACGTCTCGCAGAAATCCGCGGCAATCGCCAGGATCCACTCCACACGCTCGATCAGCGTGCGAAACCACCCCTGCACCTCCCGCTGCCGCTTGGCCGACGGGCTGCTGCTGTAGCGGGTGATGTCCAAGTACCGCTTCTTGACCTTGCGCGTATGGAAGCGGTGCGGCACGCTTTCCGCAGAAATCTCCCGCGCCCGCTGCAAGACCCGCGACGCCACCCGCCAGGCGTCCCACAACAGCGAGGCGTCGGTGGGGTAGTGGATGTTCGACTCCATCACCGTGGTGTCCGTGCGGATCACCTTGGGGTTGATGACTCCCTGCCGCACCCCGTAGCGGCCCAGCAGCTCGTTCACGCGCTTCCAGGTCTCGGGCTGGATCGCCAGCGAGCACTTGTTCAGAAAGGTGAAGTCCATCACGGCTTTCTTTCGCGTCCGCAGGAAGTCCTGCAAGAAGCCGTCGCCGCCCATGCGGATCACCGCCTCGCGGAACGGCAATCCTTCCACGTCCTGAACGATCAACGCCCGCAGGATATTCTCGGAGGTGAAATCCCCCTTGCGCCCTTGGCGGCCGCCCCGCGAGAGTTTCCGGAGGTCGCGATCCACCCAATCCAGGATCTCGGGATTCTTGTCCAGGACTTGACTGATCGCCCGGTATCGGGCACGATAGTCACGAACGATCTTCGGCAACCCCTCATCGTTGGATTCAAAACACAACACCGCTTCTCGTTTCTGACGCATCCTTGTCCTCCTTGGGGTTTGGGTGAATGACTAACCACCAGGATAGGGATGCGTCCTTTTTTGTCAATTCTTCCTCCAGCAAAATCAACGCTCACGACTTTCCGCAACAGAAAC
>DYKZ01000104.1 GCA_020722345.1 Anaerolinea thermophila | reverse complement strand
TTCCTGACGGTCTTCGCGTGCTGCGCGGTGCAATAGCCTTTTTGCGGTAAAGTCAACTATACAATATCTTTCTCGTCAGCACCATTACAGTTTTGTGAAGGTTGGGAGTGTAAAAAAACAGGCCGGGGTTGCCCGCCGGCCTGCCTGTTTGTCACGAAATTGCGCCCTGGATGAACTCGGCTAGTTCTTCCTTGAGTTTCTTGAGCGACGGCATGTGGACGTACATCATGTGACCGGCCTCGTAGTAACTCATCGAGATGTTGCCCTGCAATTCCTTCTCCAGGCCGAGACGGTTGAACGTGTAACGCGTGGCGAAGTAGGGCGTGGCCAGGTCGTAGTAGCCGTTGGCAACATGCACCTTGAGATGCGGGTTGACGCACAGGGCGTGGCGCAGCGTCTCGGCCACGTTGACGTAGCGGTTCTGATGGTCGGCATAGGACCAAGGCCAGACCTTGCCGTTCAGGATCTCGTAGGGCAGGTCGGACTCGAACTTCAGATCGTTGCGGACGTAGTCGTACAGGGCGGCGGTGTAGGGACCCATGATGGCGTCCATGCTGGGATCGGATTCCCAGACCTCGCCGGCCGCGTCGCGGTCCATGCCGAGGAAGCGGCTGTCGAGGCGGCCAACGGTGCGGCGTTTGTCGCGCAGCAGTTCCTTGCAGAAGCGGAAGATGACCGGGCGCAGGTTGGTTTGCTCGATGTAGTCCCGGCTCAGGCCGGTGTAACGCGCCAGTTTCTCGGCAATGAGCGTCTGCTGGCGTTTGCTGAGCGCCGCGCCTTTCGATAGGGCAGCGGCGTACTCGCCAAAAGCGAATTTCTCCACCTCGGCCAGGAATTTCTTGAGCGGCTTGCGCGAGCGGACTTTGCCATGGTAGCGCGCCGTGGCGGCATAGGTGGGCAGGAAAAGGATGTACGGCAGGTCGTTGCCCGGTTCGAACTCCAGCGTGCTGAAATCCAGCACCGCCGAGACGAGCATGATGCCGTTCAGGTACAAGCCGTGGCGCTCCTGCAAGTAGCCGGACAGACCGGCAGCGCGCGTTGTGCCGTAGGATTCACCGATCAGGAATTTTGGCGAGAACCAGCGCCCGTAGCGGGTGGTGAACAGGCGAATGAAGTCGCCGACGGTTTCGATGTCCTTCTTGAAATCGTGGAACTCCTTGGCCTTCTGGCCTTCCACCGGGCGCGAGTAACCGGTGCTGACCGGGTCAATGAACACCAGGTCGGTCTGGTCGAGCAGGGAGAATTCATTGTCGGTCAAGCCATAGGGCGGAGGCAGGAGCGCATCGGCGTCGCCCATGACCACGCGCCGGGGGCCGAGCAGGCCGAGGTGCAGCCACACGGACGAGGAACCTGGTCCGCCGTTGAAGGAGAAGGTAAGCGGGCGCTTCGATTTGTCGTCCACACCGTCCTTGGTGTAGGCGACGAAGAAGAACGAGGCCTTGGGCTTTTCGCCCTCGGACTCCTTCTCGCGGTCAGGCGTCTCCTCTTTCAACACCATCGTCCCGGCGGTGACGGTGTACTTGATCTCCTGCCCGCCGATGACGAGGCTGTGCTTGGTCTCGACGAGATTGTCCTTCGGTTCCGGCTTCTTCTCTTCGGGTTTCTTCTCTTCTGTGGTCATGGGTGGATTCCTTTCGAGCCAATTATAAGGCAAATAGACCGATCTCGATTTTTCCTAATACTCGCTGCAAATCCTTGGATTTCAGAATGATCGCCGCGCCGCGCACGCCTGACCCGATGGAAATTTCTTCGTGCTGGAAGACGCTCTCGTCGGCCAGCAGACGCACCGGCTGGAGCAGCCCCAGCGGATTGACTGTCCCAATCTCGTAGCCGGTCACAGCGCGGACCTCGGGCCCGGTCGCCATGCTCAGGCGTGAGACGCCCAGGTGGGCGCGGACGCGCTTCCAGTTCACCTGCCCCGGCCCGGCGATGAGCACCATCACGTAGTATTCGCGTTCATGCCGGAAGAGGATGCTGCGAATGACCTGACTCGGCTGCTGGCTGCGTTCGGCGGCCGCCTGCTCCAGCGAGGCGGGCGGAGAGGAATGCTCAAAGACGCGGTAGGGGACGGCGAGCAGGTCAAGGGTCCGGGTGGCAGCGGAGACGATGGGCATGGCGGAAATATACCACATTCTCGCGGGACGCAGATCGCGCCGAGAATAATTCTCATGAACATCTGCATTCTTCGGCGTGAATCCATGTCCCACACACTTTGACATTTTCCTGTTCCTCGCTTATAGTTTGGTCACTCTCATTCTCGCGGAGGAAACCATGTTTGCAATCAGTCTTTTTGAAGAAACACGCGGCGGTTCGGAACTGACCTGGCTGTTGTGGGTGGCGCTGGGCTTCTTTGCCCTGATGGTGGTGGTCGGCTGGCTGGTGAGCCGTAACCGCAAGCCGGAGGCAGAACCGGTCCACGAGCATCATGAACACCACGAAGAGCATGCTGCCGAAGATGACCTGGTCAGCCTGGAGGGCATTGGCCCCAAGGTGGCGAAGGTGCTCAAGGAAGCCGGTATCACCACCTTTGCCGCGCTGGCGGAGGCCGAGGCGGCCAAAGTACAGGACATCCTGAACGCGGCCGGCCTGCAAATGATGAACCCGGAAGGCTGGATCGAGCAGGCCAAATTGGCCGCCAGAGGCGATAAGGAGGGCCTGGCAAAACTCCAGTCCGAACTCAAGGGCGGACGGCGGGCATAGCGACGAAACCGGCGCACTCCGAAAGGGTGCGCCGTGGTTTTGAGAGGAAAGTTTTTGGGGAAACGCTCTCTTATGATTCGCCCGCGAGAGCAAGAATGCGGCGTTTGACATCGGAAGAAATCCACATCCCTGCTTTGCTCAGATTTTTTACCAAGGGTTTGATTTCTGTTATACATTCCTTCGCTTTGGCTTCCAATAGAACTTTTAGCGTTCCCCATACTTCCAAACCTGCCGCCTGGGCTGTTTTTCGGGCAAGCATATCGTCGAGCAAAATGATGCGCTCGGGGTTTTCCAGCGCCAGAGTCATGGCTCCAATTTCTCCCCCTCCGAGGTCAAGAACGAGCCACTCCGAAGGCGCGGAGGTGGGGTTGACTACTTTCAGCCAGGTGTAATTGGCCGGATCTGGCACATCGTAGCCGCGGCTGCGCCCTGCCTTTAATTCGTCTTTGACCGCTTCAGGTATCCAAACTTCCTCGAACAATTTGGGCAGGAACTCGATAGCGCCAATCCGATAAAGGTAGAGCAGTGGAGATGTGTTGCTGACCGCTTTAGGCATGTTCTGTTTCCAGATCATCGAGTTCGGCGGCCAGAGGAAATACCTTATACCGGCTTAGATTGAGCAGGAATTCGACCCTGGACATTTCTGCCAGTTCGGCGGCGCGCCCGGAGGACAGCCTGCCCATTTCGTACAACTTGACAGCCGCCAGCATGCGAATTTCGCGCCCAAATGAGGCTGCATCTGTCTTTTCGGCGAGCAGAACCTTTTCGGGGATTTCGATCGTTATCTGTTGAAGAGACATGCTTGCTCCTTCCACTTCCAATTTTACATCGTTTTGCCCGCTATTACTCGACAAGTTACAGGAGGTTGGCAAAATTACAGTCTAAACCGCAAAGGCGGACGGCGGGCATAGCGACGAAACCGGCGCACTCCGAAAGGGTGCGCCGTGGTTTTGAGAGGAAAGTTTTTGGGGAAACGCTCTCTTATGATTCGCCCGCAAGAGCAAGAATGCGGCGTTTGACATCGGAAGAAATCCACATCCCTGCCGCCCGGTTCATGCAGGCGCTGGCGGTGTATCTTGAGGAGCCGGTGAGATTGTTGATATAGCCGGGGACAAACAAGGATCAACAAACGAAGATGAACGGGAGTCACATTCCGTTCATTTCTGTTTGTCTCAGGTTCCTGTTTGACCACCGCACTGATTCACTGCGCCGATGACGGTCACGCGCTGTCCGCGTGCAGTTCCCACAGTTGAGGGCGGGACTGGAGGTTACTCGGTCTTCTTCGCGGCCGGCTTCTTCCGGACAGCCGGTTTTGTCTTTTTACCTGTTCCTGCTTTTTTCGCGGCCGCGCCTTTCGTTACCGGTTTCTTCGCCGCTCGTTTCTTTACTTCTTTCTTCTCACCTTTTGCTTCTTCTGCCTTCACCGCGAACATCTCCTCATACACTGCCTGCATGGACGGCGCACCAGCGCCGTTCAAGGCTCCATTGACCATTCCCCATTCACGTGAATCCACAAACCTCCAGTCCATATACACATGACATTGGTAGCCGCCCAGTTCCACGTACAGGCCCTTCTCGACCAGTTCGCGGCAAGGGCGGATGTATTCCAGGTGGGTAACGTAATCGCGAAAGATGGCGAAACCGTCGCGCGGCAGCGACAGCCCTTCGGCGAGGGTCTTCTGCACCAATTCCCCGGCGGCTTTGTCCATGTAGGCGGCGGAGGTCTTGACCCAGCCGCGCGTCCCGGCATATTTGTTGTGGTAAACCACGAGTCCCAGGTCCGCGCCGTGGCGGTTGGAGTAGGCAAACACGTCCTCGTTGACGTGTCCTTCCGGGGTGTAGAAATCGTAGAGCAGGAAATGTTCCACCTCGGCAAAAATATGGCGCCGGTGGAGGAGCGGGAAGATTTTCCACTCGTGCCCCTTGATCAGGCCTTCGTTCGGCCATTCCTCCCACTTGGCGCGGCGGTACTCCATGCCGTATTTCTCGCGGTAGCCCTCGATCTGTCCATGTCCAAACATCGGCAGGCCGGGCAGGGTGGACATGAGGGCGCAAACGCCGAAGTATTTGTCCCCGTCGCCGAACTGCTCGATGGCAGTCTTCTCGTCCGGGTTGTTCATGAAGTTGACAAAGCGCTTGAGCACCTGCGGGTCGAACTCCAGCACGTTCTTCATCACGGTGCGGTACTTGGCGTTGTCCTCGTCGCGCAGCATGTGCATGAAGGCCGAGTTATAGACCCGATGCATGCCCAGCGTGCGGACGAAGTAGCCCTCCATCAGCCAGAAGGCCTCGGCCAGCAGGAGCGTATCGGGGACCTCCGCCGCGACCCGGTCCACGACCTCGCGCCAGAACTCCTCGGGGATGGCCGCATCGAACTCGACCTGGCTCAGGCCGTGTTCGGAGCGGGACGGGATGGCGCCGCCCTGTCCCGGCGGGGGGAACCACAGGCGTTGGATGTGCTTCTTGGCCAGCGTCATCGCCGCGTCGAAGCGAATGATCGGGAAGTTGCGCGCTACGTGCAGGATGGTCTGGATGACGGCCTCGCGCACCTCCTTCTTCGAGAAATCCAATTGGGCGGTGTCGTTCCAGGGCATCGAAGTGCCATCGTTGCCGTGATAGATGTAACGCGCCTCGCCGGTCCAGCGGTCGAAGCGTTTGAAGACCACCGCCGCGTCGGTGTGATTGTAGTAGTGATCTTCGAGGAAGATACCGATGCGCGCATCGTTCGACAGGTCGGCGCCGTCGAAGGAGTAGTTCGGGTAGGGCGGGTAGGGCAGCGACAGGAACCAGTCGGGGTGTTCCACCACCCAGCGCGAGTCAATGCCCATATGGTTGGGGACCATGTCTGCCGAGAGGCGCACGCCGCGCTGCCAGGCGCGCTCGCGCAGGTTCTGTAGCGCCTCCCAGCCGCCCAGGTCGGCGGCGATCTGGTAGTCCATCAGGGAGTAGGCCGAAGCGACCGCGTCGGGCTGCCCCATCATCTGTTTTATGCGCTGGCTGGCGATGCTGCGTTCCCATAGACCGATCAGCCACAGCCCGGTGATGCCGCGCTGCTGCAGGAGGTCGAGTTCCTCGTCGGGGATGTGATTGAGGTGGGTGATGGGACGCCGGTACTTTTTCGACAACTGGTCGAGCCAAACGTAGGAATTCTTGGCGATCAGAACGAGGCGCGGCATCCAGTCCTTGTCGGGGCTGAAGTGCTCGTACTCGGTGTAGTCGCGCCCGCCGAAGGTCAGCACCGGGGCCTGCCCGCCGAAGCCGCCCGGACCTGTGGAGCGGATGGCTTCCTCGCGGACGAAGTCTATCCCGCGCAGGATCTTCATCACGAAGGCTTCGCCCAGCAATCCGCTCCAGCGGTGCAGGAGGAACTCCAGTTGGGCGGTCAGCGAGTGGGGGGCGACGCGGGCGGGAGCCAGCAGGGCGTCAATCAGGGATTCGCCCTGCCGGGACCTGTCAGTTGCGCCGAAGGCGGGTTCGCCGGCAAAGAACTGCTTGAGGTGTGCAACTGCCTGCTCGTAGGGGCTGGCCTGTTTGAGCGGCTCGTCGTCGAAGAGTTCCTTGTAGGGGCCGGTAGCCGGGTTCAGGTTGGTGATGTGCAGGATGAGCATCTCCTCCAGCGCGGACTGGCGGTTCGGGCGGCCGGCAGTCTCCAGGTCCAGGTAGCGGCGGGGTTCCACTTCGCCGTGGTAAACGGCCAGCGGGGGGAAGTCGGCAGTGAATTTCAGCAGGGCAGACTCGGCCTCCACGCCTATGCTTTCGAGGGCGCGGCGCATCACGCCCGGATTTTGCATCTCGTACTGGCGGACGAGGATGTGCAGGATTTCGTCAATCAGGCCGAGGGCATTGATGTCGCTGGCCGGGACAACATAGCCGCGCAGGCGGGTCATGCTTTCGGCCAGGCGGCGTGCGGCGGCAAAATCGGCCACAACGACGCGGCCGTCCAAGCCGAAGAGGGTGTCATCGAATCTATATTTGCGGCGCGCGGCGAGGGAGATGTGGAACTCGAATTCTGCCATGTTGTTCTCCTAGTGGACGTGTTTTTGACCTGCCCAATCATACTCGATTAGTGATTTTCGGATTATACTTCTTTCGATTATGACTGCGGAATTGAAAACGCTGGTTGTCGTCTTCCTGACCATCGAGGCGGTACTCTTCCTGGCCTGTGGCGTTGCTGTGATGCGCAAGCGCAGCGGGCAGGAGAGGGCTGCCATTTTGATGCTGGGATACACGCTCGCGGCGGCGCTAATCGTGCTCCTGGACGCCGCTGTGCAGATTGGCTGGCTGCCGGCGCTTGCGGACCGGCAGGCTGTGGCCTACTTCCACTGGCTGGCGGCGTTCGTGCTGGCGGGCGTGCTGCTCTTCCTGGTGCGCAGTTTCGTCAACGCCGGAGACAACCGCCCCTGGTTTGTGGCGGTGCTTTTCTGGCTGGTGCCGGCGGCCATCGTGTTCAGCCCGCTGCTGGGAGGGCGGGAGGTTTTGTGGTCGGGGGCGGTGGTCCGCTTCACCCTGGATGACCTGCGCCTGCTGGTCGTTTTTGGGGGCTGGTCTACGTTCATGCTGGGGGCCGCGGCGAGCGCCTACCAGGTTTACCGGACGCTGCGCCAGCCGATGTACAAGAACCGGCTGGCTTTCCTGGTTCCGGTCTTTCTGCTCCTGGGTATCAACGACATGCTGCATTTCCTCGGCATGTCCGCGCTGGACGATTTCCTGCGGCTGGCGGGGGTGATGGCCTTGACGTATGTGATGACGCGCGTGCTCCTGCAGGATGTACGCCAAGTGCTGCGGCAGTCGCTTTCGGCGCTGGCGGCGGCCGGGCTGGTTGTGGGTGCTTATTTTGGCGGTACTGTCCTCCAGCCCTGGCTGCGGACCATTTTTCCCGAGGCGGGAGCGGATGTGTTGGGCATTGGCACGACGCTGGTGGCGGCGGCGGTGGGGCTGGCGCTCTACAACTTCCTGCACGGGCTGATCGTCCGGTTGGTGCCGATCCAGAGTTACAACCCCAGCGTCACCTTGCGCGATTACTCTCTGGCAATCAGCAACATCATTGACGTGGAACGGCTGGCGACGGTGGCAGTCGGGTTGATCATCGAAGCCATGGATATTCGCCGCGGTTTCCTCTTCCTGGTGGACAAGGAGGCTGCGCCCGGCGGTGGGGCGTTCTACCGTCTACGACCACTGCGCGGCGCCGGGGAAAAACCGAAGCACAGCGGCAGTTTGAACTCCAGCAGTCCAATTGCAATTTACTTCCTGCAAAACCGGCGCCCGCTTCTGCAATATGAGATTGACTTCCAGTCTATCTTCCGCCAGACGCCGGCCAACGAGCGCTATTTCTTCAAGAGCCTGGACGTTGAAGTCTATGCTCCAATCTATGCGAAGAACGAATGGATTGGTATGCTGGCGCTGGGGGCGAAGTCTTCGGGACAACGCTACACGGAAGATGATCTAAATGTGCTGACCACGATTGCCCACCAGACGGCGGTGGCGCTCGAAAACGCCCGCTTGGTGGATAACCTGATGCGCCTGAACCGAGAGATCCACCAGGCTTACCAGGCGCTCGACACGGCCAACCGCAACATGGAACATCTCGAACGGACAAAGGCCAACTTTGTCGGCATTGCCTCGCACGAATTGCGCACGCCTCTGACCGTCCTGCGCGGTTACACTGAGATGCTGCTCGACGACCCCGGTATCAAGGAAAATCCAAACTACCTGAAGATCATCCAGGGCATACACAAGGGGACGATACGCCTGCACGAGATTATGGATTCGATGTTCGACATTGCCCAGATAGACGCCCACTCCATCGAACTACATATGCAGCCGGTTGACCTCTCGATGCTGATACAGACCGTCTGCTCGGGGATGGCGAAAACGGTCCAGGAGCGCCAGCAGACTCTGATCGTGGAACTGGAGACAATCCCGGTCATCAAGGCCGACCCGAGGACTCTGCACAAAGTTTTCTATCACTTGGTTACCAATGCCATCAAGTTCACCCCGAACGGCGGCAAGATCCGGGTGGTGGGATGGGCGCTGCCCCCCAACCAACGCGACCTGCCGGAGGGCGGCGTGGAGATTGTTGTGGCCGATACCGGCGTGGGCGTGGCCCCGAACGTCCGCGAAATCATCTTTACCAAGTTCTACCAGCCGGAGGAAGATTTGAACAAGCACTCGACCGGCAAGTCGAAGTTCAAGGGCTCCGGCTCCGGGCTGGGACTGGCGATCTCGCGCGGTATCGTGGAGGCGCACGGGGGGCGCATCTGGGTGGAAAGCCCCGGTTACGATGAGGTAAGTTTCCCCGGTAGCCAATTCCATGTAGTGCTGCCGCTGCGCCGGCAGGGGGAAAGCGACACTATCCGCATCAGCAGCGCGGTGAAGTTAAAATTGTAGGACGGGATAAAATCCCGTCCTGTGTGTGGGGACAAATTGTGACTCTACTGCAAAAAGGCTATTGCACCGCGCAGCACGCGAAGACCGCCAGGAAAATGCAAAATCACAAATCATTATTCAAGATAATCTGCGTCGTGGTTCAATATTTTCAAAGTGTCCTTAAATTTCCTTCGTTGCCTTTGTGTCTGTCGAATCTCGT
>DYKZ01000326.1 GCA_020722345.1 Anaerolinea thermophila | reverse complement strand
TGGAGCGCTTCGCCGCGACGGCGCAAGGGGTAGTTGCTCATCTTGCGCCTGACGCCTCGCGGATGGGTTCGTCCTCGGCTGCTCACGCAGCGGCCGCGGGCGATTTCCTCCAGCAGCGCGTCGCGCCAGTGGGGCAGGCGCTCAGGGGGGAATGGCCGCAGCTTGCGGCATCTTTCGCTTGATCACACGCACCGCGTGGGTGAAGCTCAGACGATCCGGATCGAGCCCGCGCGGCCAGTCGGCCTGCGCCATGAGCTGGCGAATGGCGAAATGCGCCAGAAGCAGTCCCCACAGTTCCTGCTTGACCAGCTCCGGCGTCTTGCTGCGCAGGACGGTGCTGTTGGCGCGCAGATGCGTCTTGAATTCGGCGAAGACGCTCTCCACTTCCCAGCGCTCGTGGTAGAGCGCCGCCAGTTCGAGCGCGGGCGCCTCCTCGGGATCCAGGAGATTGGTGACCAGTCGGTAGCAGTCCTGCGTGGGCGTGGCCGAGCCGCTCAACGCATAGTCGACGACCCGCACGGTTTGCCCGGTGCGCTCGCGCTGGCGATCCTCGCTGTCGAACACCGTGCTGAGGTAGGAGCCGTCGGGCAGGGTCTTTTCAATCGGCAGCTTGATCGTGGACGACACGCGCCACGCCAGCTTGGCGCCGGTGGCGCATGCGATTCTCCAGAGCTTGAAGCCGTAGAAGCCGCGGTCGGCCAGCACCAGCATGTCTGGCGTCAACTTCCCAGGCAGCAGTCGACTCGCCATGACGCGTTCGCTCTGGCTGTAGGGGCCGATGTCGGCGGCCACCACCGCGTGGGCGCCGCACTCGACCAGCCCCAGCAGCCGCGCCTGTGGAAAGGCGCTCTGCCCGCGGGCGGCGCCGGGATAGCCGAAATAGTCGGCGTTGGCCGCTTCGTCGGCCACATCCATGCAGCTTCCATCCAAGGCCATCACGCGCAGCCCGCGATACCAGGCGCCCGGCGCCCCGGGCTGCGCAAGCGGTCGCAACACCCGCTCGGCGAGTTGATGCAGGACTTCAGCGCCCAGCCGCGTGCGCGCCTGCGAAATCGCCGATTTGCTGGCCTGCACCGCACCGGCTCGCCCCCCACCCAGCCATTGCAGACCCTCGCAGACCACCCGCAGCACTTCCTCCAAAGGCGCTTCGCGCCACAGCGCCAAGGCCATCACGTCGTACACCACCGCTGGCGCAGGCCGTAGACGCTCGCGCTGACTGGCTCGGCCCGTCTCGCTCAGCACTCCCTCGATCAGCGCCCGCGGACACACGCTGGCGAGTACGCCTGCGCTGACCAGGTGCGCCACATCCACCTGCGCGGCAAGCGCCTTGCGTGTTCTGGCCATGTCCCGTCCTCATCGACCCCTCAATGAGGACGAATGATCGCTGAATACACTCTATATGAACAGTATT
>DYKZ01000103.1 GCA_020722345.1 Anaerolinea thermophila | reverse complement strand
CAAGTACCACGAAGTGGTATGGCAATGCCGACCGCAGGCCGGCGGTACATTTGGCTGCGGCTAGAGGCTGCGCTGTAAAGATGAGGATGTGAGACATGGATTTCACCTCGGCCCATCTCCGTTCATCTCCGTTCATCTCTGGTTCAAACTCTAATCTTACTCATACAAATCCTCTTCTTCTTTTTGGTAAAATCAAACCAGATACATCTTGTCTGATTGGTAAGGAGAGATAGAATCTCGCCTTACAGGAGACCTCCTATGACCAGCATGGAAAAATTCACCCAGCGGGCGCGGCGCGTGCTTTCCCTGGCCCACCAGGAAGCCGAACACGCCCGGCAGGGGCTGATCGGCACCGAACACCTGCTGCTTGGTCTGCTCGAAGAAGAGGGCGGTGTGGCAGGGCGCGTTCTGCACGAACTCGGCCTCGAGAGCGGACGTGTACGCGAGATGATTTTACGCATCGGCGGCGAGGGGCGTTACTTGGACGGCAAGATCGAACTGGCCCCCGAGACTCAGCAAGCGCTTGAGATTGCCCTCGACGAAGCCCGAAAGATGGGACATCACTACGTCGGCACCGAACACCTGCTCCTGAGTTTGCCCCAGGCGGGCGGCAACGGCGCGGAAGTTCTGCGCCGGCTGGGCATCACCGAGGAGCAGGTCCGCCGCCAGGTGCGGCGCGTGTTACAGGAGAACCTTCCCCCACAGCCGTCTGCTGTCCCGGAGACGGCGCGCCCGTCCGGCAAACAGGAGCCGAAGACGCCGCTGGTGGACCAACTCGCCACCGACCTGACCACCCTGGCCGAAGAAGGCAAACTGGACCCGGTGATCGGCCGCCAGACCGAGATCGAGCGCGTCATCCAGATCCTGGCGCGGCGTACCAAGAACAACCCGGCGCTGATCGGCGAGCCGGGCGTGGGCAAGACGGCCATCGTGGAAGGCCTCGCCCAGCGCATCGTTGAGGGCGACGTTCCCGCGCCGCTGCTCGGCAAACGCGTCCTGAAACTGGACGTCGGTTCGCTGGTGGCCGGGACGATGTACCGCGGCCAATTCGAGGAGCGGCTGAAGCGCGTCATTGACGAACTCAAGCAGAGCAAGTCTATCCTGTTTATTGACGAGTTCCACATGCTGGTAGGCGCCGGCGCTGCCGGTTCCGCCGTGGACGCGGCCAACATCCTCAAGCCGGCCCTCTCGCGCGGCGAATTGCAATGCATCGGCGCGACCACACTGGACGAGTACCGCAAGCACATCGAGTCCGACGCGGCGCTCGAGCGGCGCTTCCAGCCCATCGTGGTGGATGAGCCGACGGTCGAGGAGACGATCGAGATCCTGAAGGGCATCCGCAAGATGTACGAGGAGCACCACCACCTCGTCATCTCGGACGAAGCCCTCGAAGCCGCGGCACGCCTCTCGTCCCGTTACGTTTCGGACCGTTTCCTACCCGACAAGGCCATTGATCTGATAGACGAGTCGGCCTCACGGGTACGCATGTACAAGTCCGGGGCCTCGACCTCAGCGAAAGACATCTACAAGCAGTTGAAGCAGGCGCGCGCCAACCGCGCTCTGGCACAGGAAGAGGGCAAAGCCGAAGACGTGCAACTCTGGCAGTTGCGCGAGGCGGAACTGAACGACGAACTGACCCGCCTGAAGAACGGCTGGGAACGCGCCAGCAGTCCGGTGGTGAGCGTCAACGACATCGCCGAGGTGGTCGCCATGTGGACCGGCGTGCCGGTGATGCAGATGGCCGAGGAGGAGAGCCAGCGCCTGTTGCGGATGGAGGAGGAACTGCGCAAGTCCATCATCGGGCAGGAGGAAGCCATCCAGTCCATCGCCCGGGCCGTGCGGCGGGCGCGGGCCGGGCTCAAAGACCCGAAGCGCCCGATTGGCTCGTTCATGTTCCTCGGTCCGACCGGGGTCGGCAAGACGGAGTTGACCAAGTCGCTGGCCAAGTTCATGTTCGGAAGCGAGGAGGCGCTCATCCAACTCGATATGTCCGAGTTCATGGAGCGCCACACCGGCAGCCGCCTGGTCGGCGCGCCGCCCGGCTATATCGGCTACGAAGACGCCGGCCAACTGACCGAGGCCCTGCGCCGCCGTCCGTACTCCATCGTGGTCTTCGACGAGGTCGAGAAAGCCCACCCCGAAGTCCACAATATGCTGCTGCAAATCATGGAGGAGGGCCACCTCAGCGACGCCAAAGGCCGCCAGGTGGACTTCCGTAATGCCATCATCGTCATGACCACCAACGTCGGCGCGGACGAGATCAAAAGGCAGACCTCGCTCGGCTTCCAGTTGAAGCGCGACGAGAAGGTCGAGGAGCGCCTGTCCTACGAGGAGATGCGCAAGAAACTGACCGAGTCGCTCAAGCGTATCTTCCGCCCGGAGTTCATCAACCGGCTGGACAGCGTCATCGTCTTCCGCTCGCTCAACAAGGATGACATCCGTCAGATCGTCTCGCTGGAACTGAGCAAGGTGACTGAACGGCTGGCCGAGCACGAGGTGACGCTCACCGCCACCGAGGCAGCCCTGGACCTGTTGGCCGGGGCGGGCTATGACCCGGAGATGGGCGCGCGTCCCCTGCGGCGCGTGATCCAGCAGAAGGTCGAAGACCCGCTCTCGGACGCGCTGCTTTCGGGCGAATTCCACGGCGGCGACTTCATCTTGGTGGACGTGGTCGAGGAGAATGTAGTGCTCAAGCGGGCGGAAGAAGCCGCGCCCGCCCCCGAACCGGTTCAATGATATGTAGGGTGACCCATTGGGTCGCCCCTACAGGAAAATTTTATGGGTAACAAATTGGAGGTAGCCACTCTTGCCGGAGGTTGTTTCTGGTGTCTGGAGGCGGTCTTCGACGAATTGAAAGGGGTGGAATCGGTCGAATCGGGCTATTCAGGCGGACATGCTCCAAACCCGACCTACCACGAAGTCTGCGACGGCGATACCGGCCACGCCGAAGTCGTGCAAGTCAAATTCGACCCCGCTGTCGTCTCCTACCGCGACCTGCTGACGGTCTTCTTCACCATCCACGACCCGACCACACTCAACCGGCAGGGCAATGATGTGGGCACGCAGTACCGCTCCGCCATCTTCTACCACAATGAAGAACAGAAAAAGATTGCCGAAGCGGTCATCGCCGAGATCGAAACAGCCAAATTGTGGGATGCTCCCATCGTGACCGAGGTAACGCCTTTCGAGGCCTTCTACCGGGCGGAGGACTACCACCAGGAGTATTTCGCCCACAACCGCTTCCAGCCTTATTGCCAGTTCGTGGTGGCGCCCAAGGTGGCCAAGTTCCGCCAGAAGTTTGCGGCGAAACTGAAGAGATAAAACGAGCGCCCGGTTTCGACCCGGGCGATTTTTTGCAAACTGAAGTTCGGACAGGGCGTTGAACCAAAGTAGTGAAAGTTAGGAACTTAGAAGTGAAATGCTTGTTTTTTGTGCAAGAATTTTTAAACACAAAGGCACGAAGTATACAAAGGGGGTTTAAAGTTTTCCTTCGTAATCTTTGTGTCCTTCGTGTTTGAATCTCTTTCGGCTTGTCCGAGTTAGGAGAACAGTGTAAGCCTTAATTTGATAAAATAATCCCATGCCCCAGACTCTCAAAATCATCCTCCTCGCTGCCGGATGGGCCACCCGCCTGCGCCCACAGACCTGGTCCAAGCCCAAACCGCTGATCAGCGTAGCCGGAAAAGCCGCCATTGACCATCTTCTGGATGGGTTTCGCACCCTGCCGGACCCGTCTGCTGTGGAATACGTGATCGTCTACAGTCCCGGCCTGGGCGAGACTCAAATCCCGCCCTTCATGAAGGAACACTACCCGGCCCTGAAGGTCAGTTACGTTCTCCAGCCGGTCATGAAGGGACAGTCCGACGCCCTGTGGCTGGCGCGCCAGCACCTGGACGGCCCGGTCATTGTCTGCTTCTCCGACACACTCATCGAGACCGACTTCTCCTTCCTGGCGAAGGAAGACCCCGAAGGCGTGGCCTGGGTCAAAGCGGTCCCCGACCCGCGCCGCTTCGGCGTGGCCGAACTCGGACCGGACGGCTGGGTGACGCGCCTGGTGGAAAAACCCACCGAGATGGAGAACAACCGCGTGGTGGTAGGCTGTTACTACTTCCGCCAAGGGCGTGACCTGCTGGCGGCCCTCGAAAAACACTTGCAGGACGGCCCCACGCGCAAGGGCGAATACTTCCTTACCGACACCCTCAACATCATGATCGCGGACGGCCTGAAAATGAGCGTCAAGACCGTGGACGTTTGGCTGGATACCGGCACTATCGAGGCTACCCTGGAGACCAATCGCTATCTGTTGCAGCGCTTACAAGTTGGCACGTTTGCACGTTCAAACGTGCAAACCTTGAAACGCGCCAACGTGCAACTTATAGAACCGGTCTTCATCCATGAAAGCGCCAAAATCCGCGACGCCGTCATTGGACCGCACGCCTCCATCGGGCCGGAATGCACAATCGAAAACGCCCGCATCGAAGACTCCATCCTGGAGGCGGGGGGAACGGTGAAGAACGCGGCGTTGACAGGCTCATTCATCGGCCGGCAGGCCAAAGTCGAGGGACGCTCCGCCGACGATCCGCCCCTGCGCCTGAACATCGGTGACAACAGCGCCGTGATCCTGAAATAGTGCTTTTTACGTGGGACAAGATGACATCTTGTCCTACTTTTTTCTCTTGGATTATCCTACAATGGATATTGTCGAATGCCACTCCGAGTTCGCTTATGCAGAAAGGCCGGTTGCGTTGACCTGGGAAGGCCGGCGGCTGGAGGTTGATGAAATCCTGGCTGCCTGGCGCGTCCCAGAGGGGCGCCGCTTCCGGGTCCGGACCCGAAGCCTGCACCTCTTCGAACTGACCTACCGCGAGGCCGACGACGTGTGGCAAATCCAACCCCTCACAGGAGGCTAGATGCAGGAAATCTCTGATGTCAACCGGCTCTCCAAACGCGTGGCCGGGCTGAAGCCCTCGGGCATCCGCAAGTTCTTCGACATCGCCGCCACGATGAAGGACGTCATCTCACTGGGCATTGGCGAACCGGATTTCACCACCCCGCGCCCCATCCTGGAGGCCGGCATCCGCTCGCTGCAAGCCGGGGAGACGCATTACACCTCGAACTCCGGCAAACTGGAGGTGCGGCAGGCAGTGGCCGCGAACCTGAAGCGGCTGTACGGCGTTTCTTACGACCCGCTCAGCGAGATCATCCTGACGGTGGGCGTCTCGGAGGCGCTCTACCTGACCTTCACCGCCCTGCTCGACCCCGGCGATGAAGTCATTATCCCAACGCCGTGCTTCGTCTCCTACCAGGCCGAGGTCATCCTGGCAGGCGGCGTGCCGGTGGAGATTCCCAGCCGCATGGAGGACAACTTCCAGTTGGACCCAGACCGGGTGCGGGCCGCCATTACCCCGCGCACCAAGGTCATCTTCATCGGCTACCCAAACAACCCGACCGGGGCGGTGGCCGAACGCGAGACCCTGCTGGAGGTGGCGAAGATCGCCGCCGAGCACAACCTGCTCATCGTCTCGGACGAGATCTACGACCGGCTGGTGTATGACTTCGAGCACGTTTGTGTCCCCGCCCTGGGGGAGGAAGTCAAGAAACGCACCGTCCTGCTGGGCGGGCTGTCAAAAGCCTATGCCATGACCGGCTGGCGCATCGGCTACGCCTGCGCGCCGGCGGACATCATCAAGGGGCTGGTGCGCGTCCACCAGTACACCATCATGTCCGCGCCAACGACAGCCCAAGACGCGGCGCTCGAAGCGCTGACGAATGGCGAACCGCACGTCCACGAGATGGTAGCCGAGTACGACCGGCGGCGCAGGCTCATCGTCGGCGGGCTAAACCGTCTCGGTCTGACCACATTCGAGCCGCGCGGCGCTTTCTATGCCTTCCCTAAGATCGCTGCATCGGGCATGGACGACGGAACCTTTGCCGAGAAACTGCTGAAAGAGGAGCACGTGGCCGTGGTGCCGGGCGACGCTTTCGGCGTTGGCGGCGAGGGGTTCGTGCGCTGCTCGTATGCTACATCCTATGAGAAGATCGAGGAAGCCCTGCATCGCATTGAGAAGTTCATGCAGAGATATGGATGATTAGCGGTTGGCGAGTAGCATTTGGCATCTCACGCAGATGGCGGAAATCATGCCGATTTCCATCTTCAAATTGCTTCAACTCTTTGCCACTCTGTGGTTTAATTGCGTCGGAGGTGGAAGATGCTCTTTCGCGTCGGAGTAGAGAACAATTTCGAGGGCCGTTCCATTGCCTGGGCGCTGGAACACCCCGGCTGTTTTGCCTATGGGGCTCATGGCGAGGCTGCCACTTTGAATCTTGAAGGCGCGCTGGATAAATACGCCGGCTGGATCCTGCAACACGAACCTCGCACCTGGCTCAGTTTCACCCCGGACGAGGTGGAAACTGTCGTGGACGGCACATGGGATGTCTATTACATCAACGATGAACTGGACCAGGTCTCTGAGGCAGATGGCTACAGCGTGAATTCCTTCTTCCCCTACGATTGGAAGCCGCTGACGGCCATCGAGATCGAACGCGCCCTGAAGATGCTGGAGTGGAGCCGAGCCGACCTCTTGAAAACCCTGACCGGCCTGAGCGACGAAAAACGCAACGCCGTCTACATGGGCGAACGCTGGAGCATCAACGGCATCCTTGGCGATGTGGCCGGAGCAGAGTGGTGGTACATGGACCGCTTCGGCCTGGCCTTCCCGCGCGCCGAACTCCCGGAGGAACCGCTCCAGCGGCTGGAAAAGGTGCACCAGCATTTCAACTCGGTGCTCTTCCGCCTGGCAGACGTGAAGAAGGTTATCGGCGTAGACGGAGAGTTTTGGTCGCCGCGCAAGATGCTGCGCCGCGTCCTGTGGCACGAACGCGATCATACCGACCATATCCGTAAATTAGTTGCCATTTGAGAGCGCCCCTGTCGCAGAATCTTAACCGTATGGGCTTTATCAAGAAAGCAAAGTCCTTCGGGTGGTTAATGCTCATTCCTCTTGCCGCTTTGCTTTGTTACTTGCTGGCGGTCAAGATCGTCAACGTAATTGATTATCACAACAACGATTACTTCACCTTCTACCTGGCCGGCCACCTGGTCACGCAGGGTGCAGACCCCTACTCGACAGAACAATGGCTAGCCGGTCACGAGCAGTTCGGCGTGACCTGGATACCCAACCCGGCTTTTGTATACCCGCTGCCACTCTCACTGCTCTTCGCTCCGCTCGGGCTTCTCCCCCTCTACCGGTCTTACGTCCTCTGGGTGGCCCTGTCAGAAGGGATGATTCTGATCTCTATCTTTCTTACCCTTAAATTGGACAAAACGCCAATCACCCGGCATCTCTTCCTGCCTCTCCTGGCCGGGGTGATTCTCTTTCGGCCCACCATCCTGACATTGGTCAATGGACAATTGGCCGCCTGGCTGTTATTCCTGCTGACCTGCATTGCCCTGCTCTGGGTGCAAGGGAAGTGGGAGTGGGGCAGCCTCCTGCTCCCCTTATTGGCGCTCAAACCAAACATTGGCGCTCCCATTCTCCTGCTGCTGGCAGTATGGCTGTGGGCCGGAAAAAGATACAAATCCCTGCTGGCACTCGGACTAGGCGGGATTCTCTTGTTGACCGCCGGAATGATCCAAAATCCTGACTGGCCGATCGAATACTGGAATATCGGCAGCACGAAACTCGCCCACGATTTCGGCTTCTCCCCCACAGTGTGGGGGCTGGCCTCCCTGGCCTGCGACTTCCAAAAGCCTTGTTCTCTGGCAGCAGGCGGAACGGCTACTGCCCTGCTGACATTCACAGCACTGTGGCTGCTGGTACGTTACCGAACTCTCATAACTCCCCTGGCTGCTGTATCCCTCTCAACCCTTGTGACTCTGCTCATTACCCCCTACACCTGGCCCTATGACCAGTTGCTGTTGCTCCTGCCAATTGCTGCCGTAGTTTTCTCCCTGGCAAAGCATAAAGGAGGTTTCCTACCGGCTACAATCTTCTTCCTGGGTATTGATCTCCTAACCATCATCCTGCTCTTTTTTAGCGCCGCGTTGGAGATTGAAATCCTGAACGCTTTCGTCCCGTTAACTGTTCTCGTTCTCCTCCTGTGGAGACTTTTCCAAAGAGAACAGATATCGGAATCCAAAGCGAAAAATTAATACCCTGCTCCAGGCGGCATGCACGCTGCCAGGGAAAGCGCCTCGAAGGAGCATGGAGGCAAGAGCAGGAGATGATTACATCCTTTATCGAGCAAGGTAGTTTGGCCTGTCAAAGGCCGGAGGATTTTAGAGTGGACAAATTTGAAGAATACAAACTGCACCTCGAGCGCGCCCAGAAACTCTCCGAACGCCGCCAGACGACCACCCAGACCTATCTTACCATCAACACCGCCATCTTCGGGGCTGTGGCATTCATCGTCAAAGACTCAGAGTTTTCTGGCTGGCCGCTGGCGCTCATTGCCCTGCCGCTCTTTGCAGTCGGCATCCTGGCCTGCGCCATCTGGCTGAACAGTATACAAAAAGTCGAACTCTTCCTGGACTGGCAGTATAACCGCCTGCGGGAAATAGAGAAGAAAATTCCCGGCAGTTCAGAAATCCTGGGCAAGGAAAACGAGAAATTCTATGAACCGCAGGAAGGGGGGAAGAAGAAATTTAGTTTCTCCCTCCAGGAAGCCTGGCTACCGCGCCTGCTTATCATACTTTTCGTTCTCTATGCTGGCGCGATGATCATCAGCGCTGCCTGTCATTGGCTATAGATTGACATGAATCAAAAGAGAGCCTTTGCTGGCTCTCTTTTGATTCATGCCCGCTGCAACCCCAGCGGCTGGCGGCGGTCTTGCCGGTGCCGGTCTGCGCCTGACCGAGGACATCCGCGCCGGTCAGCATGACCGGGATGAGGGCGGCCTGGATAGGGGTCGGCTCGGTGTAGCCGAGCGAGGCGACGGCCTGTACCAACTCGGGACGCAGGTTCAAGTCTGTAAACTGGGTGGTCATCGAATTCCTTTTTTTCTAATATGTCTTACAAGTCACACAGCCTGACAGGCCAGCACGTCAACAGGTCATAAAATGACCTGTCAGACTTGTGGACCTGGGAACTTTATTGACTCGTAGAACCTGGGGGGAATTTGCTTCGATGACGAACCAACAATTCTTGCCAACCCGGCGCGCCCTCGCGGGCGCGTCAGCCCAACAATGACTTTACCGCAAAAAGGCTATTGCACCGCGCAGCACGCGAAGACCGTCAGGAAAACGCAAAATCACAAATCATTATTCAAGATAATCTGCGTCGTGGTTCAACATTTTCAA
>DYKZ01000102.1 GCA_020722345.1 Anaerolinea thermophila | reverse complement strand
TCCCCAAAGGGGATGCTATCCCCAAAGGGGATGCTATCGCAAAGAACGCTCCTCACACAGCGTCCCCTTTGGGGAATGACAACTATACGAAAACGTGACATTGTCAAAATAATCAGGCCAACGGCTCATCCTTTTCTTGAAGGGGTTTCCCATGACCGACGGCTATCGCTTCATCAGTTGCTCGACTGATGAATAATCGGCATTTTCGAAATATCCGGCAGTTCAGGTGTATAATGTGGCACAAGAGACTATTTATCTTGTGCCACATTTGGAGGCCGGCATGTCACTCACCATTCAAACCACCGATTTGCGCCGCCGCGTGCGGGATGTATTGGAACGCGTTCGCGTTAAAAGGGAAATTTTCATCGTCAAAAGTTACAACACACCCCAGGCCGTCATCCTTCCCTACGAAGAATACGAAAACTACCAGACCTGGCAGGCAGTCCAGCAAAAACGCGCCGCCTGGCTGGGTGAGTTGCACCGCATCGCAGAGCAGGTCAGCGATTACGCCGCCCTTTCCGACGAGGACGCGCAAAAACTGATTAACGAAGCCGCGAAGCAGTGAGCGCGCTCATGCGCGTCGTTATTGACCCCAACCTGTTGGCCAGTTACCTGCTCACCCACCGCGGTCCCATCGCCCGGATCATTGATGTTCACCTGGCGGGTGAAGACTTCACGCTCCTGACCTGTGCCCCGCTCCTGGAAGAATTGGAACGCATCCTGAATTATCCCAAGTTCCGGGCTTACTTCCCCCGCGAGACCGGTCAGCGGTTCCTGGCCCTGGTGGCGGCTTTGAGCGAACTCGTAGATATGCCGGACGAAGTGCAGCGCGTCGTTCGCGACCCAAAGGATGATTACCTGATTACCTGCGCGCTGGCAGGAAAAGCCGATTTCATCATCAGCGGCGATAAGGATTTGCTGGACTTAAAAAATGCAGGCAGCAGCCGGGTTGTTTCGGCAAGATATTTTGTGGATGAGTCCACTGCAAAAATCTTTTTAAACACGAAGGACACAAAGGCAACGAAGGAAATTCAAGAACGCTTTGAAAGTGTTGAACCACGACGCAGATTATCTTGAATAATGATTTGTGATTTTGCATTTTCCTGGCGGTCTTCGCGTGCTGCGCGGTGCAATAGCCTTTTTGCAGTAGAGTCGTGGAGGAAATTCTCGAAAAAAGATAGCCTGGCAAGGTGAATGGAAAACTTCCGAAGCCTGAGAGACTTCGGAAGTTTTCTTTTCTGACCACTGACGACTGAAAAACTGACAACTGCTCTTACTCCTCCCCTGCCAACAACTTGATCCGCTCCCACGGCTTGAGCGACTCGTCCTGCGCCAGCAGCGACTTCAACTCGTACATCTCGTCGCGCAGGGCGGCGGCGCGCTCGAATTCCAGGTTCTTTGCCGCTTCCTTCATCTGCTTTTCGAGTTCCTCGACCACCTTCTGCAACTCACTGCGCGAGGTCACATCCTTGTGTTTGCCGGTCTTGTACTCGCCGCGCATCTCGGCTACCGCGGCCGGGGTCATTTGATCGGTCAGGTCGCGGATGGCCTTGTGGATGCTGACCGGCGTGATGCCGTGCTCCTGGTTGAACTTGATCTGCTTGGCGCGGCGGCGGTTTGTTTCGTCAATGGCGCGCTTCATCGAGTCAGTAATGCGATCGGCATACATGATCACCCGTCCGTTGATGTGGCGTGCAGCGCGGCCGATGGTCTGGATGAGGGCCGTGTCGGAGCGCAGGAAGCCCTCCTTGTCCGCGTCGAGGATCGCCACCAGCGAGACCTCGGGCAGGTCCAGGCCCTCGCGCAGCAGGTTGATGCCCACCACCACGTCGAACACGCCCAGGCGCAGGTCGCGCAGGATGCCGATCCGTTCCAGGGTCTCGACCTCGGAGTGCAGGTAGTGAACCTTGATGCCGAGTTCCTCCAGGTACTGCGCCAGGTCTTCGGCCATGCGCTTCGTCAGCGTGGTGACCAGCGCCCGTTCGCCGCGCTCGACCCGGGCGCGGATTTCGCCAACGAGATCGTCCACCTGTCCCTTCGTCGGGCGCACCTCCACTTCCGGGTCCACAAGACCGGTCGGACGGATGATCTGCTCCACCACCTGGTCGGCGCGCTGCATCTCGTAGGGGCCGGGCGTGGCTGAGGTGTAGACGGTGTAGCCCATCACCTGCTCAAACTCTTCAAACTTGAGCGGGCGGTTGTCGAGCGCCGAGGGCAGGCGGAAGCCGTATTCCACCAGCGTCTCCTTGCGCGAGCGGTCGCCGTTGTACATGCCGCGGATCTGCGGCACGGTCATGTGCGATTCGTCCAATACGAGCAGGTACTCGCTGGGCAGGAAGTCAATCAGCGTCCAGGGATGCGTGCCAGGGGCGCGCTGGTCGAGTTGCCGCGAGTAGTTTTCAATGCCGGAGCAGTAGCCCACCTCGCGCAGCATTTCCAGATCGTAACGGGTGCGTTGCTCGATGCGCTGGGCTTCGAGGAATTTTTCCTGTGACTTAAAGAAGGCAATCCGCTCTTCGAGTTCCTGCTCGATGTTGGCAATGGAGACTTTCAGCCGCTCGTCGCTGGCGAGATAGTGCTTGGCCGGGTAGATGTCCACGCTGGCGGGTTCGGCCAGCACCTCGCCGGTCAACGGGGCGAACTCGGTGATGCGCTCCACTTCGTCGCCGAAGAAGGTGATGCGGAAGCCGCGCTTGTCCTCGTAGGCGGGGATGATCTCCAGGGTGTCGCCGCGCACGCGAAAGGTCCCGGGGCGCAGTTCCATGTCGTTGCGCTGATACTGCCCGTCCACCAGTTGGCGGACAAGGGCATTGCGCCGGTACAGTTCCCCCCTCTTCAAGTTGACCGCGCCGCGCAGGTATTCGTCCGGGCTGCCCAGGCCGTAGATGCACGAGACTGAAGCCACGATGATAACGTCCTTGCGCGACATGAGGGCGGTCGTGGCCGCCAGGCGCAGGCGCTCGATTTCCTCGTTGATCTCGGTCTCTTTCTCAATGTAGAGGTCGTGGCGCGGCACATAGGCTTCCGGCTGATAGTAGTCGTAGTACGAGACAAAATACTCGACTGCGTTCTCTGGAAAAAATTCACGAAACTCGGCGTACAGTTGCGCCGCCAGCGTCTTGTTATGCGCCATGACCAGCGCCGGCATCTGCAATTCCTGGATGACCGAGGCGATGGTGAAAGTCTTGCCGGTGCCGGTGGCGCCGAGCAGAACCTGATGCCTGTTCCCGCGCCGGACGCCTTCGACGAGGCTGCGGATGGCTTCCGGCTGGTCGCCGGTGGGCTGGAAGGGGGCATTGAGTTTGAATTCCATGGGAGCGAGAAAGTAGAGAGAAGGAAATGGAGAACAGTCGTTCTATTTTACCGCAGAACAACAAAAAGACCGGGCAAATGCTCCGGTCTGTGCAATCTGCGAATTATGGCCTCGGCGGGAAGGCGCCCTCCGGCGCGTACCAGTCGGACGGCGTGATGCCGGTCACTGTCTCCCCCGGGCCGACCACAATCGGGATCAGGGAATGATCTTCACAGGTGTACAAGAGTCCGCAGGGGACGGCCTGGGTATAGCCTCCGGCCAAGTCGCCCTCCAATACATACGAAACGACATAATACGTCCCGGCCGGGACAGGGATCGCAAAATCAGGTTCGTTAAGCGCCGTATCCACGAAGAAGTACACGCTGAAATCGGCCGCATCGTAGGCTGCCACTCGCTGAGCGGGGATGAATTCGCTGGGATAATTGACGCTACCGGCAATCACGCCTCCCGGCGTAGGTGTGGCGCTCGCCTCCAGGGTGCGGGTGGGCAAGTCAAATTCTGTCGCCGTCGGCTGGCCGGCAGGCGGGGCAGAGGAAATACTGCACGCCAATAAGGCCACGGCCGCGATTAGGATACCGGCAATCAACGCTGCTCTGTTTCTCATCACCTCTCCTATAACCTCTCGAACTTACGGCACGCCAGCCGGTTTATCCCGGTAACTGCCGGCCCAGTCAGTGATGTCGCAGGTTACCATTTCATTCTTCTTGACTTCGACCAGTGTCACGCAGCCGCCTTTGTGACCGTCTGGGTCGTAGGCCACCACCTGGTATTTTCCCGTTGATATGTAGCCGTCCATCGAGTAGGAAGTGCTCCCCGACGCAGTGATCCAGTACCAGTAGTGATATGGTGCTCCCTGCTCGTATGCCACAATGGTAATCTGGGGAATAGCCCCATACGGGTAATTGAGAATCCCGCCGGAGATAGAGCCGAAGCCGGGCTCCGGGGTGTTGGTGGTAACCGGCGTATTTGTGAACGAGGGGGTTTCTGAATTTTCAGGAGTGAAAGTGCCCTGCGCCTGCAAGGTGGGCGTAGCCAACGGCTGCTGCGGCGGCGCGGACCGGGTCAATGCCGCCAGCGTAGCGGCGACATTGGTTTCGAGCAGGTTCGGACCGGAATCGGTCTGGGCAGCAGGCCTCGGCAGGTTGCAGGCCGCCAGTATTAAACAGCAGGCAATGGCCAGTAAAATTTTCTGTTTCATAGCGATTCTCCATCTTTCGAAAGATTATATCAGCAGCCTGGTGAATTTCTATCAGCATTTTGTACTGGTAATTTTGCCAGCGTCTCCAGCAACATCTCCTGCCAATCCGCATCTTTGCCAAAGGTGCACCAATAGGCATTCTTCCCGCCCCGTACCCCCGGCCCGAGGTCCGGCAGCCGTCTCGTTTCTTTCCCATCTGGTTTTGATGGAAAGCGCAGCACGATGTGTCCCGCTTCGCTGCCTACCGAAACCAGCCCGGCCTTTTCGGCGCGCAGTTTGACGCGCATCTGGAAGAACAGATTCTGCATCATCTCCGGGGGCGGGCCGAAGCGGTCGGCGAACTCGGCAGCGAGGGCCTCCAGGGCGGCTTCATCGGTCACATCCGCCAGGCGGCGGTAGAGACGCAGGCGCAGCGCCTGGTCGGGGACGTAGGCTTCGGGGATGCCGAGCGCCAGCGGCAGATCCACATTGACGGGCAGCCCCATCGGTTCGAAGGCTGCCGGGCTGAAAGGTCTCAGGCCATCCTTCAACCCTTCGAACCTGCCAACCGCTCTTATTTGTTTGACCGCCGCTGCCAGCATGCGGGTGTACAAATGAAATCCCACCGCCGCGATGTGGCCGGACTGGCGCGTGCCGAGCAGTTCACCCGCGCCGCGCATTTCCAGGTCGCGCATGGCAATCGAATAACCCGCGCCGAGTTGCGTGTTCTCAGCAATGATCTCCAGCCGTTCCTGTCCTTCGGGCGTGGGACGCAGTTTGTTGTGGCGGAAGAAGTAGGCGTACGCGCGCGCCGCACCGCGCCCGACGCGTCCGCGCAACTGGTAGAGTTGCGCCAGACCAAAGGCATCTGCCCGGTCCACGATGAGCGTATTGGCGTTGGGGATGTCGAGGCCGGATTCGATGATCGAGGTGGCGAGCAGCACATCCACCTCCCCGGCGGTGAAGCGGCGCATGACCGAAGCCAGTTCCTGCTCCGGCATCTGCCCGTGGCCGATGGCAATGCGCGCCTCCGGGACAAGTTTCTCCAGGTGCATCTTCATCGCATAGATGGTCTGGACGCGGTTGTGGACGAAGAAAACCTGTCCGCCGCGCTCCAATTCGCGCAGGATGGCCTGGCGCACCAGTTTGGGCGAATACGGCCCAACGTGTGTGACGATGGGCAGGCGTTCTTCGGGCGGCGTATTCAAGTTGGAAATGTCGCGCACACCTGTCAGCGCCATGTAGAGGGTGCGCGGGATGGGCGTGGCGGTCAGGGTCAGCACGTCCACTTCGGTGCGCAGGCGTTTCAGGTGCTCCTTGTGGGTCACGCCAAAGCGCTGTTCTTCGTCAATGACCACCAGTCCCAGGTCCTTGAACTGCACATCCGGCGAGATCAGGCGGTGCGTACCAATAACGATGTCCACCGCGCCGGTCGCCAATCCGTGGATAATCTGGTCCTGCTCGCGCGGGGTGCGAAAGCGCGAAAGCATCTCCACCGTCACGGGGAAGGCCGCCAGCCGTTGCTTGAACGTCTCATAATGTTGCTGCGCCAGCACCGTAGTCGGGACGAGCACCGCCGCCTGCTTGCCATCCATCACCGCCTTGAAAGCCGCCCGCAACGCCACCTCGGTCTTGCCATAGCCCACGTCACCACACAATAGGCGGTCCATCGGGCGGGAGGATTCCATGTCGCGTTTGATCTCGGCCAGCGCCTCGACCTGGTCATGAGTCTCGACGTAGGAGAAAGACGACTCCAGTTCGCCCTGCCAGGGCGTATCGGCGCGGAAGGCGTACCCCTTTGCGACCTGGCGGCGGGCGTACAGGTCGAGCAAGTCCTGCGCCACCTCCAGCACCGCTTCCCGGACCCGACGCCTGGTCTCCGGCCACTCCTGCGTGCCGAGATGCGCCGGGGAGGGCGGCGATCCATCCGGCCCAATGTAACGGGTCAGCCGGTCCGCCTGGTGAATCGGGACAAAAACCTGGTCGCCATTGCGGTATTCGACGCACAGGAACTCGCGTTCCAGTCCCTCCAGCCTGCGGCGCACGAGACCGGCAAAACGCCCGATGCCGTAGTCCACGTGGACGATCCAGTCCCCCGGATCGAGGTCCGCGTAGGCCATTTCGGGCGTCTCGGCCGCAGCGCGCGGAGGGGTGCGCGGCTGGGGCCGTTCCCAGCCAAAAATTTCGGAATCTGTGATCAGGGAATGAGTAACCAGCGACCCGGAAAATAAAGACCAGCCCTCGGAGAGGGAGGCCTCAAGAAAGACGATAGACGGTGGACGATTGACCACGGAATCTGGCTGTTGTCCGTCATCCGTCGCCTGTCGTCGTTCCTCCCACAACTCTTGCAGGCGGGCAGATTGCCGCGAGGCAACAAAGACAGAACTCCCTTCGCCGACAATCTTCTCCAGATATTCCACAAACGGTTTGAGCCGCCCGCCGAAACGTTCGATGTGGCCGAAGCAGGCCGCCAGACCGACCGCCGGCTGCTCGTCACCGCCCGCTGCCGCCGTTGAATATCCGAGTTCCAGACCGGAGCGCGCCTGCAGGGACTCATCCAACTCCGGCCAGGTGAAATATGGGATGGGGAAATCCTCCGCCAGCGTCCCTTCGGCAACCGATTCGGCGCGCAGTTTGACCGCCTGCGCCTCGAACTCGGTCACCGTTGCTTCAAGCAGGCTGAGGTCATCCACCAGCACGAGCGCCTTTTGCGGTAGATAATCGAGCAAACTGGATGCAAACGGGTGCAGGAGGGGAATGTGAAATTCAGAAAGCGGGGAATCGTTATTCGGTAATTGGGTATCAGGGAGAATGAACTCGCGCGCCGGCGTTACAAGGATGGACTCCAGTTGCTCAATTGTCCTTTGCGTTGCCGGGTCGAAACGCCGCAGGGTATCCAACTCGTCGCCGAAGAAATCCAGGCGCACGGGATTCGGCTCAGCAGGGGGCCAGACATCGAGCAGGCCGCCGCGCCGGGAAAACTGCCCCGGCTCAAGAACGGTATCGCGCGCCTCGTACCCCATCCTCACCCAGGCGCGGATGAGTCTCTCCGGCCGGTAGGAGCCACCGACCTTGATCTGCTGCACAGCCTTCAGGAAGTCGCGGCGCGGCAGGGTGCGGGTCATCAGGGCGCGCGCCGAAGCGACGATGACTGGCGCGGCTTGTTGAGTAGGTTTTTGCGCGTATGGCAGGTGGTAGGCAGCCAGCGCAGTGAGCGTCTGCAGGCGTTCATGGCGGGTAGTGCTCCCCCAGGCCGCCTGCTCATAGAAGAGCGGCGCAGGCTCAGAGTAGAGGAAACGCGGCGCCTCTGCAGCCCAGAAAGCCAGTTCATCAAACAAGGCCAGGGCGCGGTCGGCCACAAGGACGATGGGCTGGCCCAGGTCAGCGTGCAGGGCCGCCAGCACGGGCAGGCGCGCGGCGCGCGGCAGGGCCAGGCCGCGCAACTTCCTGTTGGATTTCAGGCCATCCAGCAGCGCCCGATACGAAGGCAGAGAGCGGATTTGAGCGAGGAGGAGATCCATAGAGCAATCGCCAGTCGTTAGTCGTCAGTGATCAGTCGGCGGCCCTGTCGCCTCCATTGATCCCGACGATTCTCATTTGTTGTCCGAAACGCCATTGTAAAGATTCATCGCCCTCTCCAAACCAGCGGCAACGAACGTGAGGACCGCCTCCACAGCGCGGTTGAGCGTCTCGGAAACGACCGTCATCTCGGCGTCCGAAAATTCCTGCAAGACGTAATCAGCAGCCTCCATCTGGCCGGGCGGCCGCCCGATTCCCAGCCGAAGGCGGGCGAACTTGTCCATGCCGAGGCGCTCGATGATGGACGCCACGCCCTTCTGTCCCGCCGAGCCGCCGTCGGGCCGGATGCGGATGGAGCCAAGAGGCAGGTCAATGTCATCGTGAACAACGAGCAGGGAGGGAAGCGGCAGTTTGTAGAAGCGCACCAGTCCCTGCACCGACTGGCCAGACAGGTTCATAAAGGTCTGCGGCTTGGCGAGGATGACCTTGTGTCCATCTGCCAACGCAGTCGCCACCAGCGCCCTCGACTGCAAACGGGAAAAACGGGCGTCGAGTTTCACCGCCAGCCTGTCGAGCAGCATGAAGCCGACGTTGTGGCGGGTTTCTCGGTACTCGCGCCCTGGATTGCCGAGGCCAACAATCAGAAAAGTATCGCTCATGTCAATTCCGTCGCAAACGAGTGTAGATGAACAGCAGGAAAAGCAGGGACGCTGCCGCCAGCGCGCCCCAGCCCAGACCGGAGAGCAGGCGTTCGAGTGTTAACGCGGCAGGGTTGGGCGGCAAGGGAGTGGAGGTTGGAGCGGGCAAGGAGGAAGTAACAGCAGACAAGGTGCGGGTCGGGAAAACGGGGGAGGAAGCGGGGGTAGGCGTCTCCACAGGGGTGTAGTTGCGCACCCGCAGGTCCGGCACGAGGACCTCGAGGCTGCTCCCGTCATCGAGCAGGACGCGCAGCCGCAGGGTGTAGTCCCCGTCGGTGACAAGGCTGGTATCCCACTCGCCCAGCGTCCCATCTTGGACAGGCTGGCTCGATTGCGCAATCAGGAACCAGGTCCCGGTGGGATCGGCGGGGTAGGCAAAGGCCAGTTCGTAGGAGACAAAGCCGATGGCATTGCTCGCCCCGGTGATGGTCACCCTGCCTTGCAAGGCCTGGCCGGGGCGCGGCGAAACGATCTCCGGACGGAACTGATCCAAGCCGAAAATCAAAAGTAAAAGGGCAGCGGTCAACAGGCGCATTTTCTCCTCGATGGGCAACTCTTGAGTTTAACATGAAGGCAGGTGGGGGTCAACAAAAATAGCCTTGAC
>DYKZ01000325.1 GCA_020722345.1 Anaerolinea thermophila | reverse complement strand
TCTTGGCATTGAGCAAGCTCTCGGGAGTGGTTTCCACGCCCAACTGGCGCTGTGGCAGGTGCTGGCTCGCGTGCTGGAGCAGGGCTCCCGTTTGTCCGCCGTGCGCTTGGCGCAGGTGCATGCGGCCTGTGATGTGCTTGGCATCCAACGCGGCTTCGACGAGAACGATCTTTACGTCAACCTCGGTTGGCTGAGCGCTCACCAGGAGGCCATTGAAAAGCAGCTCTTCGCCAGACGGCGCGGCTCCCAGAAACCGGAGTTGTTTCTCTACGATGTGACCAGCAGTTACCTGGAAGGCGAAGACAACGCCTACGCGGCCTATGGCTACAACCGCGACGGCAAGAAAAGCAAAAAACAAATCGTCATCGGCTTGTTGTGCGATGAGCAGGGCGCGCCAGTCTCGACCGAGGTCTTTCGCGGCAACACACAAGATGCCAGGACCTTCGCCACGCAAGTGAAGAAAGCCAGCCAGCGTTTCGGCTGTGAGCGGGTGACCTTCGTGGGAGATCGGGGGATGATCAAAAGCGGCCAGGTGGAGGATCTCGCGCAGGCCGGGTTTCATTACATCACCGCCATCACCAAGCCGCAGATCGATACGCTGATCGAGGAGCGCCTGATCCAGATGGAGTTGTTTGGCGCCGAGGTGTGTGAGGTCGAGCGGGAGGGAGTGCGCTATGTGCTGCGGCGGAATCCGATCCGGGCCGCCCAACTCGCGGCTTCCCGCGCAGATAAGCAGGCCGCCGTCGAGCAGTTCCGGCAGGACCGGAACGCCTATCTCGAAAAGCATCCCAAAGCCAAAGTGGCGACGGCTGAGAAAAAGCTGCGGGCCAAGATTGCGCAACTCAAAACGGAGGCTTGGCTCACCGTGCAGGTGGAGGGGCGCGCTTTGCAGCTAGTCGTGAATCAACCGGCCCTGGAGGAGACCGCGAGGTTGGATGGCTGTTACGTCATCAAAACCGATCTTCCTGCCAGCGCCGCTTCCGGGCAAGTCGTGCATGACCGCTATAAGGAACTGACCCTGGTGGAACAGGCGTTCCGCACGTGCAAAACCGCGCACCTGGAAACCCGCCCCATCTATGTGCGCACCGCGGAACACACGCGCGGTCATGTTCTCGTGGTAATGCTGGCCTACTTGATTCGGCGCCAACTCAGCCACGCCTGGACTGCGCTGGACATCACCGTCGAAGAGGGGCTGCATCAACTCCAGACCCTCTGCTCGATCGAGGTGAAGGTTGCCGAAGGTGGCAGTTGCCTGCGTATCCCCGCACCCCACAAGGCCGCCGCCGCGCTGCTCGACGCAATGAAAATTCGGTTGCCGCAAGCACTCCCTCACAAAGACGTTCCTGTAGTCACGCGCAAGAAACTACCCGAGCGCCGAAAACCGCGTTAAGAAAGAGCGGGTTACCGGGAAACAC
>DYKZ01000324.1 GCA_020722345.1 Anaerolinea thermophila | reverse complement strand
ATCGATCCGCCTTCGCCTATGGTAATCTTGCCTGGTTTCATCCTGTTTCCTCCTCGAGCCTGGCTGCGGAATTGCGGCGACCGCGGGACCTCGCACGCCGACGTTTATGGTCCCGGCACCATAAAACAAAAGCCTTTAAGGATCAACGCGGAATGGACTCCGCCCCCCAGCCTTGATACATTTGCCGGACCATGGAACCCTTTCTTCACACCCTGGCACTTCTTGTCATCGGCATGGGTCTCAGGAAGGTCCCGCAGTTTCCACGGGAGACCGCGCAGGCCCTGAATCTCTTCGTCATCTATGTCTCCCTGCCCGCACTCGTACTCCTGAAGGTCCCGTCCCTCCGATTTTCTTCAGACCTCCTCGTCCCTGTCCTCATGCCCTGGGCCATGCTCACCATCTCGGTGGCCATCACCCTCTGGGCATCCCGCCTTCTTCGGCTGGACAGAAAAACCACAGGGCTCCTGCTCCTTGTCGTCCCCCTTGGAAACACCTCCTTTCTCGGTATACCCATGGTCACCGCCTTTCTGGGCGAGTCCGGGGTGCCCTACGCCCTCCTCTACGACCAGTTCGGCTCCTTCCTCGCCCTTTCCACCTATGGTTCTGCCATCGTCGCATTTTATGGAGGGGACGGCCGCCTTAAGCCCCGTGAAATAACGAAACGCATCTTCACATTCCCCCCCTTCATCTCCCTTGCCGTCGCCCTTTTACTGGTCTCCTTTCCGGACCCGTATCCCAATGCCTTCCGGTCCCTGCTTGCCCTCCTCTCTGCCACTCTCGTCCCTGTCGTAATGATCGCCGTAGGGTTTCAGCTCTCCCCGCAGCCGGCCCCAGGACACATTCGGCCCCTTGCGGCCGGGCTTGCCATAAAGCTCGTCGCTGCCCCGCTCATCGCCCTTATCTCATGCCGAATCCTGGGCCTCGAGGGGCTGGCCGCCCAGGTCTCCATCCTCGAGGCAGGCATGCCGCCCATGGTCTCGGCCGCGGCCATCGCTGCCATGGCCGGACTTTCTCCCGAGCTTTCGGCAGCCCTCGTGGGCTTCGGAATCCTCCTTTCGTTCGTGACCCTTCCTATGCTCGTTCAACTTTTCCTGAATCCGTGAAATATGCACCCAACCTTTACTCCAACCGTCGGCCCACGGATTCAGGCCTTTGTAAGGAGCCTACCTGATCCCCACCTTGCACCATGCACGGAAAAGGGGTACCGCAAACGCGTGGAATCGCCGGATACGGCTCGGACAAGCTCTTTCACACCCCGAAGCTCCTGCGGCTTACCGAGGACATGCCACTCAAGATCGAGGTGATAGAAACCGCTGAGAAGATCCAGGAGATAATTCCGGAGATCAAAAGGATCGTGGAAAAGGGGATCGTGACCGTGAGCGATGCCGTGGTGATCCACGCCCCAGAACGGTGAACC
>DYKZ01000101.1 GCA_020722345.1 Anaerolinea thermophila | reverse complement strand
TCGTGGACATCTACTCGCGCTTCCTGTTCGAGAAGGAAGTCTTCGAGCGCCGCGAGAAGTCCGAACTCTCACCCGACGAACTGTGCGAGATCATGGAGCGTGCCCAGAAAGCCACTTATGGCGACCTGGCCGCCTACCATCCCTACATGTGGACATGGAAGCCCCATTACTACTATGGCGGCTTGCCCTTCTACAACTTCCCCTACGCCTTCGGCCTGCTCTTTGGCATTGGCCTGTATGCCATCTACCGGCAGCGCGGCGCGGACTTTGTGCCGGACTACAAGTCCCTGCTGGCCTCCACCGGCGAGGCCCCCGCTGCCGACCTGGCCGCCCGCTTCGGCATTGACATCCGCTCGCGCAAGTTCTGGGAGGATAGTTTGGGCGTAATCGCCAAACGCATCGAGCGGTATTGCGAGTTGTAATCCAAACACAATCTCCCGGAGGCTCCAAATCTCCGGGAGATTTATTTACCGCCTTTCATTCTCCATCAAAATAGATTGGATTGGAGATCAGAGCAGGGAGCAGCGGCAGGATGCCAGGCGCGAAACTGCGCAGAATCTCGACCCGGGCAAAGCCGGCGGCTTCCATGCGAAACGTCCCCTCGAACTTCCCGTCCGTTTCGGCTTTCAGGAGCGGCGTGCTGCCGCTGCCGGTCACAACCTGGAGGACGTCTCCGGCCAGAAGGCCGCTGGCGGTGATGTGGATTTCTTTGACTTTGGCGAACGGCACGCTGTCGCCCATGATTGCTTCGCCGGCGGTCATCTCCAGCGTGGGGCCGTTGGGCGCAAAGGTCAGGTAGGCGTGACCCTGCCGCAGCGCGGACAGGATGTCCGCCGGGCCTGCCGACATGGAATAGACGCAGGTGGTCGGTCCGCCGGGAAAGAGGAACAACTGGCTGCGATGATAGTCGCTCCCGCCGCAGAGGGGGATTTTCTTTCCGGCGGCGAGCAGGGTATTCCAAAATCCCAGCGCTTGCAGGTTGGACATACGCATCGGCCCGTTCCAGATTTCGAGGCAGTCGTAGGGCAGCGAATTCATATCGAAGGTGAACGGGCAGAGTTCGTCGAAGGGGTGGGCGAGGGCGATGAGCGCGCCCCGCGCCCGCGCCGACTCAAAGCGCGCCTGAACCTCCTGCGGGCTGTTGGCGAAGAATGGCTCATCATAGGGCTTGTCCACGCCCAGGAAGGTGGCGTGGCCTTTGAAGTGCGTCCATTCGATGCCGGGGATGAGCGTCAGGCCGGGCAGGCGCGGCAGCGAGTCCGATGAGACCATCTGGTTGTGGTCGGTGATGGCGAGGAAGTCCAGGCCGTGACGCAGGGCGTGCTGCGCCAGTTCTGCAACGCTCAAGACTCCGTCCGAGGCCAGGGTATGGACGTGCAGGTCGCCTTTCAGGAGGCGCAGGCGTTTCGGGGTGAAGGTCAGTTCGTAGGTGACGGTCACGCCCTCGGGGGCGACCTTGTACGCGCCGACGAGAATCCGCCACTCGCCGGGGACCAGGCGGCAGGTCCGGTAACCGGGCGTGGCGTCCGTCTCGCTGACCTGGATGCTGGTCTTGTCCGAGCCGGAGGCGCCCGCCTGAGTCCCGTCTGGGGCGAGCAGTCCCAGGTCAATGATGTTGACTTCCTGCCGCGAGACGAAGCCGTCCTTCGCCGCGCCTTCGCGGTGGCGCTCGTAGCGGTAGGTAAGCAAGAGCGACTCGGTATCGGGCGGCATGGTGAACGGGAGGGTCAGGTACGCGCCCTCCTGTTCGTGGGAGACGAAGTATTGGATGGTTCGCGGGTTTTCGATAGTAACACTCTCCTTCTGCTGATGACCAAATGCGTCTCTTCCACCCCACAAACGATCAAAAAATTTGGAGCGTTGAGCCCCGCTCCGTCTTCTCCACCTCGATACGCGCCGGGAAGGCGTCCTTGAGTTCCTCCAGGTGGGTGATGACGAGTATCTTGGCAAAATCATCCTGCACGGCGCGGATGGCCTGGATGAGCCGCTGGCGGCCTAGTGTGTCCTGGGAACCAAAGCCCTCGTCAATGACCAACATTTGCAGGCGCGCCCCTTTGCGGCTGGCCAGCACCTCCGAGAGCGCCAGGCGGATGGCGAAGTTGGCCCGGAAGGCCTCCCCGCCCGAATACATCTCGTAATCGCGCACGCCGGCCCCGTCGCTGATCTGGATGTCGAGTGTCTCTTTTAGGTCTTCGCGCCTCTTGTCCTTGTAGGCGGCCTGAGTGACGAAGCGCACCGACATCGCGCCGTCCGAGAGGCGGTTGAGCAGTTCGTTGGCTTTGGCCTCGATCTCCGGCAGGGACTGCTCGATGAGCAGCGCCGGGACGCCGTCCTTGCCAAAGGCGCGTTCCAGCGTGTGGTAGCGGCCGATTTGCAGCGCCAACTCCTCCCGTTCGGATTCGAGCCGTTTTCGGCGCGCCCGCAGGTCGTCCAGCACGTTGACCTTCTGACGCGCCGCGCCGACCTCCTGGTTCAGCCGGTTCTCCTGTTCTTGCAAATCGAGAAGTGTCCTTTCGGCCCGGCGGACGTCGTTGGCGGTGCTTTGTTCCTGGCGAGCGTACTCTTCACTGGCGAGCAAGGTTTCGATTTCTGCCAGCCGTTTTGCGCCGCCAGCCTCCCACTCCCGAACGGTCTTCTGGATGGAATCCACCCGCTCGGTCAATTGGGCGAGGGCGCCCGAAGCGGCCAGGCGCTCGCGCTCCACGGCCTCGAATTTCACCATCTGCGCCTCGTACTCGGCAATCTGTTTGGCGAGTTCCGCCATGTCGGCCTTGTTGGCGCGGAAGCGGTCGCCTTTTTCCTTGCCCTCGGCCTTGAGTTGTTCCAGCGTGGAGCGGCGGTGTTCCTCGCTCAGCGGCTGCCCGCACAGCGGACAGTCCGCGCCGCCGGCGGCTTCCAACTGCTCGATGCGTTCCTTGAGTTCATCCATCTGCGCCTTGAGCAGTTCGTTTTCGGCTTTCAAGCGGGCATGTTCTTCCCGCGCCGCGCTGCGGCCGGCTTCCACGCTGCCGCGGGAGGCGATTTTCTGCTCGGCCTCTGCCAGCGATTTCTTTGCGTTCTCCAGCCGTGCAGTCAAGTCTCCGAGCGCGGTGGTCTGGTTGTCTATTGCTTTGGCTTGTTCCTTCAGCCCGCGCAGTTCCTCCTCCAGCCGCGCCTTCTCGGCCGCAATCTTCGAGGCCGCCGCCTTGCGCAGACTCTCCAGCGCGGCTTCCTGCGTCTTGCGGACGGCGGTCAGCCGCGCCAGTTCGGCCTCCAGGGTGGAAAGGCGCTCGCGCCGCTGAGGCTCCTCGGCCAGTTCGGCGTCTATCTCCTGCAAACGCCCGTCAACGGCGTCCAGGTCGCGTTCGATGGATTTGCGGCGGGCCGCGGCGCGCTCCTTGTACACGTCCCAGATTTCCAAGCCAAGGATGTTGCCCAGAATTTCCTTCCGTTTGGTGGGCGACTGCTGGGCAAACTGGTCGGCGCGGCCTTGCAGGAAGAAAGAAGCATTGATGAAAGTCTCATAGTCGAGGCGCAGCACCTGTTCGATGCGTGCCTGCGTCTCGCGCACGCTGCGCTCGGTGAGCGGACGCCACATCCCGGACGACAAAACGGTGGATCGTGTTTCATCGTCTGCCGTCTGCGGCCCATCGTCCAGGATTTGAAATTCGAGCGCCGTCGTCTTGCCGCGCGGCAGCGAGCGGAGCACGCGGTAGGTATTCCCCTCGTATTCGAAGGTGAAGGCCACCTCGGCGGCCTTCGATTGCAGGTTGATTACCGACTCGTCGCGCTTGCGCGCCTGCCCGAAGAGCGCCCAGGTCATCGCGTCCAGCAGGGACGACTTGCCGGCCCCGTTCGAGCCGGAGATGCACGCCAGGTGGAAGGCAGTGAAATCCACTTCCGCCGGATCGCGGTAGGAAAGAAAACCGGAGAGTTTGAGATGGATGGGAATCACGGTTCAATCGTAAATCGTAAATCGCCAATCGTCAATCGTAAATTGTAAATCTGACTCTACCGCAAAAAGGCTATTGCACCGCGCAGCACGCGAAGACCATCAGGAAAATGCAAAATCACAAATCATTATTCAAGATAATTTGCGTCGTGGTTTAACATTTTCAAAGCGTCCTTGAATTTCCTTCGTTGCCTTTGTGTCCTTCGTGTTTAAAAAGGTTTTTGCAGTGGACTCAAATCTTTCTTGCCCATCCCTCCAACTGATGTTATCATAGCCACGTGTTCGCCAACGCCTCGAAGCAAACCCGCACCCGCTTGATCCTGACCGGGATCATCGTCGCCACCCTGCCTTGCTACTGCCTGGGTTTGATCGTGGCCAGCATGTCATCGGGGCGGGAGGCTACGCCCACGCCCACATTCTCGCCGACCGCCAGTTTTACCCCTTCGATCTCCCTCACGCCCACATATACATTTACAGCCACCTTCACCGAAACAGCCACGCCGTCCACGACGGCCACCTTCACCCTGACACCGTCCACCACAGCCACGCCCACCTTCACCCTGACACCGTCCACCACAGCCACGCCCACCTTCACCCACACTTTTACTCCTTCGCAGACACCCACACCGACCGACACCCCCACGCCGACCCTGTCGCCCACCGATACCGAAACGCCCACCCTTGTCACCCCGACGGATACATTTACGCCAATTCCCTAAATCCATAATCTCCACCCCAAACAATATGCCTGAACTCCTTCCCTTCCTCAAAGACCTTCTCTCCGCTCCCGGCCTGTCCGCTCATGAAGGGCCTGTGGCGCGCCTCATCGAAGCGCGCTGGCAGCCGTTCGTCCACGAGATCGGCCGCAGCAGCCTCGGCTCGCTGCACGGACTGCGCCGCGGGACTGCCTCCGAACCCCGCCCCTCGGTGATGATTGCCACCCACATGGACGCCATCGGCCTAATGGTGACCGGCATTACCGAAGGCGGCTTCCTGCGCGTCACTGCCGTTGGCGGGGTGGACGCGCGCGTCCTGCCGGGCCAGCCTGTCACCGTCTATGCCACGGGCGGGGGCGGGACCCGCGACCTGCCCGCCGTTGTGGCCCAGCCGTCGGCGCGGCTGCTCCCCCCGCAGCAGGCCGACGGTCCGGTGCCGCTCGAATACCTGCTGGTGGACACCGGCCTGCCGCCGAAACAGGTGACCGCTCTGGTGCGCGTCGGCGACCTGGTCTCCTATGCCACCGAGCCGTTGGAACTGGCCGGGGAGGCCATCTCCGGCCACACGCTGGATAACCGCGCCTCGGTCGCCGCGCTGACCGTCTGCCTGGAGGAACTCCAGACGCGGCCGCACGCCTGGGACGTGTGGGCAGTCGCTACGGTCCAGGAGGAGGTCGGGCTGACCGGCGCGTTTACCTCGGCCTATCAACTGCATCCCACCATTGCCATTGCAGTTGATGTGACCTTCGCCAAAGGTCCCGGCGCCAATGACTGGCAGACGGTTCCCTTTGGCAAGGGGCCGACTCTGTGCATGGGGCCGAACCTCCACCCGGCGCTGTTCAAGGCGCTCAAGGAACTGGCCGACAAACTCGAAATCCCCTACCTCACGGAATACGCCCCACGTCACACCGGCACAGATGCCTATGCCATTCAGGTCGCTGCCGAAGGCATTCCCAGCGCGCTCATCAGTATTCCCCTGCGCTACATGCACACGCCGGTTGAAGTGGTGGTAGTCAAGGACATCCAGCGCGCCGGGCGGCTGATGGCCGAGTTTATCGCCGGGCTGGAGCCGAATTTCGTGGAGAAGATTGTGTGGGAGGATGGAGGGGAAAAGTGAGAAGTGGAAAGTAGCAGTCCCTTGTTACTCGTTACTTCTTACTCCTGACAAAGAGGAAACATGGCCGATAAACCGCTGATTGGAAACGCTCAACTCAAACTGCTCGAAAGACTCTGCAATGCCTGCGCCGTCTCCGGCGACGAAGGCGAGGTGCGCCAGATCGTGCTCGAAGAAATCAAAGGCCATGCCGACGAGGTCAAAGTGGACGCGCTGGGCAACGTGCTGGCAACCCGCGCCGGGTCTGGGAAGGACCGCCTGCGCGTCATGATCTCCGCCCACATGGACGAGGTGGGCTTCATGCTGGTGGCCGAGGATGGCGAAGGGCTCTACCGCTTCGAGACCGTCGGCAGCATTGATGTGCGCCAACTGGTCGGCAAACGCGTCTGGGTGGGGAAGGAGCACACCCCCGGCGTCATCGGGGCGCGCCCCATCCACCTGACCACCGCCGACGACCGCAAGCGCGCCATCCCGCTCGATACCCTGCGCATTGACGTGGGTCCTGCCGGCAAGGCCAATCTGGGCGACCGCGCCGTCTTCGCCACGAAACTCCGGCGCAGCGGCCCCTCGCTGATGGCAAAATCGCTCGATAACCGCTTCGGCGTCGCCACGCTGATTGAACTGCTGAAGAACGCCCCGCCCAATATTGACCTGCTGGCGGCCTTCACCGTCCAGGAGGAGATCGGCCTGCGCGGGGCGAAAGTGGCCGCCCACGCCCTCGCCCCTCATCTGGCGATTGCCGCCGACTCCACACCCGCCAACGACTTGCCGACGTGGGACGGCGAGGAGAACACCGCCTACAACACGAAACTGGGCTTCGGCCCGGCCATCTACGTGGCCGACGGCGCCACGCTTTCAGACCCGCGGCTGGTGCGTCATTTCATCGAAACGGCAGAAGCCGAAAATATTCCGTACCAGGTGCGCCAGCCGGGCGGCGGCGGGACGGATGCCGGCAGCATCCACAAGGAGCGGGGGGGCATCCCCAGCCTCTCGGTCTCGGTGCCGCACCGCTACAGCCACACGGCCCTCAGCCTCGCCCGTCTCGACGACTGGAAGAATTACGCCGCGCTGCTTCATGCCGCGCTGGGCCGCCTCACGCCGAAAGTATTGGCCGAAGAACGCTAGAAAAGCAAAAGGCTAAAAACATTCGCGTCCATGCGCGCAATTCGATACTTGAAAAACAGGAACTCGTATGAAACCTCTCATCCAGAAACTGACCGAAACCTTCTCGCCCTCCGGCTACGAGACCGCCATCCGTGAGGCCATCCGCGCCGAGGTCGAAGCCCTGGCCGATGAAATCCGCACCGACCCGCTGGGCAGCCTGATCGTCCGCAAAGGAACGAAAGGGAAGAACGGCAAACGTATTATGATTGCCGCCCACATGGACGAAATCGGCCTGATAGCCACCCATGTTGACGACAACGGCTTCGTCCGCTTCGCCGGCATCGGAGGAATCCGTCCGCAGGCGCTGACCGGCAGCCGGGTGCGGTTCGTGAACGGCGTTCCGGGCGTCATCGGCACCGACCGGCTGGCCGATCTGACCAAAGCCCCTGCGCTGGAGCAGTGCTTTATTGACGTTGGCGCTTCGAGCAAAAAGGATTGCCCGGTGAAGGTGGGCGATGTGTGCGGCTTCGAGCGCCCATTCCTCGACCTGGGCGGGCGGCTGGTCGCCAAGTCCATGGACGACCGTATCGGCTGCGCGGTTGCCATCGAAGCCTTGCGCGCCCTGAAGGAGACGCCGAACGAAGTGTACTTCGTCTTCACCACGCAGGAGGAGGTGGGCGTGCGCGGCGCGACCGCCTCGGCCTTCGGCGTGGACCCGGACGTGGGTCTGGCCGTGGACGTGACCGGCACCGGCGACACGCCCAAAGGCTCCAAGATGGAAGTCGGGCTGGGCAAGGGGCCGGCGGTCAAGGTCAAGGATGCCGGCATGTTGGCCGACCCGCGCGTGGTGGAGTGGATGATCCGCACGGCGGAAAAGGCGAAGATCCCCTACCAGCGCGAGGTCCTGGAGGGCGGCTCCACCGACGCCCGCGCCATCCAGTTGACCCGCGCCGGTGTCCCGGCGGGCTGTCTCTCCATCCCGACCCGCTACGTGCACACCCCGTCTGAGATGGTGGACTACAGCGATGTGCAGAACGCCGTCAAACTGCTGGCGGCGCTGTTGAGCAAGCCTGTGAATATCTAATCTCCCCCGCGAATCAAAAACGACGCGTCAGCCGGACGCGTCGTTTTACATTCTCGGAAGTCCTCATTCCTTCTTGGGTTCTTCCTTCTTCTCCTTCTTCGGCAGGCCCCAGATCAAAAAGGCCACCCCGGCGCCGGCGGCGAAAGCGCCCAGAGCGCCCCAGGCCGTATAGACGGCCATGGCAATCAGCAAACCGGCCAAGCCGAGGAAAACGGCAATCTGCACCTGCCAGAGGGAGGATTCCTTCAGCAAGTCGAGCGCCAGCCAGCCGAATCCCAGACCGAAGATCGCCAGGCCCAGGAAGCGTAGCAGCGAGGCAAGCAGTTCAATCAGTTCGTACACAATGTTTGGCATGTGCATCTCCTTTTGCAAGTCATGAAATTGGTCAGGCCCAGGCCCAGATCATCCACAGGCCTATCATCACGAGACCTATTATAAACCGAAAAACGAATGCCCAGCCCCAGCCGATCAACATCCCTTTGAGAGAGACCAACGCCTGGCGGGCGTCCTTGCGCCGCGCCAACTCGATAAGGAACAAGACCAGAAGGGCGGCAAAGACGCCGCCAATAATCGGGATGGGGATGAGAAAACTGCCCACCACTGCCGCCAGCAGGGCCAGGATCACCGCCCACCAGGGCGCGCCTTCCTTGTGCGCCGAAGCGCCCATCAGCACATTGTCCAGCACCGAACCGGCCACCATCAGCACGGTCAACAGGGCGAACATGATCCAGCCAAGCACACCGAACCCTGCCGCCAGCCCGTAGACCAGCGAGGCGGCCCAGATGATTACCAGTCCCGGCAGGATGGGCGTCACCATCAAGCCGACCAGCATGGCAGCCAGCGTCAGCCCGCGGATGAGCAGGTCAACATTGATGTAGTAATCGCCAATCGTCATCGTCTGTGTCCCCGCTCACGCCGGGCGGATCGTCTCCAGCCCACCCATCCAGGGCAGGAGGACTTCCGGCACCCTCACCGAACCGTCAGCCTGCTGGTAGTTCTCGAGGACGGCGATCAGCGTACGCGGCATCCCCAGCCCGGAGCCGTTTAGCGTATGCACGAAGCGGACCTTCGACCCGTCTGCCGGTCGGTAGCGAATGTTTGCCCGCCGCGCCTGGAAATCGGTCACGTTCGAGACCGAGGAGACTTCCAGCCACTCCTGCAAGCCCGCCGCCCAGACCTCGATGTCGTAGGTGATGGCCGAGCCGAAGCCCAGGTCGCCGGTGCAGAGTTGCTTGACCCGGTAAGGCAGTCCCAGCCCGGCGCAGGTTTCTTCCGCATCCTTGAGCATCTTCTCAAGCATGGCTTCTGATTCTTCCGGCTTGCAGTAGATGTACATTTCTACCTTGTCGAACTGATGGCCGCGCTTGATGCCGCGCACGTCGCGCCCGGCGCTCATCTTCTCGCGGCGGAAGCA
>DYKZ01000323.1 GCA_020722345.1 Anaerolinea thermophila | reverse complement strand
TTTGCGAAGGGCGCGCCCGAGTCCATCCTGCCCGCCTGCACGCATGAACAGCGCGGGGACGTCGCCGCGGCGCTCACCGAATCCGACCGCGCGCGATTATGGAAAACGAATGACGAGATGGCTGGGCGCGCCTTGCGTGTGCTGGCGCTGGCTTACAAACAGACTCAAAATGCGGACGAAGAGCCTTTCGAGGGACTCACGCTGTTGGGACTGGTCGGCATGATAGACCCGCCGCGGCCCGAAGCGAAAGAAGCGATTCAACTTTGTCAGCAGGCGGGCGTGCGCGTCGTCATGATCACGGGCGACCAGAAAGCCACCGCCCAAGCCATCGCCCGCGAGATCGGCATCGTGGATTCGGACGACACGCGGCAAGCGCTGGACGGTCATGCGCTCGACGCGGCGGACGAAGCGGGACTGCGCGCCATCGTGAAGGATACGTCCGTGTACGCGCGCGTCTCGCCCGAACACAAACTCCGCATCGTGAACGCTTTGCAGGCTGACGGGCAAATCGTTGCGATGACGGGCGACGGCGTGAACGACGCGCCCGCGCTCAAGACCGCCGACATCGGCGTGGCGATGGGCAGGATGGGCACCGACGTGGCGCGCGAAGCCGCTGACATGGTGCTGGCGGACGACAACTTCGCCACCATCGTTGCGGCAGTGGAGGAGGGCAGGACAGTCTTCGCCAACGTCAAGAAATTCGTCCACTATCTTTTCTCGTGCAACCTGAGCGAAATCCTGACCATGTTCGTGGCGATCCTGGCGGGCTTGCCCGCGCCGCTTTTGCCCCTGCAAATCTTGTGGCTCAACCTGATTACGGATGTCTTTCCCGCCCTGGCGCTGGCGGGTGAACCTGCTGAAAAAGACATCATGCGCCGCCCTCCGCCCGCCGAAGCGCGCGCCAAATATCCGCCCTTCCCCTTCGTGCGCAGCATGGTCAGCCAGGGCATATTGCTGACGGTGTCCACCCTCGCCGCCTTTGTCTGGACGCTCAACACCTCGGGCGACTTGCGCCACGCCGCCACCGTCGCTTTCCTGACCCTGGGGCTGGCGCAACTCTTCCACGTCTTCAACAGCCGCTTCGAGTCTGGTTCCGCCTTCAAGCAGGGATTCTTCAGCAACCGCGCCATCTGGGCGGCGCTGGGCTTGACTATCCTTCTGCAAATCGCCGCCGTCAGCCTGCCCATCGCGCAGACGATCCTGAAGACCGTTTCGCCGTCGCCGATGGAGTGGCTGGTGGTCGCCGCCGCGTCGCTATCGCCTGCCCTGCTGGTGGAGTTGTACAAATTATTGCGAGTGAACAATGCGCCTGACAGTCGTTCTTGATGCGATTATCTCCTGGGCGCAATCTCTCATTGCCAGCCTGGGCTATCCTGGCTTGGGGCTGGTGATGTTTTTGGAGAACATCCTGCCCGTCATCC
>DYKZ01000100.1 GCA_020722345.1 Anaerolinea thermophila | reverse complement strand
GCAAGTCTCTGACTTGCGCTCCATCAGGCGATTTCCTCTCTGCCGCGCGGATAGCGGTAGTTCAATTAAGTTTTTCGTGTTCAACGTACCGCCGACCTGCGAAGTGCCACGAAGTGTTATGGTCGGCCCACCAGGCGGAGCCTGGCGGCACGGTTGTCAGATAAGTTTTGCGCGGTAATACTATAAAGTGACTGTTCCAATATTGGTAACTTAGCGTCCATATCTGGCGGCCTCAAAGCGAGTTTGCCAGATTTGGAACAGTCACACCCCAACCTTGATTGTGATAAAATATTCCCATCGTGCCTTTGGCGATGAGGCTCGCCAAAACTGTCTTTACCGACTGATAGCCTCTACCGATTTCCCTTCCCCGGTAGAGGTTATTTGTTTTTCCGGGTATCGGAATAAACTCAAACGACGAAATAGGAAATCCAATGACGGCCTTTTACAGCATCCTGTTCGACAAGGATAGTATTCAAAAAGAAACGGCAAACCAACCCGCCTTTTTCCCCGACCTGAATTTGGATCAGGTCATCAACGCCATTGCGGAGCGCAAAAAAGAATATGATCTAAAGCCGTTCTATTACCATTCCCTGCGCGATGTCGAGACAATCTACTATCGTCATGCGGTCATGCAAGATTTGGAAGACAGGAAGTTGATGGCGCTCATCAAAACGTTTGCCGAAAAAATGATCGTTGTGCGCCGTCACTTGGGGCTGGTGGAAAAGTTGGACTTTCACCATCATAAGCAGGGCTGGTTCCTGGAAGCGGCGTTACTCTACTGTGATGCGGTGACCCAACTGGCGCATCATCTGAGCGAGACCCATCTGCGCTCTCAAGGTTTTTTGGCGTTTCGAGACTATGTGACGAACTACGTTCATTCTCATGCGTTTCAAACCTTGCAGAAGGAAGCGCAAAAGGTCAAGCATGGATTGTCGAACGTGACGTACTGTGTAATTATTCAGGAGGACGGCAGATTTAGCGTGCGGAGATATGAGGGGGAGACAGATTACAGCGTGGAAGTAGAGCAAACCTTCAGAAAGTTCCAGCAGGGGGCGGCGAATAATTACCTTTCTGACCTGGACAAAGGTTCGGGGATGAACCACATCGAAGCCAAGATTCTCGAATTCGTTGCCCTGTTATATCCGAAACCTTTCGCCGCGCTCGATCAGTTCTGTGTTAATCACAGCCAGTTTGTGGACGAAACGATCCGCGTCTTTGACCGTGAAGTTCAGTTCTATGTCGCTTATCTCGAATTCATCGCCGATATAAAATACAAAGGATTGACCTTTTGCTACCCGCAGGTCGGCGAGAGCCGCGAGGTGTACGATTACGAGGGTTTCGACCTGGCGCTGGCGCACACGCTGACCTTCACCGATAAACCCGTTATTTGCAACGACTTCACGCTCACGGAGCCTGAACGAATTCTCGTCGTTTCGGGTCCGAATCAGGGCGGCAAGACCACCTTTGCCCGCATGTTTGGACAGTTACATTATCTCGCCAGCCTGGGTTGTCCCGTGCCGGGGCGGGAGGCGCGGCTTTTTCTGTTCGACCAGATTTACACGCACTTCGAGCGGCAGGAAGATATCCGCAACCTGCGTGGTAAACTGGAGGATGACGTGGCGCGCGTCCATGATATTCTCGTCCGTGCCACGCCAGAGAGCGTCCTGATCATGAACGAAATCTTTGCCTCCACCACGCTGCAGGATGCCGTCTTGCTCAGCAAGGAAATCATGACCAGGATAATGGAACTGGATGCGTTATGCGTGTGGGTGACTTTCATTGACGAACTGTCCACGCTCAGCGAGAAGACGGTCAGCATGGTCAGTACGGTCGTGCCGGAGGATCCCGCCTTACGCACATTCAAGATCATTAGAAAGCCTGCCGATGGATTGGCCTACGCTCTTTCTCTCGCCGAAAAACATCGTCTGACCTACGCCCAAATCAAGGAGCGCATCTCCCCATGAAAGTTTTCCTGATGCACCCCGACCGTGATTTCCAATTACAAGGGCAGAGAGAACAGAAATATCCGTACAGGTATGTGCTTTCACTTCCGCCTGCAAAAGCGGCGCTGATACAGGATTTGGAATTGGATACGCTCTTTCACGCCATGGCGCGGGGGGATGAATTCCTGTTCGAGGTGGCGAAGCAAGCCATTTTCTCCAGTTTGGACTCGCCAGAAGGAATCCGCTATCGGCAGGCGGTACTTAAAGATTGCCTCAACAATCCAACCGTTGTGAGGGAAATTTACAGTCTTCCCATCGAAGCGCTGGATCAAAAACACAGGCACTGGATGGGAATCTTCTCCCGCTACCCAAGCGCAGTCTTGAGCGGCGCGGTTCAAATGCTGGAAATGTTCGTCCTCCTGCTGCGGAGATTGAAGCGCATCGCCGATGAACACGCAGGACAATTCGAGTCGGATGGGTTTCGCCGATTCTTTGCGATGATTCAGCAGGAATTGACCGATGAGTATTTTGCGGAGGTGGAGGCACATCTCAAAACGCTGAAGTTCAAACGCGGGGTCGTGATAAGCGCCCAACTGGGGAAGGGGAATGAAGGGACAAATTACATCCTTCGCAAAACGAATCACGATGACCGCGATTGGGTGAAGCGCGTCTTTTCCCAAAAGTCGTCCATCTACTCCTACACACTTCATCCGCGCGATCAAGCAGGCGCGCGGGCGCTGAGTGAATTGAGGGACAAGGGACTCAACCTGGTTGCCAACGCCGCCGGACAATCCGCCGACCATATTGACAGTTTTTTCAACGTGTTGAGACTTGAACTGGCGTTTTACATCGGCTGTTTGAATTTATCCGAGAACCTTGCCGAGTTGGGAGAACCCATCACCTTTCCAGACCCTGCCCCTGCCCATGAACGCCAGCATTCGTTTACCGGTCTGTACGATGCTGCCCTGGCCTTGACCATGAAGAAAAAAGTCGTCGGCAATGATGCGAGCGCCGACGGGAAAGACCTGACGATTATTACAGGCGCCAATCAGGGCGGCAAATCTGTTTTCCTGCGCAGTATTGGATTGGCGCAACTGATGATGCAGTGCGGCATGTTCGTCCCCGCGGAGACCTTCCGCGCCAATGTCTGCACAGGGTTGTTCACCCACTACAAACGGGAAGAAGACAGCAGCATGACCAGCGGCAAGTTCGATGAGGAACTCGGCAGGATGAGCGAAATCGTTGACCTCATCACACCCAACGCGATGGTGCTGTTCAACGAATCCTTCGCCGCGACGAATGAAAGGGAAGGCTCGGAGATTGCGAGGCAAATCGTCACTGCCTTGTTGGAAAAGCAGGTCAAGATTTTCTTTGTGACTCATCAATTTGAATTTGCGCACGCTTTCTATGCCAAACAAATGGACAACGCCATTTTCCTGCGGGCAGACCGTAAGGAGAAGGGTCGCCGCCCGTACAAATTGATCGAAGCGCCTCCGCTGAAGACCAGTTATGGCGTGGATACATACAACAAGATGTTTGGCGGGGAACACCAAAGATGAGTATTTTCAACGCCCCTTCGTCCACGCCACCAACCACAACCTGCATATTGTGTACTTCTTCATGATATTCATCACCGGACAACTTTTGTCCGATTTGCTGCATTCACAGCAGAAACGGTGGGCCTCGACAACCTCCAGCCCCTGCCCACGCCCGAAGGCTACGAAGCCGTCCCTCTGCGCGTCGCCAGTTCGTTCACAATCCAGAGAGTGTTCAAAGAAGTCTATGACCGCCCATTTGCCCAAGGGAAACCTGGCCCGACAACCGAAACTAGCGGCTATAGCGCCAGTTTAGCCCGTTGCCGCGCTCATTTTGTAAAGTTCCCGCTGTGGAAAGTGATTTCCATCTGATAGTTTTTTGAGTGCGGAAGACAGGTTTTGGCGCACAGTGATGTAGAGGTTGAATAAAACGAATGCCAACCCGACCAACAACAAGCGGATGACGGGGTTGCGGGTTGAAGTGCGAGCACGAACTTGGTTCATCTGGCGATAACTGGATTCGATGCCGAAGCATTGGCGATAGAGTTCGAAGACTTGAGCAGGTGATATGCTGACTGGCAGCCTGGCCACAGCGTAGGCAAACCACTGGCTAGAGTGTCGCCCATAGCGACCTTTGGAGTAACGTTTGACCACAACTGCCTGAACCGTGTACGTGCCATACTTTGAGCTGCTTCTGCTTCCCCGGCCTTCCGGCCCTCGTACAGCGCCTGCAAGCCGGGCGCCTGTCTACGCGCTTCCTTGGCCGCTTTCAAGGCCGCCTGGTATTCCCTCTGCGCCTGCTCGCGTGCCCTCGCCTCGACATTGGCGCGCTCGGCTTCTAGACGAGCGCGGGCTTCCTCTTCCTTGCGCTTCTTCTCCTGTTCGATGACATAGGCTGTGGTGAAACCGATTGCCCCGGCCGCCATCGAACCCCACAGAACCGCCCTCCGCCAGTGTGGATGGCATGGATTCAAGACTGGTCTGATTGGAATACAACCACTCGAAAGGATGGCGGTAAGAAAGCAAATTAGTCCTGTTGCCTCCTTCATTACCGTACTCGTTTTTATGGAGTTTCTTCAGGAGAGGTTGCGAGACTTATCCAATAGGAGGCTCGAAACAACCGCCCCTGGTTCTGAATGGCAAGGACTCTAATCTTGTACCCGCCAAAAAAAATCTCTTGCCCCACATGAACATCACCCACCCATTGAGAAGAGGGTTCGTCAGAAGAAAGATCCTCTGCTGCCCACATGTCCAGCCCAGCGATGTACCCTCGCCGCGTTATTCCATTCTCGTCCGTGTATTTTCCCCAGTCAAGAGAACCGAACCCTATTCCAACATAACCTTGACCAATGTTGTCAAGATGCAAAGCGCCATGCTCTTGAATCGTATATAGCTGCTCGTTTTCCATAAGCATCTCCATCTCCTCTTCTATGCTAACATCTGTAACACAATTAATATATATATCTGTCAACCATATTATTAATCCGCACAAGATAATGATTATTATGAAAATATTCCGGATCTTCTTTTTCATTGTCCTATCCAACATACGCCGGGATTTCCACCGCTTGCCCACCGGTCTCGACCTGGTAATACGGCAGCCAGGCCACGCCAAACAGGTTGACGAAGATATTCGTCTTCTTGGGCAGGACCGGCACCTCGGTGATCTGGTTGACCACCTCGCCCCACTGGCCGCCGGCCTCCTCCAGAGCCTGCTGACGGGCTTCTTCGAGGCGTTTTAATTCTTCATCATACTGGGCAAGTGAATCAATGGACTCTTGCACATCCTCTTTAGCCTGTTCGGTCAAACGGCGCTTGGTCAGCGAGGTGGACAAACGCCGGGAAGAACGGGAACGCCCAAATACACCCAGGATGTTCTCGGCATGGGTGGCAAGTTCCTCGCCCTTGCGCTGGCTAAGTTCGGCCTCGTCCATCTTCAGTTCACGTTCCTCACGGGCGATCTTGTCCTTGAGCGCCTTGATCTGCTTGTCGAGCGCTGCGGTGGCCTTGGCAACCGCAGCATCACGCGCCTGGCGCGCCGCCTCGGAGCAGGCTTTCATAAACTCCGCCTGGCTGACATCCGGCGTAGCGTACACGCCCAGGGTTTCATTAGCACGGATGGTCACCCGCGCGGTTCGGTAAACCCAGTCGGTGAAATCCCGCTGCAATGCAGTGAGCAGTTTAGGATCTGAGAAGGGCGGCTCAAGGGCGGCAAAACGCGCCTGCGGGGCCGGGGAGGGATCCATCGCCCTGGCGTCTGGGATCGGAGCGTCGAAATCGTCCCAACGGACAACGCCGCGCCGGCCAGGGTTGGTCACCAGCGCCGATTTGACCTGCTCCAGATCCAGGTTGTACTTTCGGTCGAGGAAACGTACCTGAGCAGAGGCGATTAGCGCCGGCCGATAGAGGATATCCGCCTGAATGTTCTGGGGCGGCAGTGACATCCCGGCTGCAGCGGCCGCTTTGGGCAGCGACATGTTCAGCGGCAGGAAATACTCGGCGAACCCAGCCGGGACCGGAGGCCGGGTGCTGCTACCCTCGGCAGACGATGGACGATTGACCGCGGACGACGGCGCTGTCGCGGCTGCCACAGGAACAGGCGTCACAGCGGGGATCGGCTCGTACCCTTCGGGCACATCCATCCCCGACGGCTGACTGCTGACGGCTGATGGCAGGCCGCTCGCAACGAACGACTCGCGACTCGCAACTTGAGTTTGCGGGTACGACGCTCCAACCATTTTGTTCAGCGCCGGGATCTGGGCGCGTGTCAGCGGCCCAGCCAGGAAATTCATCGCCCAGCGCGTCTGGAACAGAATTGGCTGCCTGGCATGGACATTGTTCATGATGAAGACGCGTTTCCCCAGGCTGGAAATGAGCCGGTCCAGCGCGCCCCGGTCGAGGCTCCCGGAAGCGGCGGATTCGAGTCCGTCCAGCAGGCGCTGTTTGTCCTGCTCGGTCTGGAGTTTGCCGATGAACCACGTCCCGGCATTGGAGAGTCCTTTGTAGTCCACATCTACCGGGTTCTGGGTAGCAAGCAGGAGGCCGAGGCCAAAGGCGCGCGCTTGCTTCAGCATCCGCAGGAGCGGCTGCTTGGAGGAGGGATTGCGCTGCGGCGGCAGATAGCCGTAGATTTCGTCCATATAGAGCAGGGCACGCAGACTGGTTGCCCCGGCCTGGGTGCGCATCCAGGTCTCGACAGCGGTCAGCAGGAGGGTGACGAAGAACATGCGCTCGGCGTCCGAGAGGTGGGCGAGGTAGAAGACCGAGTGCCGCGGCCGCCCGTCGGGAGCGTAAAGCAGCGCCGGGATGTCGAGCGGCTGACCGATGCGCCAGAGTTCGAAGGTGGGCGCGGCCAGGATGTTGTTGAGTTGCAGGGCTAATTCCATGCGCTCCTTGGGTGGGAAGAATTTGTCCACCGGGAAAGCGCCCAATTTGTCGAAGGGTGGGGTCTGGATTTGCAGAATGAGTTCGGTCAGATCGAGGGAGCGGTTCTGGCTCCAGGCCGCCTGGAAGATGTTGGCCAGCAGAATGTGCTCGCGCGAACGCAGGGGGTCCACGTCACTGAAGCCGACCAGCCCCAGCAGGGCAGTTACCGTGCTGGCGATGCGTTCGGTCAGCACATCGCGGTTGCCCGCCCAATCCAAGCCAGGCGCGGCCAGCGACGACAGCACACTGACCGGGATGCCGGCGTCCGATCCGGGGGTGTAGATGGCAAACTGGGCCGCGTTCTTGAGCGCCATCAGCCGCTCACGGCCAACGCCCCATTCGTCCAGCCCGTTGCGCCAGGCGAGGGACGCTTCGGTGGCGGCCTGCTCCAGCGACTTCCCGGCGCGGCGGGCAAGTTCCGGGTCCAGCCAGGGCTGAAAGTCCTGCGGGGCCAGATCGGGGAAGTGCAGCAACAGGTTGGTCTGGTCGCCCTTTGGATCAATCAGGATAGCGGGGATCCCCTGCAAGGCCGCTTCTTCCATTAGGCCGATGCACAAGCCAGTCTTGCCGGAACCGGTCATACCCACTACCACGCCATGCGTGGTCAGGTTGTCGGGATCGTAGAGCAGGGGCCGATCTGTCGCCTTGCCTGTCGAAGGGTCATAAAGCCTGCCAAGGTAGAATTTATCGGTCATGGGTGACTCCTGCATACTCATTGTGGCAGCAGTTGCCAGACTGCTGCCACATCGGAACGTAGAACATTTGTCGCATCTACTTTACCCCAAACCGGTCAAAAACGCAACGGTAGAGGTTTCCCATCTTTGTTAATTTTCATGGCAATGCTCGGTTGTAGACGCGCCAGAATTCATGCAGAAAGGCCGCCGCCACATCCGGATTGTGGATAACAACCAAGTTCTCATCGTTTCTTTCTTCGGCGCTGGTGGAAAAGTTGTAGGAACCCGTTACCACAACGCTTTCATCAATGATAAATACTTTATGGTGCATCAGATCATCGTTTGCATCCAGCAACACATTCAAGCCCGCCTGGAGAAACGGATCGTATTCCGTGCCGGCATTCGACGTCACCTGATCGGCCTCCATGACGCCTGCCACAGTCAACCCGGCAGCCGCCTTGGCGCGAATCGCCTCCCCAAGCGGGTCGGCAGTGAAGGAATAGGCCAGGAAGTAGATGCTGTGTTGGGCGGCATTCAGCAGTTCTCCCAGCCGCGCCTGGACGCCGTCGTCGGGAGAGAAATAGACCTCGATAATCGTATCGTCCACCATGACAACGGGATTGGGGGTCAACGGCATGGTGTAAGGCCCAAACATATCCTGGACGAACATTTCATCGAACTCGACCAGGTAATCCTCGGCAATGTCCCTGGAGCGGAAGTGGAGAAGGTTATTGTCATCCTCGTAGGCGCCGTTCAGCGTGAAATTCATCGAACCGGTCCACACCTCGTACCGGTCTATGATGACGAATTTGTTGTGCATCAACCCTTCCTGGCGGTCGCCTAGGACCTCGATGCCTGCGTCCACCAAATCCTGGATCTCGTCCCCGTCCATGTTGTCGCTCTCGACGACCACGCGCACCACCACGCCGCGGGCGTGCGCGTCCAACAGGGCATTGCGGATGGACCACAGGTTCAGGTTATAGGCGGCCACGTCAACGGTCAGGCGGGCGGCGTCTATGGACGCGGCCAGGGCCTCGTCGGGACCGTCTTCGAAATCCGAAGCGTTGGGAGCGTCTGGGTCGGTGAAATAGATTTCGAGCCAGTCCCCCACCGGCTCGGCCGTCGGTCCCGTGATGGGTACCTCCGGCGCAGGAGATTCGGGCGCGGCGGGCAGGCAGGCTGTCAGCAGGGACGCTAAAAGAAGAAAGGTTATGACAACGTGGTTACGCGCAATTCTTTGAATTTTCATGATCCTGGTCCTTCCAAAAAGTCTGGCGGCATTATACCTTCTCCCGGCGCGGCAGGAAGCCCGCCACATGGTATAGTTGCCGCATGCGAAAATCCGCGCCGTTCCCGCTCGCTATTCCCCTGCTGGTCGCCATCTTCATGGCGGCCTGCCTCGCCTCCACACAACTGCAACCCGCCCTGCTGAAAGGCTTACACGCCGCCGGGTCGTTTGGTCTCCGCCCCATGAGCCACCAGTGCATTGGGCTGAAAGTTATGGGCGAATCCATAACGCGGCCTCCAGCCGCAGCCAAATGTACCGCCGACCTGCGGTCGGCATTGCCATCGACCTACGGTCGGCATTGCCAGATAAGATTTGCACGTCCAAGACAAATGTTGCCCGGTAATACTATAGACTGGCTCCCAGCGGGCAAGTATCGGTTCACGATTGGCCGCTTCCTGATCCGCTACCGGGTGGAGGAACAAGTCCGCCCAGAGCGAATCTACTGCCTCGGGCAGGATGTCTGGTATGGGGAATGAATCCTCCCGGGGGTATAATCCAACCTTGTGGCCGAAGACACTGCCTCCCCCCCTCCCAACATC
>DYKZ01000322.1 GCA_020722345.1 Anaerolinea thermophila | reverse complement strand
TGTCAACCCAATTCTAAAATGTCCCCTTTTTTCCAAAGCTGAAATGTCCCCTTCTGAGTTGGCCTAGCGCGGGGTGGGTGGCGTGGCGTGCGCTGCCTTGCCGATGGGGGAATGACGCCAGATGTGATCGGGAGCCGGTTTGAAAGAGGGCGTTGCCTGCTGCCTGACTTGGGCTGCATCCACCGTCAGGTGCAGACTTTTTTCATCGTCCAGAGGCACTGGCGGCTCGCCCTCCCGGAGGATCTGATAGGCCAGCCTCCGGCCCTGGTGCAGTAGGGTTACTGTGCCATCGAAGGCCGCACAGACGGTGATCCGGGCTCCCCGCAGGCGGTATCCCCTGCCTTGGCCGGTGATCTGGTATTCGCGGCTGTGGAACTGGATGGTCAGGTTTTTCGAGAGGGTGCGGGTATGGTGTAGGCAGAGGATGAGGTCGAGCTCCTCCTGGCTGTGCAACACCTGTCGATGGGCGTCGGTCGGGTTTTGGGCGGGGACGGCGAAGCGGGCGTTGTAATCGGCAATAAAGCTGGGCAGGAAGGCATTGGCCGCTTCGATGTCCGAGATGCCGGTCAGGCGTAGTTCCTTGACCAAGCGGTCCTGGAGCGTCTGATTGGCCCGCTCAACCCGTCCCTTGGCCTGGGGCGTGTTGGCGTGGATGGGCTCGATGTCGAGGGTCTTGAGGGCACGGGTGAACTGCGTCAGCTCGCCTTCGCGCTCCGGATGGTTGACGCGGAAGATGCTGTGCTTGTCCGAATAAAGGGCGACTGGTCGGCCATGCCGTTGCAGATAACCCGCCAGGGTCTCCATGTAGGCCTGGGTCGTTTCGGCGGGCACAAAGCGCAGGGCCATCAGTGCGCCGGTGGCATCATCGATGAAGACGATCAGGGTACAGCGTGGGCCGCGCCCCTCGAACCAGTCATGCGGTGAGCCGTCGATCTGGACCAGCTCCCCCCGGCAGGGACGGCGCGGTCGGCGCTGATGAATATGAGCCTCGCGGCGCCGCTTCGCTTGCCATAGCCCCTCATTGATCATCCACTGGCGTAGGGTCTCGACACTGACCGTGTAGCCATGCCGTTCGGTCAGCTTCTCGCAGGCGAGCGTGGGGCCGAAATCGGCATACGCGCTGCGGACGACCCCGAGGATCTCCTGCCGGACGGCATCGGCGATGGCGTTCCCCGGACGCTTCCCCCGATGGCGCGAAACCAGGCCTGCCGCTCCTTCAGCCCGATAACGGGCCACCAGGCGTTTGACCTGACGCACACTCACCCCCAACTGCAGGGCCGCATCCCCCTGGCGCAGCCGCTTGCCTACCACCTGCTGGATTACCCCCAGCCGGTCGACCTCTTGGTAACTCATCGTAATATGCTCCTCTGCCATCACCCCTCCCGAAACCAAAAGGGGACATTTTAGAATTGGACAAAGGGGACATTACGGCTTTGGGCTAACA
>DYKZ01000321.1 GCA_020722345.1 Anaerolinea thermophila | reverse complement strand
CAACCTCTTCACGCCCTCGAGCGCGGCCGCGTTCTGTGGGTCAATCGCCAAAGCCTGGCGGTAGGCCTGCAGAGCTTGATCCTTATCCCCGGCCCACTCGTAGATCCCCCCTGCGCGGATGTAATAGTATACGTTGGGCGGCTCCATCAGCGCCAGCGCCTGCTGGATGGCAGTTATGGCCTGCGCAGGCTGTTCGTTCAATTGGTAGGCATAGGCCATCTCATAATACACCGGTGCGAAATCGGGAAAGCGCGCCAACGCTTCCTGATATACCGCCAGTGCCAGCCTCAGATTCCCGGCCTGCCGCGCAGCATTGCCCCGCTCTACATACCACCACCAAGCCTCTGGATTGAGCGCCAAGGCCTGTGCAAACCACGCGTCGGCTTCCACGAAGCGCTTCTCACGCGTCAGCGCCTGGGCAATCGCAAGTTGACCGTTCCCTTGACTTTTCGGAGCGTTGATTGCCTCTTGAAATTCACTTATCGCCGCCTGCAGGCCATCGCCGCGTTCATATCTTGCCCATCCGAGGCCAATGTGAGCCGCCCAGTCATGCGGAGCCTGAACGATTGTGTTCTCGTAAACAGCTATCGCTTCATCCCAGCGTTTCTGAGTGCGCAGCGCATCGCCCAAGCGGTTGGACCATACGGGCCAATACCTCGAATTCGGAAGGGCCGCCAGCGATTGTCGCAGCACATTCTCCGCCCTGCCGTAATCCTGTTTGTAATTCAGCAGGAAGTTCAACAGTGGGATAGTACCTACTTCTAAATCCAAAGTCCAAACGGCCTCATAGGCCATGAGCGCTTCTTCCAGACGCCCGGCCTGCTGCGCCTGTGAGGCTGCATCTTGCAGCGAAACAATATCCCCGGCTTGCCGCCAAAATGCCAGCGCACCGGCAAAGTCGCCTTGCGCCAGATATGCATCTCCCATCAAATGCATGGCAAGCGGGTCGCCCTGCGCAGCTTGCGAGGCGATAAGCGTCTCAGCCAAGGCCGGATCCCCGGACTGCAATGCGGCGGATGCCAGCCAGAACGCCGCCCGAGCGTGCCCGGCGGGCGGGTCTGTGAGCGTGAACTGTTTCGCGGCCGGGTTGAGCGTCTGGCGGGTATATTGCAGCAACCAGGCGTTGATCTGCCAGGCCTGGAGCGCCGGTAACATGCCCATCAGTGCCACGCCTGCAACAGCCATCAGAGAAAGCATTGAAGTAACGCTTTTATAAGATATCATCCCTACGTGTCCATTATCCTGCTTATTTTCCTGTTCATCATCCCATCGTTTCTCCACCACTCCACTGCCAGCAGCGCGAAGAGACTCGACCTCAACCCAGCATCCGCCCTCTCGACATTCAGACACAATGTCGAAAGGGACAATTTGTTATGACCACAACCAGCCTTTTTGCTCTTCGCGGAGCGCGGAGCAATCAAGAATGTTGTTTTTTTCCGTTCAATC
>DYKZ01000320.1 GCA_020722345.1 Anaerolinea thermophila | reverse complement strand
GACCATGGCACACAGGCCGTTGTCGATATAAGCCGTTGATTTATTTGGAATGAACATCGTATCGACCATTTCCTATGTTGCGCAGTCTGCCGCTAACAGCGGTTCCAGGATATGTTCGGCCAAGAAGCGCACGACCGGCACAACCACGCCATCACCGGCTAGGTGATAAGCGTCGTTGTAGTTCTTGGGAAGTGCGTATGTGTCCGGCAGGCCCATCAGGCGGGCCGCTTCGCGCGGCGACAGTAGGCGCGATTGAACGCGCTTGCCATCGATAACTATGATGATTTGACGGCTTGATCCTCCAACGGGCGTGCGCAGACAACCGGCCACGTCATCTAAACGAATTTCGGCACGCTGCACCTTTTCGCCGTTCGGACCATCTGCGCGTGTGCGCTTGTAGATCGTGCCAACCACTCGACTGCCGAACTTCTTGGCCGCCGCGACTTTCGCCAGGTTGTGCGAGTTCATCATGTCCAGCAGCTTCTTGGTTTCGGCGACCGTGTGCCAGGCGACGCCATGCGGCTTATCTTCCACCAGATCGGCAAAGATCGACGTGCGCGCCGGAGGCACCGGCAGGTGCCACCATATCCAGGCGCTTTGCGAACGCTTAGAGAGCTTGCCGTATGCCCCGACCAGAGCGGACGGATGCCATTCCACTTCCGGGCCATCGGCGACCAGGGCGCGAGGAACCGGCGAGGACTTGCGCACGCCGATGATGAACAGACGGGGCCGCGACTGCGGGACGAAATGCACGGCGTTGATGATGACCGCGCCGAAGCGATAGCCGCCGCCGGCGAGCGCTGCGCAAATGGCGGCAAAGTCCTTGCCGTCGTGCGAACTGAGAGCGCCAAAGACGTTTTCGAGCACGACCAGACGCGGTGCCCGATCTTCTTCCGCCAGCGCCTTGATGAGCTTCCAGAACGGCCAGAACGTGCCCGAGCGTTCGCCCTTGAGTCCGACACCGGCACCGGCCAGGGAAAGGTCTTGGCAAGGGAACGACGCCCAAGCCAGGTCTGCCGCGCCCGGCAGATCGGACGTGGTTAGCGCGGCCACGTCGCCGACGAGCAGATGATCGGCACCCCAATTCGCGGCATAGCTGGCCGCCTTCTTTGGGTCGAAGTCATTGGCGAGCAGGCATTGCCAGCCGTCGCCAAAGCCGGCGCGAGCCATGCCGCCGCCGGCGAAGAATTCATAAAAACTAGCCATTGGCTCCCCCTGCGCCTTGCGGGCGCGATGACGAAGCGAGACGCGCCAGGCGTTCCGTCACGGCTTCGGTAATCCAAGTGTTGCGCGATACGCTGCCGGCCCTGCGCGAGCATTCGGCATCAATGGCTTCCAGGGTTGATGCGCTCCAGTGCACTAGAACGCGAATCTTTGCGGTCGGCTTTCATGGGTGCCATTGTGGTGCCATCGTGGCTCAGGGCCAAGAACTTTTTGTAAATGTCGCATATACCCTAAGTTTTG
>DYKZ01000099.1 GCA_020722345.1 Anaerolinea thermophila | reverse complement strand
TTTCGGCGAACAGGCTGACGGTCGCGCGCCCGATGCCGCCGCCCGCGCCGGTGATGAGGACAGTTTTCAAGTTAGACACGCTTCCACCTCGGTCAGGGAATGCAGCCGGGAAATGTTTCGGGGACCAGGCTGCTGTTATCGTAGGAGGCGTCTGGCAGGAGAGGGTAATTGCCTCCAAAATAATCGTTCATGATAACCCGGAATGAATTGACCGGCGTAATTGACGGATAAAGGTTTTTGTAACCCGCAGGCAGGTAGTAGGCGTTCAGGATCGTGTACTGGCCAGGGCTGCCACCCTGGTAACCGTGGTCGCCCTGAAGGATGATGATGGGCGAGGATGACGAGTCACCAATGAGACTCTGCAAAACCGGGAGGATGCGGCGGTTGATGAATTGTACACTATTCAGGTAGCCCAGGCGGTCGGCCTCGCTTCCAGCCGTGGTGGTGTAATCTTCGTAAGTTAAACCAGGAGCAATCTCCCCATCGGGAGTAAATACGTGAGGAGGGTGCGGGACGATGAGGTGAGCATATACAAACTTCGGGCCGGGAAGGGAAGGCAGTTTGGAAAGTTCCTCCAGTGTAAAGAGTTGCAGGTCAATATGATAGCGGATGTAAGGATCAATGTCAGCGGGAACAACGTTATTCGTGTCCTGATCTGGGAGGGAATCTTGGGACAAGAAGGATATTCCCAGTTTGCTTTCCACTGCTTCCCACAAGATGGCAGCCGAGGCGCGAATGTAAAGGCGCTCAAAGGGAAGAATGTAGCGAGAGTTGATGGAAGATTGCTCCAACCCCAGGAACATGCCTGCATCCGAGAGTTCAAGCCAGGGGTATTCCGACTGGAAAGCAACCGTTGTGTAGCCATTGGCTTCCAGCAGACGTCTGACCTCGCTCTTCTTTATGATTGCCCAAAAACCATCCTCCTCGACCGTCAGGCCGGTCCTTGCTTCAAGCGTAGGGAGGTATTCCATGTTCAGGATAGATGCAATGGAGCCGCGCGTGTAATCGTAGTTCGAACGGCTACATGCTGCAACGTAAAACCCCATCTCTTCCAATTGGTTTATGAAAGCGGAATTGTCGAATCCCATTTCCTGCTCTAGCGCATCCGCCCGCATGTAAGCATCCAGAATAATGAAGTAGACATCCGGTTGATCCGGGCGTTCTACATCCGCACTGGTAGCAGCCTGGGGCATTCCAGACTGGCGCGCTGCCAAGGCCTGGTTGGTGTAGAAGGAGATCAGTTGCACAGCAGAAAGCAGGACCAGGAGGCCGCTGAAGATATTCATCCACCGCGTAAGTGGCTCCAGTCTGTGTTTATGTTTCAGGATTCCCCAAACGCCAAGCCCAAAAAAGATCAGGTAGATGACAGCCAGGACACGATGGTGTCCCCAAGCGGATAGGGTAGGAGAATTACGCAGGACATTGTAAACGTGCCCATAAGTGAAAAAGAGGATCAGAGTCAGCCCTCCCACCCAGTTGGTTTTGACCGGCTGGCGGAAGATTAGGGCGAGGGCGAGATAGAGCAGGGCGGACCCCGCTGCTGTCACAAACAGGGGACGCAGGACGACAGACGGGTCTATCTCCGCCGCGTTGGCTGCCCACAAATACAGGAGGGGGAAGAGGGTCAGGAAGATGTAGAACCAGGGAACGCGTTTAGTCCATTTCATCACGACCACCAAACTCAAATCCCAGCCCCTCCACCAGATTCCGGATTGTGTTCCAATGCACTCGTTCCCAGGCAGCGGGGCTGGAGTTGGCGTTGTGGGGGGCGAGCATCACGTTGTCCATCTTCATCAGCGGACTATCCGGCGGCAGCGGCTCGACCTCGAACACGTCCAGCGCCGCGCCGGCAATTGTACCAGCCTGGAGTGCTGCCACCAGCGCGGCTTCGTCCACGATGGGGCCGCGGGCGGTATTGATAAGCACAGCCGTTGGGCGCATCAGGCTCAGAGCGCGCGCATTGATCAGGCGGACGCTGGTCGGGTTCAAGTTGCAGTTGACAGAGATGAAATCAGAACGGGAGAGCAGGGTGTCGAGGTCGGTCATCTGGATGCCGGTCTCGGCGATGAAAACATGGTCAATCTCGACGATGTCGTTGCCCAGCACGGTCATGCCAAAGGCGCGCGCCCGGCGCGCTACTGCCTTGCCGATGGCGCCTACGCCGATGACACCCAGCGTGCACTCGTGCAGCGCCCGGCCGGGGAGTTTGTCCCACTTGCCGGATTTCATCTCGCGGTCCATCCAGGGCTGGCGGCGGGCAAAGGCCAGCATGTAGCCGAGCACGCTGTCGGCGACGGGCATCGTGAAGGCATTGGGCGTGCGGCAGACCTTGATGCCGAGGCGGGAGGCAGCGGCGCTGTCAATCGAGTCAATCCCCGTGCCCCACTTGGAGATGACTTTCAGGCGCGGCGCGCAGGCCTCCAGGACGCGGGCCGAGTACCGGTCATCACCGCAGATTGCACCGTCGAACTGGCCGGCGTACTTCAGGATTTCCTCTTCCTCGAGCCGCTCGCGGACCTTGGGCGTGATGAGGTCCAGCCCGTAGCGCTCAAGCACCGGACGAAAGCGGTTGAGGAAGGGAAGCATGTAGGGGGCAGAGAAAAGAATGGTGGGCATGGGAGAATCACTCAGCTGAACAGGGATTGAGGATCAATTCGAAGGTATCTTCATCGCTCCTGGTCGAAAAATACGATTTATCTTCCAAAAGAGGGTAATTCTGGCCGAAATAGTTAGAGAGAATTACGCGGAAGGTGTTTACCGGAGTAATCGAAGGATAGAGGCCGGAATAATCGTGATCTGGAAAGTAATACGCGCTTAGGTTTTTCATGCGATCAGCCGAGTCATCATATTCGATGATCCCATGATCCCCTTCCAGAACTATGATGACGTTCCCATCCGACTCTGCCAGGATCGAGTCAATGATCGGCAGTATGCGTTTGTTGGCATACAATACCTGGTCGTGATACCCCTCAAGACGTGAGGCCATATCTACCATGGAATTCTCTTGCACTTCACCATTAGGATCAAAAATATATGGGGGATGTGGAAGCATTAGATGGACATAGACAAACTTTGGACTGCGCAAATAGGTTGCCTCAGGCAGGTTTTCCAGGGTAAAAAGGACGATGGCGCGGTTGGCCTCGTCTCCGATAAATGTCTCTGGAGATTTAGAGGGAATGGCAATTGCTAGATACATTTCAGAAAGAAAGCGATATATTGTGGTCTTTAAAAATTGTTCCTCGAACGGAATCATGCGGTCAATGTCCTGTGAGGCGCGCGGGTCGCCTAAAAAATAGGTCGCGTCGTCCCAATGCATCCAATAATACCCATTGTAGTAATTTACTGTCTGGTAGCCCAGTGATTCGAAGAACTGGCGGACTTGGCTGTGCTTAATGTATGACGAAAAATAAAATTCCCCCGCCTCAGGTAGTTGTTCGATAATCTCATCCAGATATGTCATATTGAACGTCGATGACAAAGATAATTCGGTCTGAGCATAATTGCTCATGCTGCAATCTGCGACATAAAACCCTTTCTGCCGCAATGCATCCAGAAACTCCGAATTGTCCAGACTGATCTTCTGTTCCAGGACATCTTGGCGGGCGTAGCCGTCCAACACAATAAAATAAACATCGGGAAAATTTGTATTGGAGGCAAGTGGGGAAGTGGGTATTACTTGTTGAAGTTGTGAAAAAAGACCTTCATGATATTTCACCATCTTGTATTGGTAAATGCCAATCCTACAAAGTGGAAAGGCAAGCAATATCAAACCGAAAACATTTAGATAAAGAGTCCAGCCTCGAATTTTTTCTACCGGCTGTTTGGCAAGCAGTACAATACTGCCAACAAGAAGAAATATTGTGAGCGGAAAAAGAAAAGTGTCGTTTGCAAGAGCATGTGAGATCTTCCAAAGCACAATTCTAACGTGTTCGTAAAGAAAGAATAGCAGGAGGAAAAGGATAGCATATACTCCAGCACGTGAGAAATCGCGGCTGAATAATCGAGCAAACAATAATAACGCCAGTGTTCCTGCGCTGAAGGACACAAGCAAGCGATTGGCAACGCTCGGATTAACCTGCGACACGTTCGCTGCCAGGAATGAGAGAACAGCATACAAAGTCAGGCAAAATACGTATAAAGGAAAACACGCGGTTTTTTTGAGCAGCCCTGTAATAAACATGCTCTTCGATTGCCCTTGCAGGGAAATTACTTTTTTCGACATGGGTTGGGAAATTCCTCGAACTCGTAAATGTTCGGGATGGGCGAATAATAACTGGTGTCGGGCAGCAGGCCGTAGTCCGCGCCAAAGTAGGCATTGAAAATCAACCGAAACGTGTTGACCGGCGAAATGGTGGGATAGAGCAGGTCAGTGTGGCCGGGCAGGTGGTAAGCATCCAAGATGAGGAACTTGCTGTTGCCGGTCTGGAGCCAGGGGGCGTGGTCGCCCTGCAGGATGATAATCGGCGGCGTGGACGATTCCTCCAGCAAGGTGCGCACGGCGGTCTCGATCTGCCCGGTAATGTATTCTACCTGATTCCGGTAGCCAAGCGTGTACGACTCGAAGGTGTAACGCTGGTCTTCATTGAGGAACGGGGCCGGGTCGGTGAATGAGCCGTCGGGGCCATAGACGAAGGGCGGATGCGGCGGGATGATATGGATGAAGACGAACTTCGGCCCGGGCATGCGCGCCAGGTCGTCCATCTCATCGAGGATGAATTGTGTGCGCTCGCGGTAATGCTGGCCGTCGAGTTCGGCCAGGTTGAGCAGGCCGGTCTCTTCCAGGTGGCGCGCCGGGGTGGTGCGCAGCAGCAGGGCCTCGAAACTGGTCATGGACAGCCCAAAAGAGTGCGGGGCGAGGAACACGTCCGAGCCATCCACCTCGCTCCAGGCGAAGCCGGTAGCAAATGCCACGCTGGTATAACCGGCCTGCTCCAGCATGTATCGAACCGCACTGTTGTTGATGGAGTCCCACAGGGTGCGGCGGCCCTGGTTGGGCGGCTGGTAGTCGGCGCTCAGGTTCTGGAGGTAATCGAGGTTGAGCGAGGAGCCCAGCGAAACATCGGTGCGGTTGTAGTTGCTCTGGGCGCAATCGGCCACGTAAAAGCCCATCTGGCGCAGGTTTTCGAGGAACTGGCTGTTATCGTAGTCGAATTTTTGCGCCAGCAGGTCGGAACGGCCATAGGAATCGAGGATGATGTAATAGATGTCAGGAGGAGTTTCCCCTTCGGGGACTTGCAAGGTTTGGAGGGGAGCAAACTCGTCGGCGGGAGCCTCCAGCGTCCGGCGCGGGACCGTGGACCAGGTCACCTGCGCCGAGGTGAAAAGCACCAGCCCGAGGGCAATGACGTTAAGCGCCGGCGTGGCTTTCTCGAAGCGGGTCTTGCGCCGCGCCGCCCACAAGAGACCTGCCACAGCCAGCAGACTCCAGAGTATCCAGAACCACGGCTCGAGGGTCAACGTCTCGAATTGCTCCCCCAGACTGTCGTGAACGTGCCCGTAGGTGAAGAAGAGCAGCAGCAATGCCCAAGCGGCAAAGGCGGCGCGGTGCCAGTTGCGGTAGGGCAGGCGCAGCAGGCCGGTCAGGACGGCGGCCCCAAAAAGGCAGATTACCAGGGAGCGCAGGCCGCCGGAAGCCCGCATCTCGGAGATATTGTGCAACAGCAGGGCGAGCGGCGGGTAAAGGGCGAATACCAGCGGGTACCAGGGATGGTGGAAGAAGGATGTCAGGTGTCGTTTCATAAGAAAAAAGGCGTCCAAAGCCGGGTGGCTCTGGAATGTTCAGGTTCGATTGCGACCCCTGCCAGCGCCGTCAGGTGGAGCGGCGCTGCATCAGGAATTCCGTGATGGCAAAATCCAACTCCTCATCAATGTCCCAGGCTTCGGCAGGGTCTATCTCGAACAGCAGCGGGCGCTCGCCAAGACGGTTGCGCCGCCGCGTCAGGTTGGCGCGGGTGAAAATGTAGAGGCAGGAATTTTCCTCGTAAACGGGAGGCAAGTCCTGGGTCTGGAGCAGGATGTCCGGATCGTGGTTCAGAGCGCGGCCGTGTTGGTCATAGAGACGAGTCTGGAGGCGCGTCACGGAGAAGAGTGAGTCGTGGGCGGGGTAATCGGCCAGGAAGGTTCGGATGGCGCGCGAGATGGTCTCAGAGCGCAGAAGCGGGTTGGTGCTGTGGGTCTGGAGGTAGAAATCCGCCTCGACCAGCGAGGTGTCATAGAGCAGGATCTCGTTCATCGGGATAGCGTCGGCGCGCAGGTGCGCGGGGCGTTCCGCCACGGTCACTTGGGGGAAGTCGCGGCGCAGGCCGTCCATCACCGGCTCGGAGTCGGTGTCCACGAGGATGCTGCCAACCTCCGGCGTGGCCAGCAGGCTCTCGATGATATGCTGGTAGAGCGGTTTCCCGGCCAGCGGGCGGTAGTTCTTGCCAGGGACGCGCTGGCTGTGGTGGCGCATGGGGACGAGGGCGACAATGCGGCTCACTCTTGCCGGACCTCCTGCCGGGTAACCAACCCCGCCGCGCTGACCATTCCCAACATCAGCCAAATATAAGGCAGGGCAAAGGTGTCTATGCTGAACCCCTCGGCCAGGAGGGCCACCAGCCCCAGTTGCCCCGCCAGGCCGAGCATGCTCATCAGTTTCTGGCGGTTTGCCTCCAGGAAACGACACGTCTGCCAGAGGATGGCCAGCCAGCCCAGGAAGGTGGAAAAACCCAGCAGGCCGGTTTCGGCCAGGATGCGCACCCATAAACTTTTGATGTTCATCACTGCCGTGAGGCGGTAAACGCTCTCGGTCACCTCGACCAATGTCCAGCTATAGGAGGGGAGATACTTCAGGAAATACAGGCCGGCGTTGCCGATCCCAACTCCCAAGATGGGATGGTCGTTGAAGATGCGCCAGCCGGCGACCCAGTAAACGTAACGTTCGGCAAACCTCAAGTAATTGAAGAGTCCGTACGGGCTGACAAGGTGGGTCTTGATGGCCCCCAGGTTGAACAGGGGCGCCATGCGGGGGTCGAGGTTGGCAAGCGCGAACAGCAGGCCGAATAACGCCAGCAGATAGAGAAAAGCCAGGCCGCTAATCAGGAAGGTAAAGAAGAACACTCTGACCAGGAAGCGCAGCAACGGAGACCGGATGCGCAGGCGTTTATCCAGCCCGGCGCGGATCTTTGCAAACCACTTCAGGTGCAGGCGGATCGCCAGGAAGGCAACCATCAGCAGGACGGCCAGCGTGCCGATCCGCGAGGAGAGCAGGATCATCAGGCCCCCCATCACAAGGAGGATGTTTTCGAGGCTCAGTTTCCACAGGCGGAAGCGGTGGGCGCTGACGCGCTTGATGGAGGATGCCAGCCAGACGGGCAGAAAAAGCAAATTGATCTGGTGCGCCAGCCAGGAAGGCTCAAAAGCAAAGCCGGTAACGCGGCGCGGGAACAGGCCGCGCCTGTTGGTGCTGAACAACGACTGGAACTCATCCATGATCTCCGGGTAGCGGCTGTCAAAGAAAAGCACGATCACGGCCTGAAGACTCGCCCAGGCCAGCAGGATCAGGCCGGCATAGTTAATCAGGCGCAGCGTCTTTTCGAATTGCTGCGGGCGGCGGGAGAGCCAGCCTGCGCTGACCAGGTAGAACGCCGCCCCAATACCCAGCGTGACCAGCCTCGACAGTTCGGTATCCAGGAGGTTGTTTGCCTTGAAGGTGGGGAACTCTATGAAAAAAGCCGCTCCGGAGGAGAGAAGCGCGGCAGATACAAAAGCAAGGAACGGAATGACTTCCTGGGGGAGTTCTTCCCTGCCGGCGATGAAAATGGCAAACCAGGCCACCAGCCAGGCCAGCGGCAGGATCGAAGCCGGGGCCACCGTCATCCCGCCCATCAGATGCACTAGGAAGGGGAAACTGGTAATGGGCAGGAGCAGGAACATCAGCGCCCAAGCCCAGTCGAAAGAGACAGAAAAAAGCCGTTTGATGACGGCCAAACGCTCAATCACGCTTGTCCTTTGAGGTCCGAAGATTTGCCAGCCAGAGACCGGCCACCAGCCCGATTAGCGCCCCGGCCAGCGCCATCAGGTTGCGGTCATAGGCCGTGACGTAGACCTGGGTGCCGGGGGTGTCGGGTATGGCAATAACAAAGTAGGGGTTCACGCCCTCACTCAAGCGGAGCTGCTCAACAAAAAGACGTGAAACAATGGCTTCTTGAGCATGAATTTGCCCTGCCGAGGAGAACAGACAAACCTCCTCGTATTCAGGGGGGTAGGTTATCGCCGCTGGCGGAGAGATGAGCGCGTAGCGGGCGCAAACATCAAGGAAACGCAACTGCTCGAAGTAGGATTGCGCCTGCAAAGCATGGTCGCGCAAACCGGAGAGTTTCTCGTAGGCCTGCGAGGCCCACAGTTCGACCACAGCCGCCGCCAGGTCCGGATCAGTGCTGCGATAGCGCAGAGCCCAGGAGGACTGTTTCCTCTCCAGCGAGGCTGACCGGAGGTATTCATCGCTAGTAACATTGTAGCCAAGCGCTTCCAAATTGGGCAGGAGAACAGACGCCATCGAAAGCGGGGCTATGTGCGTGGCAGCAACAGTGAAGGCGTAATCCTCTTCATACTGGCTGTAGAACTCGGAAGGCGGGAAATTCAGGCTGCCGATTAAGAACGTTTCAGCCTCATAGACGGTGGGGCAGAAACTGTGGAAGAGCAGCCCCAACAGGCCGCCCGCCAGGATGCACGCTACCAGCAGCCACCAGCGGCGGAGGGCCGTTCGGTATGTGTGGTGGATGGAGAATTCCTGCATTGCGTTATTCAGCGCTGGGATTTTTCCGATTCCCGGCTCTTTCGAGGAAAATGATCAAGGCAATTGCCAGCAGGAGGACTATGCCAAAGGCGAGGTTGGCCGCCCATGGAGGCAGGGAGAGGGCAACAAACGCCATACAGCCCAACAGGCCGCCCGCCAGGTGCATGATTACCACTGCCCGGTTGGTATTCACCCCCAGCAGAACCAAGCGGTGATAGGCATGGGAAAGGTCGGCTTGGTAGATCGGCCTGCGGCGGCGCAGGCGCGAAAAGACGACCAGCGTTGTGTCGAAAATGGGCACGCCCAAGAGTAAGATGGGGACGAACCAAGACGAGCCCTGCGGATAATCGGGAGGACTGTGGAGAACGCCCAGTATTTGGAAAATGAAAGGGGCATTGAGTAAAGTCATAGGTTTTTGGGAAAAGCCAGCGCGGGAGTCGCAGGCAAGCCGTATTATACCCTGTGCAGGCGGACGCGAAAGCGTAAATCAACGGTGCGCTTCAGGGGAAAATGGCTGCCCGCGCCGGGAAATGGGGTTTCCGGCAACTGACCCCAATGGGATATACTTGTCGGGGTGAATTCTCCTTACAATGAAAGGGTAGAGAAGGAGAAACCATGAAACGCGTCATCTACCCTATGCTCGCCCTGTTGCTCACGCTCACTGCCTGCACCATCCCTTCGACTCCCCCCCCTCCCGAAACGCCGATTGTCACCGAGCCGCCCGAGCCAACAGAAACGCCTGTCACCGCCACAACCTGCAATGAACTGTCACTCCTGCTCGATTCGGCCCTGGCCTCCGGCTACGATTGCGAACGCGTCCCTGAATCGGACTTAGAATTTGAAGTCTACCCGGAGCATACCCGCTTGACCCTGCAAGGGTATCCCTTGTCG
>DYKZ01000319.1 GCA_020722345.1 Anaerolinea thermophila | reverse complement strand
ATTGAATTAAGGCGGTGACACATCCGTAGCACGGCGAAAACTCATTTGGGGCGGTGCGCCGAGCAGGGTTGCAATCTCTTCAATGTGAAAGACACCAAACTCATTCCCAGCATACACAACCACCTGAAAGCCTTCATCCAACACGTGCGCACGTACGCGGCGCATTCCATTCGCAATCAGGCGACTTCCACTACGGGTGTGAAACAGTTTGACGTAGTTGAACCCTAACAACTTCATCACCACACTCAGCGTTACGGCGGCGAGACGGCGTCCCCACAGAGTTTCCAAGTCCCAGCCCTGTTTCAGTTCGCGGTTGCCGTCATTCTCAATCCCCCACCGCGCCCCATACTGCTGATCAATGCGGATGGCATCCTGTACCGGCAAGGTGGTGATCAAGCCGTGCGCCTCCTCCAGGGTCTCGTCCTCTTTGAGTCGGAGAATCCCATTCAGGGGGATGGAGCAACTTGACCAGGTCGTGAGACCCTCGAAGCCTTTCACGCGAATGTGCACGACCACTTTTTGCTTGGGTTGCTCTTTTTGCACACGCCGCCACACCAGTTTGGTGTAGGTCTGCCACGGCCGTTGGTCAATGCGCTCTAGACCGCGCATGTCCTCGAGTATATCCATGTTCTTTTTGACCGGGATGATCACATCAATGCCGTGGTCGCCTTTCAGCCAGTTGATCAAGTCGCCGTCCACAAACTCGCGATCCATCAACAAAAGTTCAATTGCACCCGCACCCCCTACCTGTAGGGTCTCCTCCACCATCTCCCGCACAACCTGTAGGGCATTGGTGTTCAAGGGGACGAGCCGATAACTGACCACCAGTTCGCGGTCGGTTTTCAGGTTCAGCAAATAGATGAGTTTGTAGCCAGTCTTGGTTTCGTAGGTGGTGCTGCCATCCTGGTGCGCCACGGGCACGCTGATCGTGCCGGTGCCTTCAAAGGTCTTGGCCTCGCCGACTAAAATCTCGGTGCTATCAATCGCATAGATTCCGCCCCGCACATATTTTGCCCGGAAGAACTCACCGATACAGGCGTGAAAGAATTGCTGACTGTGCGCCGGGGCAACCCTTTTCAGCAAATTGCGCAAGTTATCTTCGTGAAAGGGTAAGCGCTTCGGTTGTTGTTTTTTCTTTTTCGGGCCGCGCTGGGTGAAGCCATGGGCAATCTGCTGCGCATTGCAACCGAGAAAGTGAAGCAAGCCGGCATCTTTGAAGAGGCGCGTAGGTGTGTGGGCGATGGTCGGAATACCTAGAAGGGGCATGAGGGCGAGGCAACGTTTCTGCAAGTCATTGGGAATGCCAGTGCGCGCTTCTGTGACTGGAAGCTGCTCAAGGTGGTCGAAGAATTTCAGAGACGCCATCAAATAGACCAATTCATCGGCGCGTCCCATGCCGGTTTGTACCAACCCATCGTATTCGCCGCGACGGAGTTTCTCGCCTACTGCCGCGCGGTTCTCGCTCAGA
>DYKZ01000318.1 GCA_020722345.1 Anaerolinea thermophila | reverse complement strand
GACCTGCTCCAGCGTTGGGGCCCGGTCTATCTGGACCGATTCGGCTCGGACATGCCCCCGCGTCAACGCCAGGTGCTTGAGAAGCTCCTGGCCTGTCACACCCCCGCCCTGGGCGGCACGCTCTTCCTCTGCCCTGACTGCGGCGCCCACCACTACGCCTATCATTCCTGCAATGATCGGCATTGTCCCCAGTGCGGCCAGACCGACGCCGACCAGTGGTTGGCCGCTCACACCAGTCTGCTCTTGCCGGTGCCCTACTTCCTGGTCACCTTCACCGTCCCCGAACCGCTGCGGCGCTGGATTCGTTCTCATCCTTCGGTCGGTCTGGACCTGTTATTCAGCGCCTCGGCCCAAGCGTTGCAGGACCTGGCCCAAAACCCCAAACGGCTCGGCGCCTCCCTGGGCATGTTGGGCGTGTTGCATACCTGGAGCCGCACCCTCATCTATCATCCACACGTCCATTATCTGGTCCCCGGCGGCGGCTTGAGCGCCGATCAGCGTCAGTGGGTCAGCGCCGGTCCGAAGTTCCTGGTCCACGTCCGCCCCCTGGCCGAGCGATTTCGCACCTTGGTCCGTCAAGCCCTCCAGCGACGCGCGCCCGAGGCCCTGGACCAACTGCCCAGCCGCATCTGGAAACAGTCCTGGGTAGTCCACTGCGAGCCCGTGGGCTCCGGCCATACGGCCTTGCAGTACCTGAGCCGCTACGTGTTCAAAACCGCCACGGACAACCGCTGGCTGCCCCTCTTACCCGATGGCCGAGTCCTGTGGGTCTATCGCGACAGCGAGTCCGGCCAGTCAGCGAGCCTGCGGCTCGAACCTTTGGAAATCATCCGGCGGTTTCTGCAACACATCTTGCCACCGGGCTTTCACCGGGTTCGCCGCTTTGGCTGGTTACATCCGGCCCGGCGCGTCCAGCTCAACCGGGTGTGCGCCCTCCTGGGCCAACCGGCTCTGCTGAGCCGGGCCGAACGTGCCGCTTGGCAACCGCCTCGGTCCGATTTCGAACCGCCCGAACCGCTCCCGGCCCCTGAACAGACCCCTGTCTGCCCCCAATGCCAACGCCCCATGATCGGGGTCGGTCGATGGCGCAAGGGACAGTTGCCACCCGATCCGCCTGCCCGCGCGCCACCCATGGCCTGATGTATTACCCACTGCCAACGCTGTCGATGTCGAGGCAGAGCCTCTACCGGTGTGGTGTTGTCTGGCACCGGAGCGTAGTCGGACTTCGACCTCCAGGCAGTCTCCTGCGCGGCTTGGTGCGAGCCCGGCCCTCTCATCCAAGCTCGCTGCAACAGCCCACCGGCACCAGACCTTCCTCTTCTCGCTTTCTGGCACTCTTCCGGATGCAGTGGAAAGCCGATACTTTCCGCAAGCCCTCGAGAGCCTGCCCATTGAACGGTTAATCCCACGGCTTCGTTCAACCGGGGAATGCAGAGAACGGGGGAGGCGGGCCAACTCTCAACCCAGAATC
>DYKZ01000317.1 GCA_020722345.1 Anaerolinea thermophila | reverse complement strand
TGGCCGGGGTGGAGAACAGAAGATTGGGTTGATGCTGGTAGTGAGAGATGGTTGGTGCGGGTCATGGCATGTACCCGATGGCTGTTCAAAGACTCGTTCTCGTATACCACCTTGCCGTTCATGGTGAACAGCTCGAGGTAGATGCGCCAGTCACCCGCCACCTTGTGTTTGTATTTGTATAGATCGTCACCGATGCGATCCATCGCCTCCTTCAGTGCGTCGCGGCGGAAGACCGCGCTGGATACGTTGAGGATGGCGTTCTTGATGGCAAGGTAGTTTTCGAGGAACCGGAACCCGTTTAGAACGAAACTTTGGTCTAATTCGACCTGGTTTTCCTCGTTCACATAGTGCTTATAGCTTTCACCAGGGCGTTGGTCGCTCTCGTTGTTCTGCAAGTTATCGTAAACACCCAACACCGCGCCGGTTTCCTGCATTCTGCGCACGATGCGGTCGAGAAACTCCGGCCGGGCGAGATCGTCCGCCTCGGCGATCCAAACGTATTCGCCACGGGATAATTCCAACCCCTTACGCCATAGCTCAAAAACGTTGCCGCTATGGGTGGCGTTGACCTCCAGCCGCCAGGGAATTTCGCACTGCCGCAGAAACTGCCGCGCGACTTCCACGCTGTCGTCGGGCGAGCAGTCGTCCAGGACGATGAGCTCGTATAACGGCAAGGTCTGGCTGGCGACCGTTTTCAGTCGCTCGGGGAGATAGCGGGCATAGCGGTAGTTGGGCACGATGGCGGTAACCCTTGGCAACGGCTCGCCGGCCAACTCCAATAGGTCGAACAGGTAATGCCGGAAATTCAGTTCGGTTTCGACGATGTTCTGGCCAGTCGCCGCAAGCGCCCTGGCACGTTGTGGGTTCTGCAGCAATTCGATCAACGCTTGGGCGAAGGCGAGATGGTCCTCGGCCGGCACCAGCAGGCCGCAATCCCGTTCGAGCAGGTTTTCGAAGCCTCCGCAGCCCTTGAAGGCAACCACGGGCGTCAGGGCGTCCAGGGCCTCCATGACCACGGAGGGGAACAGGTCTTCGCGCGAGGTCAGGGCATAGACGTCTGCGGCCAGGTAGTATTCCTGAGGATGATCGACGAAGCCGGTGAAGAGGAAGCGGTCTCGCAGCCCCTCGGCAATTGCAGGCTCGAGCGATTGATCCACGAACGCTTGGTCCAGGTGCCCTACCCACAGCGCATAGGTGTCCGGCACCTGCTGCATCACCTTCACACAAGCGTGCACGAAGAGGTCGAAGCCCTTGCGGTGGTCGGCGTAGCCGGCACACATGATGATTCTGGAGTCTTCCGGCAACCCCAGCTTTTTCCGCACGCTGGATCTAACGGCTTGCTTGTCCGCGCCCTGGCGCAGCAGGCTGCGCAGATACAAGCCCTGCGGTCGGATGACGGCCTGTTGCAGCGGCCTGCCGATAAATGCTTCGAATCCTTCACGCACTTGCTGTGCAGGGAAGACGACCTTGTC
>DYKZ01000316.1 GCA_020722345.1 Anaerolinea thermophila | reverse complement strand
GCCAACGGTTGAGCGAATGGGAAGCCGAAACGGCCATGTTGCGCGAACGCCTGCCAACTGAGAGCATTCTCGCTCCCCTGATTGCGCTGTGGACGTATGTGCCGGAGCGTTCGGATGAACGCGGGAATGCGACGATCTTGCTCCGGAAATACATCTGGCGGGCATTTTTCACCGATCGTTATGAACGCGCAGCCGCATCAGCCGCCTTGCAGGATTTCCGCGCCTTGCGGGACGTGATCAATGGAGAAAAGTCTGAAGATCAAGTGCCATGCTTTGACCAAAATGTGCATCCAATTCCTTCAAAGGACGAGTTGAAACAGGCGGGCTGGCCGAAGAAACGAGACCGTCTGGCTAGGGCTATTCTGGCAGTTTCGTTGCTTGGAAAAGCCCATGACATTGCAGATAGCGCCCCAATCAGCAGAGAGCATTTGAAGCGCCGCGAATATCATCATTTGTTCCCCGCTGCTTTTCTACGGGAGCAGGGGCTGGATGATGACCTGGTCAACCGCGCTCTAAATTGCGCCTTGATCAGTTGGAAAACCAATCGGACCATTTCTGCCAAACAGCCAATCGAATATCTACGTGAGCGCGCTGAAGCCAGCACTTTGGGAGAAGAGGAAATCCGCCGCAGATTAAAAACACACTCCGTGGATTTTGATGATCTTGCCGGCGGGGATTATGAAGCCTATCTGGAGAATCGCGCCTGCCTAATCGAGCAGGCGATGAAAGAATTGTCTACTGGAAAAGTTTGGAGCCCGAAGGGATAGTACCAACGCAAGCCTCAATTGTTGTGAAGTTCTTCTTTCGCCAACAAGAGACAACCCATCGCCGACTCCCACGCCGCCTCAAACTCGACTTTTTGCCGTGGCTTTACCAGATATCCCAATCGGCGTTCCCAGTCCAATTTGAAGTCAGCCTTGCGCTTCACCAATCGTTCGGAGTCAAGGTTAGATACCGCCATCCCCCGCATCTCCAATTTCCCCGGCAGCAAATGGATAGCCTGCTCGACCAATACCCCGGCCTGCAAAAGGCTGTGAATGTCATATATATCCCGCGAGATGATGAACCGCCGCTGTCCGCCCAGGGCGCGCAGTTTCTCGGCAAGCACTTCCTCCAACGAATAACATGTCAATGCCGCACCTTCCAGCAGCGCGCTGTCGCTGTATGGATGCAGCAAAAGCCGGTGCGCTGGCGGCAAGAGCACCTTTTCCTGGCGGGTGATGTCAAGCCGGATCGAGCGCGGCGACCCTCCCCATTTCAACGGACCGTGATAATACAAGCGCACCTGGAAGGCCTCGCTGCCATACTCATCGTCAACGATCTCCAGTTTGACCGGCGCAGCCGTGAAATCCGGACCGCCGAGCCGCCCGGCCCAACTCGAGGCGGCCTCGATTGCCCTCAGGATGTCATCCGGCTGGATGAGCGCAATGGCTGTAAAATCCAGGTCCTCCGAAAAGCGATAATCGCCAAAGTAA
>DYKZ01000315.1 GCA_020722345.1 Anaerolinea thermophila | reverse complement strand
TCAACCCCAGGCTGCCGAAAAGCAGGTACACGCCGAACATGCCCAGCGCGATCAGTGCGCCATGCGCCAGGTTGATCACGCGCATCACGCCCCAGATCAGGTTTAGCCCCATGGCGGCAATCCCGTAGACCACGCCGATCAGGAGGCCGTCCACCAGGGAGGTGAGGATGCTGCTGAATTCCATGTATCTCCTTTATCATCATCATTTAGATCACGAAAACGCGGTAACGACTTTCCTGCCCCAGCCCCTCCGAACTGGGCAGTCATTCGGCTAAAAACTGCCGCTGCAAAGCCTTTCGCGAAGAACTGTTGATGAACAGAAATGCCGTATTCAGCGCGGATGTGAAACGAAAAGCCCTACAGGCGCAACCGCGCGCCTGTAGGGCTAAACAAAATGTTAGGGAATCGGGTAGATCATGTCTGCGGTCTTGCCTGCCTCAGGCCAGACTACCTGCTTGACAAGCGCGCCAGCCGCGTCTCTCTGCCATTGGATATAGACCATCTCGTGGCCGATCTGCAGGCCGTGATTCTCAGCCGAAGTATCGAACTTGATTTGGCCGTAGAAGGTCATCATGTCCATGCTGTCCAGGGCGGCTTTGAGGGCCTCTGTATCCAGCGAGCCGGCCGTCTCGATGGCTTTTTGCAGGATCAGACCCGCCACATATCCGCCCGCCGAGTGATAGGAAGGCTCCTCGCCGTAAGCAGCCTTGTAGGCGTCCACGAACTCGGCGCCCGTCGGACCGAAGTCGGGCGTGAAGGCTGCCAGCGGTTCCCACTGGCTGGGGCCGACAATGCCAAACGCCGCATCGCCGATTTCCGCAAAAGTGGGTTCCGGGGGAGCGACCAGCAGGCTGAAGAACTTGGTTTTCAGGCCCTTCTCGAAGATTTGCTTGGCCAGCGTTTGTCCATCTGCAAAGTGGCCGCCGCCCATGATGGCATCCGGCGCGGCCGTTTGGATCTTGTTGATGATCGAGGCAAAGTCGGTGGTGCCGGTGTCGTAGCCTTCGTAGAGAACCACGTTGTAACCTTTGCTTTCCGCGTATGCTTTGAGCGCCTCAACCACGCTGACGGAGAATTTCTCGTTCTCATACACGATGGCGATATTCTTGGCCGCCGGGTCCTTGGCCGCCAGCAAATCCAGGGCGCCGGTCAGATAGCGGCTGGCGGGAGTGTAGGCTTGATAGACCAGGGTATAGCCCTTCTGATACGTGCTATCCGAGGCCGCGCCGGTTGTAATCATGATCTTGCCGTATTGCTCGGCGATTACCGCGGAGGCATCGGCCAGGCCCGAAGAGTAGGGACTGATCAGGAAGTCGGCATTATCTTCGGTCGCCAGTTTGGTGTACAGTTCCTGGACGCGATCCTTGTTGGATTCGTCGTCGTAGAACTTCGACTCGAACTTAACCACCGTGCCGTCTGCCAACTGGATTCCGCCCGCGGCGTTGACCTGATCCATCCACAACTGGAAGCCGTTGTTCTGGCG
>DYKZ01000314.1 GCA_020722345.1 Anaerolinea thermophila | reverse complement strand
TCCCACCGGAAATAGATTTACACTTTTGTGCTGGTGTACCCCCACCCCTGGCCCCCATATGCGTCAACTTAAGTACCACCAGGGGCGGGGGATAACTCGATGAAGAGGTCGGCGAATTGGCGGGCAGCGTCAGCCAGTTGCAGCGATCGCTTACGGCGCGAGGATCGCAGATGGCGTAGAAAGGGTGTTGGGTCTTCCAGAAGTTGGGCCAACACCCAGGCGGGGCGAATTATGTGGCACAGAAGGGCGTAACCGGCCACCACCAAAGAGGACACGATCGGCGCGGGCTCGTCGCCCAACCACCAGTCACGCCAGGGAAGGTGTCCCAAGCGTCGTTGCATTAACAAGATCAGAATGAGTTTGGCCAACAAGACCGGCTCGGCGATGTCGACTGGGAAGGCAGGTAACTGATCGAGGAGGCACAGACTTTTCCAGCGTCGGAAACACCATTCAACCTGCCAACGGATGCGATAGAGGGACAGGACCGTCCGCAGCGCACACGAGGCAGCCGGCAGATTGGTGAGCAAGATACAGAAGCCGGCAGCCAGCAAGGTGTTGGGATGGGATTCGTGCTTCTTCTTTCGGGCTTCCTCTTTCACCCGCTCGCGCGCTTCCCTGGCCTTGTCTTTGGGTAGGCGTCCTACCACCAGGCGCAACGGTCGCCGCTCGGGGTCATCGGTCGCCGCCACGCTGATTTCGGCCTCAGTTTGTTCTTCAGGCAGGTCTTTCAGCCACTGGATCAAGTCGAACGGCTGGCCTTCGGGTGTCACCAGGGGCAAGTTGGACCAAGCGAGACGGATGATGAAGTAGGCACAGGCCTCCAACGCAACCCGGATATGCCGCCAGATTCCATAGTTGCGATCGGCTATGACCAGGTCGTTGGCCTTCAGGCTTAGGCCTTCAAAGCTTTCACCCTGTTTCTCGTCGGTCAGCATCACGCCCGCCGGCTGTTGGCCAAACGGCTGCCAGTTCAGATGCAAGCGCCATTCGGTACCGGGACTCCCTGGCCGCGCGATGACGCTCCCGTCTACGATGAGCAAGCGGCGGATGAGGCCGGTCACCTCACGCGGGACTTCAATCACTCCGCTCAACTGGACGGCCAGCACGTGTCGTAACCAGGCGGTACTGTTGAGCACTCGCTTTTCGATAGCTTGCTGGCTGATACTACACAATCCCATACAGTCGGCCCACAGCGCCGTGTTGCGCAGCGACCGGAGGGTCGCGTACATTAGAATCAGCCGCAGTAAGTCGGAGGCGGATTGAATCCCTCGCCGCCGTTTGAGAGCACCCTGTTCTCTGGCGCTGGCTTCCAGGTCGTCCGGAATGGTCTCGACGAGTTCGTCCCATTCCTTGTTGATCGCTTTGGTAATAGTTTTGGACATATGATTTCACTCCTTAATCATCATCGGTTTCGCTTTCAGCCCACGATTATACCGTCCGACGGTTGTTTTCCCAAGCGTCCGCTTAAGTTGACGCATATGGGC
>DYKZ01000098.1 GCA_020722345.1 Anaerolinea thermophila | reverse complement strand
CGTAATCTTTGTGTCCTTCGTGTTTGAATCTCTTTCGGCTTGTCCGAGTTAGGACGCATTGGAGGACAAGATGCGTAAGAATGTGGCTGTTGTGACGGATAGTACTGCCAGCATCCCGGAGTCGATTCTCAAGGAATTGAACATCCGGACCGTGGCCTATTACATCCACCGCGGCAATGAAGTGCTGCGCGACCTAGTGACAGTGAAGCGCGAGGAGTTCCTAGCCTGGCTAATGACAGCGCGTTTCTTACCGACGACCGCCAGCCCGGGGCCGGGCGATTACGTTGAAATCTACGAGCGTCTTGCTGACGAAGGCCACGACGAAATCATCAGCGTCCACATGACCTCGCTGGGGAGCGGCGCTTTCCAGGCGGCCACGGTAGCGCAATCCATACTTCAGGAAAAGATGCCCGATGTACACATCGAAGTGATAGACACGCGTAACGTGTCCCTCTGCCAGGGTTGGATGGCCATCGAGGCTGCTCGCGGAGCGCTGGCGGGGCTGAGATTGAACGAGGTGGTAGCCAAGGTGAAGTCCATGATCCCCATCACGCGCATGATCCAGACTGCCGACACCTTGAAGTATCTCTACATGGGAGGGCGCATTGGGAAAGCCATCAACCTGATGGGTTCCCTGCTGAACGTCAAGCCGCTGATTGGCATGGACGACGGCGCCATTGTCTCGCTGGGGATCGCCCGCAGCCGCCAGGGTGCGTACCAATCCATCGCCGAAAAGGTCAGCGAAGCGGTTGGGAAAGGCGAGGCCAAGATTGCCTATGTCCACGCCGGGGCAAAGCAGGAGGTGGAAAAACTAAAAGAAATCGTGGAGAATAAAGTGGAGGTGGTGGAGTCGTTTATTGCCGAACTCTCCCCTGCCCTGGCCGTCCATACCGGTCCGGGAACGGCTGGGGTGTGTTTTTATCCCTCAGAAGGGTAATAAGGCAAAACTTTTCTTGGATCAAGTTGTCCCCAAGTTCTCTATTCCGGACTGACATTCATCTCCATCTCCAAAAGGCGAATATAATCAGAATCAAGAAAGGAGATACTGCCATGTTCATTCAAAAAGACGATTGGAAGAAAGAAAAGCACATGCCGGTTATCGAGGCGCCGTCTCGAGTAACCGCCGGCGAGCCATTTGAGGTCAAAGTCAGCATCGGCAAGGAAATTCCCCACCCCAACACCACCGAGCACCACATTGCCTGGATTGACCTCTACTTCCACCCAGAAGGCCAGAAGTTCCCGCACCAAGTGGGACACTTTGCCTTCACCGGCCATGGAGAAGCAATGGCGGGGCCGAACCAGGGTCCGGTCTATACCCAACCGACATTGGTCGTTACCCTGAAAGTGAGCCGTCCCGGCACGTTCCATGCCCTGGCAATGTGCAACATCCACGGCCTCTGGGAAAGCGAGCAGCCGCTACCCGAAGTAGTTCCCGCCGCCTAACCTGGTTCCTAGATAAATTCCCGGCTATGTCAAAAAGCCGGGAATTTGTTTAACTCACTCCGTTGAACAATTCGGCAATGCCACCGGTCAGTCTGCCTGTCTCTTATGGAATCATTTCCAGCCGTACTGCCCGCGCAGCGGCACAAATGCTACGGGGATGTGAACATCGCGGACAAAACGCGTCCCCTCCCGGCGGACGATTTCCAGGACCTGTGACCCGCGCGTCCCGACCGGGGCCACCAGCCGCCCTCCTTCGGCCAGTTGCTCCAGCAGCGGCGGCGGGACCTTGGGGCTGGCCGCCGTGACAATGATGCCGTCATACGGGGCAGCCTCCTTCCAGCCCAGCGAGCCATCGGCCAGGTGGACATGCACCTGCGTATATCCCAGTCTCTGCAAGATTTCCTGCGCCCCTCGCGCCAGCGAGGGGATGATCTCTACGGTATGGACTTCGGCGGCCAGTTCGGCCAGCACCGCTGCCTGGTAGCCGGAGCCGGCCCCCACCTCGAGGAGGCGCGCGGCAGGTTTCAGGTCGAGCAGGTCGGTCATCAGGGCAACGATGTAAGGCTGGGAAATGGTCTGCCCCTCGCCGATGGGCAGGGGACCATCGGCATAGGCCCAGGGGAGTTCTTCGGCGGGGACGAAGAGGTGGCGCGGAACTTTCTCCATAACGGCCAGCAGGCGCGGGGTCCGCAGGCCGCGGGCGGCGATCTGCTCCGTCACCATCCGTCTGCGTTGGAGAGCATATTCGTCTTCAGGCATCTCCACCAGCCAGTTTGCGGGCGATTAGGCGGTCCACTTTTCCCATCGGGTAATGCTTCAGGTCTGGCAGTTCCACCCAGGCGATCTCCTCGGCTTCGAGCGGGCGCGGCTCGCTGCCGTCGAGGGTGCAGAGGAAGGCGTGCAGGGTGATGCGGAAGTGGGTGTAGGCGTGGCGATAGACGCCAAACGGCTCGCCGACGTGGATGTCGGCGGCGAGTTCTTCGCGGATCTCGCGGCGCAGGGCTGCGGGCAAACTCTCGCCAGGCTCGACCTTGCCGCCGGGGAATTCCCACAGACCCCCAAGCAGGCCGCCCGCCGGGCGCTTGGCAAGCAGGACACGCCCAGCGCGGCGGATGACGGCGGCGGTGACGGTGTGATGGGGGATTTCCTTTTTGGGCGTCTGCACGGGGCGGGCTTCCTGGAGGCCGAGGGCGCGCGCCTGGCAGAGTTCGCCTAGGGGGCAGAGGGGGCAGCGGGGGGCGCGCGGCAGGCACAGGGTCGCGCCGAGATCCATGAGCGCCTGGTTGTAGTCGCCGGCGCGGCCAGGCGGGAGATGTTCTTCGGCCAGCGCCCAGAGGCGTTTTTCCCCGGCGGGGGAATCGGCGGCTTCTTCCACGTTGAATAATCGGGCAAAGACGCGCTTCAGGTTGCCGTCCAAGGTGGCCGTGTCCATGCCGAAGGCGATGGAAGCGATGGCAGCGGCGGTGTAGCGCCCGATGCCGGGCAGGCGGCGCAGGGAGGCCGGGTCGCGGGGAAGTTGCCCGCCCTGTTCGGCGGCGACGATGCGGGCGGCTTTGTGCAGGTTGCGGGCGCGGCTGTAATATCCCAACCCTTCCCAGAGAGCGAGCGCTTCCTGCTCCGAGGCGGCAGCCAGAGAGGCAAGGGTCGGGAAGCGCGCCATCCAGCGTTCGAAGTAGGGGATGACCGTCTCGACGCGCGTCTGCTGGAGCATGACCTCGGAGACCCAGACAGCATACGCGTCGGGATGGCCGCGCCAGGGGAGTTGGCGGGCGTTATGGGCATACCAGTCGAGCAATTTTCGGGCGAGGGGGGTCACGGGAGTTCCCCGTACAAGGTCAAAACTGGAAGCCGCTGCGGGCCGGGACGATCTTGTACTGGTAATTACGCACAAAGGTGAAAAGTTTTTCCTGCAACTGACGCCAGCCCTGCGAGTCGAGGGCGCGGCGGGCATTCTCCAGGCTGGGGGCCAGGATGCCGACTTGAATCTGGGGGTAGTTGCCGTACACCGTGGCCCAGGCGTCGGTGGGCTGGAGTCCCAGCCGCTGCAGGCCAGGGACGAATTCGCTCAGGACGAATTCGAAGTAATCCTGTTCGTGTTCCGGCTCAATGTCCCAGGTCATCACCAGTTTGACAGGCATGCGCGCATCCAAAATTTCATTCTTTCTGGTAGTTCAGCACAACAACCTTGGTTTCGTCTGGCAGGGATGATTTGCTGATCTTCAGCGTGGGGAGAGTTTCGGCCTCATGCAGTCCCATTTCCTTTAGGAACTTGTCCAGCCGGTCGAGTTGCATTTTGACCGCCGGGGTGTGATAGTGCATGGGGATGACGATGTTCGGTTCGAGCAGGCTGACGACTTCGGCAGCCTTGGCGGCGTTCAGGCCTTCGCCGCCACCCACCGGGACGAGCGCCACGTGGACGGTCCCCAGGGCTTCGATCTCGGCCTGGGTTGGGACCGAACGCAGGTCGCCGAGGTGGGCAACGTTGATGCCCATGTAATCGAACACGTAAAGGGTGTTGCGCGGTTTATCGGCGGCCTTCCTGTTGCTGCCATCCGTCTGGACGCCGGTGATGAAGACGCCGCCGATCTCGAATTCACCCGGACCGTCAATCGTGTGGGAGGCGCCTTTGACCGCACCGGTAAAGTTGTGCCCGGGCGCGTTGTGGCTGATAGTCACGATGTCAGCCTTGAGTTTGAGCGGCTCGTAGCCGACCGTATCGCTGTCGAAGGGATCGGTGACCACGGTGGCAAGTCCGCGCTCTACCAGACGGAAGCAGGAATGTCCATACCAGGTGATTTCCATGAAGTAAACCTCCGGGCGTTATTATACCGCCCCTGCGTAGAGTGCGGCTTTGGGATTTCCCCTCTATCAGGGCGTGTATTCCTTCTGGCAGACCTCGATATTTGCCACTCTGAGGAAGTTCATGGCATTCTCGTCCACGCGATAGGCTACGTTATAGACCAAGCGCACGATGCCGGCGTTGATGAGCGCCTTGGTGCAGTTAAGGCAGGGAAAGTGGGTCACATAGCAGGTGGCGCCCTTGGTCGAGACGCCGTGCAGGGCTGCCTGGATGATGGCGTTCATCTCGGCGTGAATGGTGCGGACGCAATGCCCGTCCACCATCAGGTGGCCGACTTCATCGCAGTGCGGCTGACCGACAGGTGAGCCGTTGAAGCCGGTGGTCAGGATGCGTTTGTCGCGCACCAGCACACAGCCGACAAAGGCGCGGTCACAGGTGGAACGCTCGGAAACGGCAAAAGCAATTTTCATGAAGTATGTGTCCCAGTCAGGGCGCATCGAGTGCCTCCAAAACTTCGTACAAGTTGCAGCGATTATATCGCGAGAAAAAGCCCCTCCCAGACGGCGTCTGTCATAATATGTCCGCACAGTTTCCCGCCGAATTCGGCCGCCTCGGGTAAATAGCCCCACCGTTCGAAATTTCTGTCATATCCATCCAGTAGGCAGGCATAGGAACCTCCACGAATGAATACCGGGGTCGGGCAGCCCGACCCCGGTCAAATCATGGAGCCTATTTGTTGTAATTCTCTGGCAACCAACAGCACAGCACCAGTTCACGCGCCGCCTTGACTTCGTCCACGCGGCCAAAGGGCGTTTTATGCGGGGCCGCGTGGAGCAGGTCCGGGGTCGTTTTTGCTTCTTCGGCAATCTTGATGAGCGCCTCGGCAAAGGCGTCCAGCGTATCCTTGTTCTCCGTCTCGGTCGGCTCGATCATCAGCGCCTCATGGATAATGAGCGGGAAATAGTTCGTCGGCGGGTGGAAATCGTAGTCCATCAGCCGCTTGGCGATGTCGAGGGCATGCACGTCCGCGCCTTCCACCCTGCCCTCGGCGACGAACTCGTGCATGCAGATGCGGTCGTACGGGACCCGGTACGTGCCGCGCAGGCGGGCGAGCAGGTAATTGGCGTTCAGCACCGCGTACTCAGCGACCTGGCGCAGTCCCTCCGGGCCGTGCATGGCAATGTAGGTAAACGTGCGGACGAGCATCCCAAAGTGGCCATGGAAGGCCTTGACGCGGCCGATGGTCCGCTTTGGCTCGATGAAGCCAAACAGCGGAGGCTGCTCATCGTCTGCTTCTTCGAGGATGCCGACGATGGGCGAGGGCAGGAACTCGGCCAAGTGCGCCGCCACGCCCACCGGACCCGAACCCGGGCCGCCGCCCCCGTGCGGGGTGGAGAAGGTTTTGTGCAGGTTGAAGTGCATTACGTCTATGCCCAGGTCGCCGGGGCGGACGATGCCCAGCAGGGCGTTCAGGTTGGCGCCGTCGCCATAGACCAGGCCGCCGCAGTCGTGGACGATTTTGATGACTTCCTCCACATGCTCATCGAACAGGCCAAGCGTGTTGGGATTGGTCAGCATCAGCCCGACAACGGTATCGTCACAGGCGGCTTTTAAAGCGGCGAGATCTACATTGCCGCGCCCATCGGAGGGTATCTGGACGATGTTGAGGCCGGTCATGCCGGAGGAAGCGGGGTTCGTGCCGTGCGCCGAGTCGGGGATGAGCATCTTGACGCGCTTCACGTCGCCGCGTGACTTGTGCCAGGCGCGCATGATTAGGACGCCGGTCAGTTCGCCGTGCGCGCCGGCGGCCGGTTGCAGGGTCACCGCAGCAAAGCCGGAAATCTCCTTCAGCCACTCCTGGAGGGTGTACATCAGCGCCAAGTTGCCCTGCACTGTCTCGACCGGTTGGAGCGGATGGGTGAAGGCAAAGCCGGGCAGACGCGCCATATCCTCGTTGATTTTGGGGTTGTATTTCATCGTACACGAGCCGAGCGGATAGAAGCCGCCGTCCACGCTGTAGTTGAATTTGGAGAGGCGCATGTAATGACGCACCACGTCCACTTCGGCGAGTTCGGGGAGGGGCAGGTCAGCGCGGAGCAGGGACTCGGGCAGTTCGGCGCGCGGCACGTCCGGGTCCGGGAAGGTGACGCCGGTGCGTCCAGGGGAAGAGAGTTCGAAGATGGTCTTTTCGATTACTTCAGTCATGGCTCGCCTCCGAAAGGACTTCCACAAGTGCGTCAATTTCGTCTTTGGTATTCATCTCGGTAACGGCGATGAGCATGTGGTCCTTGAGCGCCGGGTAATCCTGGCCCAGGTCGTAGCCGCCGAGGATGCCGTGTTCGAGCAGGTGGGCATTGATCTCGTCCACCGGGCGCGGACAGCAGATGGCAAATTCGTGGAAGAAGGGGGTATCGAAGCAGTATTGGAAGCCAGGGATGCTGGTGATCTGAGCGGCGGCGTAGTGCGCCTTGTGGTAGCAGAGTTCGGCCACCTGGCGCAGACCGGTCCTGCCCAGCACCGACAGGTAGACCGCTGCCGCGAGCGCCATCAGCCCCTGGTTGGAGCATATGTTGGAGGTGGCGCGCTCGCGCTTGATGTGCTGTTCGCGGGCGGTCAGTGTTAGCACATAGGCGCGCTGGCCGCGGTTGTCCACCGTCTCGCCGACCAGACGGCCGGCCATTTTGTGGACGTATTGCTTGCGGGTGGCGAAGAAGCCGAGATAGGGGCCGCCGTAGGAGAGCGGGATTCCCAACGGCTGGCCTTCGCCGACCACGATGTCGGCGCCCATCTCGCCGGGGGATTTGAATAGGCCGAGGGCGGTGGGGTTGGCCGCTACACAGACAAGCGCGCCCTGGGCATGCGCGTCTGCAATCAGACTGGTGTAGTCGTAGAGGCGGCCAAAGAAATCGGGATACTGGACAATGACCAGCGCGGTGTTGGCGTCCATCAGGGAGCGCAGCGAGGCCGGACCCGCAGCCAGGTCCGCGCCCGGATCGTCCCCCGCCAATTCGAGGCCCATGCCCTGGGTGTAGGTCCGCAGGACGGCGCGGTACTGCGGGTGGACGGTCGGGGAGATGACAACTTTTGTCCGCTTGCCGCGGAACTGGGCATAGGCCATGTTGACAGCCTCGGCTACGGCGGTAGCGCCGTCGTAGTGCGAGGCGTTCGAGACCTCCATGCCGGTCAGCGCGGTGACGAGCGACTGGTATTCAAAGGTGGCCTGGAGCGTGCCTTGCGAAACTTCCGGCTGATAGGGGGTGTAGGCAGTATAGAACTCGCCGCGCCGCAGGATGTGGTCAATGACTGAGGGGACGTAGTGGTTGTACGCGCCCGCGCCGAGGAAGGAGACCAAGTCGCGGACCGTTTCGTTGCCGGAGGCCAATTCGCCGACTTCGACGGCAGCCTCCATCTCGGTCATGGCGGGAGGCAGGTTCAGGTCCGGGAAGCGGTATCTGGCGGGAATGTCTTTGAAGAGATTCTCGATCTTCTCGACACCGATGGCCGTCAGCATCGCCTCCCGTTCAGAGGAACTGATGGGGATGTAAGTCATAAGAGTCTCCGATCTGATAGTTTCATTGAAACGATCAGACCCTAAACAATCAGTCTAATGGGCGCGTTCTTCGCAGTACTTCTCGTAGGCTGCCGCGTCCATGAGGCCGGAAGCGTCCCCCCCTTCGACCTGGATCATCCAGCCCGCGCCGTAGGGATCGCTGTTCAGGGTTTCCGGGTTGCTGCTCAAAGCGTCGTTGACAGCCACGATCTTGCCATTCACCGGCGAATAGATTTCTGCAGCAGCCTTGACCGATTCGACCGAGGCAATCGTCTTGCCTGGCTCGATTACATCCCCGGGGCTGACAACAACTTCAACAAAGACGATGTCGGAGAGTTGTCCTTGGGCGAAGTCGGTCAGCCCGACTTTGCCGGTGACGGGGTCGAACCATTCATCGGACTTGGTGTACTTGAGATTGGCAGGAATATTCATTTTCAGGTCTCCTTCGATAGAGTTGTTTTTGGCGAAATTAAAAAGGCGCACGATTCATCGTCGCGCGCCTCTGTGGTCAACCTGAGAGATTCATTTAGTCTCATAGTCATTCGTCTCATAGTCGCCAGTCAGATAGTCACCAGATTGTCAATCTAGCAAACAACTATCAAACTCTTTGACTATCAGGCTAAACTTGCCCCGTCGGTGTCCCCGTGTTGGGGACTTTCCAGAGGGAACCGGCGCAGGGTCCTTTTGCCTGAGAGTTTCGCCCGCTCTCGCCAGTTTTCGGGCTTGCCCCTTCGGCGCTTATTGCGCTCCACACGCTGCGTATCGCGCATAAGTCTCTTCCCTGCAACCGTTGGATTGAAAAGCAAGTTGATTGTAAGGGGAAGGGGAACGAGCGTCAAGTTAAAAATCCAGTGCAAAAGCAGGCCGGCGCGATGCCGCGCCGGTCTGCAGGAGGGAGGTGGCGTTCAAACACCCGTCAAGGTACCCCGCACCCAGTCGCCCACCGGCCAGTACTTGAAGTCTTCTCCCTGGCTGACTCGTACCGCGCCGACAATTCCGTAGGCGAGCGCGCCGAGCGGCAGAAGCGCCAGCGCGAATGTCAAAACGAGGGCAATTGGAATGAGTATCACGCCGATGAGGATGGCCGAGAGCGCGCCGACAACTGCCCACACCACGCCGATCAAGACGCCGCCGCCGAACCACCAGATGAGTTGGAAGATCATGGCTTGCAGAGCATGATAAGCCACAGTACGCGAACGGTCCTTGTACACCAGGTAGATGACCAGCGCGGCAATCGGACCGGCGAAGCCGGTGATCAGGTTGAGCAAAACGCTGAGGTGCGCCAGCATGCTCCAGGTCCGCTCATCGCCCGGACCGACTTGCTGGGGAGGAACGGGCGCATTCTGCGGGACGGGCGTGACCGGTGCGAGCGGAACCGCAGGTTCCATCGAGGGCGCAGCGGCCTCTACAGGTTCGACAGAGGCTTCGACTTTCTTTTTCGCAGGCATAGGATTCTCCTTTATAAATGATGGCTCATCTCCTCTACGCCTCCGTTCCCTGAAAGTTGTACAAAAAAAGCCCCGCCGTGAGTGGGGCTGGTTGCCAGATTGAAACTTACATCTGCCCGTTGATGTGCCGGAAGTAGGCGTCCACCTCCGGGTCCGAGTAGAAGACCAGCGCCAGGATGCCCACCACCACGTCGCCAACGAACAACTGGTAGACGTTCAGCGTGGTGATGTTGATGATCTGCATGATGGCCAGGTACTTGGCAGGCTGCAAGCGGGTGGGATTCGATCCGAGGAGTTTGGCGGCATAGATGATCTCCAGCACGCCGAGGGTGATGGCGTAGGGCGCCCAGTAGCAGCCAAAGAAGTTGGCTGCCAGGATGCTGACCCCGGCAGACAGCCCCCACAGGCAATTCAGCACGCCGCTGACCAGCGTCATAATGGCAATCGCCTGAACTTTGCCGGGCTTTCTGATTGGCTGGGAAGCGGGAGGCGGGGGCGAATAGGCCGGTTCGACCGGCGCAGGGAAACTATTTTCAGCAGACATAGGCATTCTCCTTTTGCGACAAGTTTAACACAATATAGCGTTTCAGTGACTGTTCCACAAATGGTAAAAAGGTGGT
>DYKZ01000313.1 GCA_020722345.1 Anaerolinea thermophila | reverse complement strand
GTGCGAACCGACAGGACATCGGGGCTTATGTTTCTGCCCCAACGTACCGCCAACACATCGTTAATAAATTGGCCGTGACCACCGCCAGCACATCGTGAATGTTTGTGACGTTATTTATGACTCAGTTTGTACGGCCAACGCTTTAGCACTTTGCCAGCCACATAGGCTGTTAGACGACGGCGGCGGGTATCCAGAATCACTTTGGCATAGTGATACTTGTGCCCTTGGCCGACCCGAAAGGTTTGTCCTAGTAAACTGATCTTGCCGTGCGCAGTGATCCAGCGAATGAAGATCACGTATCCTTCGGTGATCGGCAGATGGTCCAGGTCGAGTGTGAACTTGGCTGGCAATTTGTGCAAGCGTTTGCCGCGTCGATATTGGGCGACCGTCTGCTGCCCCAGCCGTGGTTGGACATGCTGTTCATTGACTGTCGCCATGAGCCGGGCTAACTCGCGCCGCAAGACTGCTGGATACTTGAACTGCCGTTGGAACAGGAGCGGTTGGAACCAGCCGTTGAAATTCTCCACAGCGCCATTGCGCTGGGGATGACGTTGCGGGATGAAGATCGGTGTGATGCGCCAGTGCAAGCACAGTCGCATCACGCGCGAGAGATAGCGTGCCGACTTGCCCCAGCCACAGAATTCACGCGCATTGTCGAACTGCACTTGGGCGGGTAGGCCCAAGTGCTGCCAGGCCTCGATGAGAAACAGCAAGACCTGCTCCATCCGGCGCGAACGAGCCAGTTTGAGATACACGGCGCCATCGAAAACGTCTTTGCAGACGTAGATGTACCACCGTTGCCGCTGGCCTTTCAGGTAGACCGGCCCCACCAAGTCCACTTGATGCAGATGGTTCGAGTCGGTCGCGGTAGGCGCTGGATAGCCGTGCGGGTTGATCGGTTGAGCCGTTCGGATGCGCGGGCTGGTCAGACCGTGCCGTTGCAGGACCCGCTCGATGGTGCGGAGCCCCGGCAGGGGGCTTACCTGCAACGCCTGGAGTTCCATCTGCACCGTGGGCGCGCCAATCCTTTGGTACCGCGTCTCCGGGGTGGCATGGGCTTCCAGACGACGACGCACACTCACAATGAGTCGTTCGATGCGGGGTGGAATTCGATCCACGACCGTGCGCGGCGCACGCGATAAATCGTAGAGCCCTTCTGGTCCCTCGGCGACATAGCGCCGCCACCACTTGTGGAACCAGACTGCCGAGCGTTTCAGGCGATGGCAGATCGCTTCAAGCGATTCGCCTGCCAAGCGCAGTTGGATTGCCAACTGGCGATCGAACAATTCGTTGTCCATAGTTGCCTCCAGAGTGCCACTGGCGATGGTCACTGAGAGCAACTCTAGTCCACTCTCAGACGGATTCAAACCGCCACGTCGTCGTTTTACACTGGCGGTAAAACTGGGTCACTACGTAAACGATGTGCTGGCGGTACTAACCAGCTAAAACATAAACGATGTCTTGGCGGTAATTCAATAAACGATGTTCTGTCGGTTCGCA
>DYKZ01000312.1 GCA_020722345.1 Anaerolinea thermophila | reverse complement strand
CCAAATTGCCGCAGGAGATGCGTGAAGCCCATCAGCTGGCGATCGTTTGCTCCGTTCAGCCAGAGAGCCGCCAAATGCTTGAAGAGTTGGCCCGGAAACAGGGATTGGGCAAGGAGGCGGTAATTCTTACCGGGTTCGTGCCCGAGGAGGATCTCCGCGCCCTCTACAACCTTTGCTCGCTCTTCGTCTTTCCCTCCTGGCATGAGGGTTTTGGCCTCCCCGCATTGGAAGCCATGCGTTGCGGTGCTCCGGTGATCGGTGCGAATACTTCCAGTCTGCCTGAGGTGATCGCCTGGAAGGAAGCCTTGTTTGATCCCCATAACGACGAGGAAATGGCGACAACCATGGCGCGCGCGTTGTCAGACGAGGAATTTCGCGCGGGCCTCGTCAGGAATGCCAAAGTGCAGTCCGAAAAGTTTTCCTGGGATAAGACGGCCAAACGAGCGATTGCGGCCATGGTACGCCTACATTCAACGCGCCAAGTAGCGCCCGCAGTCTGTCCCAGCGAGGAGCCCCGACCGAGGCTCGCCTATGTGTCACCCCTGCCTCCAGAGCGATCCGGTATAGCGGACTATAGTGCCGAACTGCTGCCCGACTTGGCAAGGCACTACAATATCGAGGTCATTGTAACGCAAGAGACGATTGACGATCCCTGGATCAACGCCAATTGTCCCGTGCGTTCGGCGCAATGGTTTGCCGAGCATGCCGATCAGTACGACCGGGTTCTCTATCACTTTGGCAACTCGGCGTTTCATCAGCACATGTTTGATCTGCTCAAGGCCATTCCCGGGGTCGTGGTTTTGCATGATTTTTTCCTCTCGGGCGTGGTGGCTCATATGGACGTCACTGGATTCGCTCCAGGGCAATGGGCGCAGGAGTTGTATTTCAGCCACGGTTACAAGGCGCTATATGACCGTTTTCATGCCAGGGACATGGCGGACGTGATATGGGAGTACCCGTGTAGTTTGAGCGTCATTCAGAACAGCCTGGGGCTTATCGTGCACTCGCCGAACTCGCTTCGTCTTGCCCGCCAGTGGTACGGAGGTGAAACTACTGACTGGGCGGTCATTCCCCATATGCGGGATTCCCGCATCCGCGCGGACCGGGCCGAAGCCCGCAAGGCGTTAGGTCTGAATTCCGACGACTTCCTGGTGTGCGCTTTTGGTATCTTAGGCCCCACCAAGCTCAATCACCGGCTTCTGAATGCCTGGCTGGAGTCTGAACTGGCTCGGGACGGTTCCTGCCATCTCGTCTTTGTCGGCGAGAACCATGGTGGAGAATACGGGCAAAAGCTGCTCGCCACTATCCGCAGAGCCAAAGCGAAGGGCCCTATCCGTATCACCGGTTGGGCGAAAAAGGAGGTGTTCCAACAGTACCTGGCTGCTGCGGATGCTGCTGTCCAGTTACGCACCCTATCGCGTGGCGAAACATCGGGAACGGTCCTTGACTGCATGAATTATGGTCTGCCGACCATCGTCAATGCCAACGGCAGCATGGCCGAT
>DYKZ01000097.1 GCA_020722345.1 Anaerolinea thermophila | reverse complement strand
GCCTGACCGTCGGCGCGGGTGTCATCACCAAAATACTGGCATAGAAAGTTTGAGAGTAAGTTATGGCTTCCAAGAAAAAAGACGTTCGCCCGGTGCTGATCCTGGCGTGTAACGAATGTAAGGAACGCAATTACGTTACGGAAAAGAACCGCCGCAACGATCCGAACCGGCTTGAGTTCAACAAGTACTGCCCGCGTTGCCGGAAACATACCCTGCATCGCGAAACCAAGTGAGTATCAAGTGCCCCGGTGTCAAGCATGATACTGAAGCGCTTGACACCGGAGCACGGAACGTAGGCCAGTAGCTCAACTGGTAGAGCTCTCGTCTCCAAAACGAGCGGTTGTGGGTTCAAATCCTGCCTGGCCTGTCCTGTACAACGCCGCTGCCCGTGAGGCGGCGTTGTCACCGTCAGTAAGTAAAAGGAGTATGACGTGGCTGGTAAAGACGAAAAAATAAAACGCGAAAGCGGCCTGAAACGTTTCTCCCGCGAAACTGCTGCAGAGTTGCGCCGCGTCTCCTGGCCGACATGGCCGGAAGCCCGCCGTCTGACGTGGATTGTAATCATTGTAGTAACTTTTATGGCAATCTTTCTGTGGCTTGTGGACTTGGGCGCCGCTGTGTCGTTAAAACTGATGGTAGGCGTCTAACTCTACCAGGCAATTATGTAGTAGTGAGGCAGAATGGATTACCAGGAGCCGGAAGAACCCTTTGAGCAGAAACCGCTTGAAAACGAGGAGACCCCCTCTCACTCGGACGAGCCGGTTTTAAAGCCTTCTTCCCAGCAGCAGAAGCCTGTTCTGGAAGAAGCCGAAGATACCGTGCCAGAAGGCCCGGCATGGTATGTGATTCATTGCTATTCCGGCTACGAAAACAAGGTGCGCCACAACCTCGAGCAGCGCATCGAGACCATGGGGATGAAGGACAAAGTTTTCGATGTGGTCGTTCCGACGCAGGAAGAGATTGAGGTCCGTAACGGCAAACGCCGCACCGTGGAGCGCCACATCTTCCCCGGCTACGTGCTGGTAAACATGGTCCTGACCGAGGAATCCTGGTTTGTCGTCCGCAATACGCCGGGTGTGACCGGTTTCGTCGGAATGGGCAACCTGCCCACCCCCCTGCGCCCGGAAGAAGTGGCGCAGATCTTGAAGCGCATGGAAGCAGAAGCGCCGACAGTCAAGGTGACATTCAAGGTCGGTGAACGCGTCCGCATCATTGATGGGCCGTTCAACGATTTCCGCGGCGTGGTCTCGGAAATTGACATGGAGCGGACAAAGGTCCGCGTGATGGTGTCATTCTTCGGGCGCGAGACGCCCGTGGAACTGGACTTTCTCCAGGTGGAGAAAGCGTAGATTCAACGGTAGCAGGCCAGAGGTCCCGGACCGAACGGCCTGAATCGGTGGGAGGGTGTCCCGCAATCACCCGCTAAAACCACAAAGGAGTAAAGTATGGCAAAAAAGTTGAAGGCAATTGTTCGTCTGCAGATCGAGGCCGGTAAGGCTAATCCTGCCCCTCCCATCGGCCCGGCGCTGGCCGGTCATGGGATCAACATCATGGCGTTTTGCAAGGAGTACAATGCCCGCACGTCGAACCGCCCGGGAGAGATTCTGCCGGCCGAGATCAGCGTCTACACGGATGGGTCGTTCACATTCGTGCTGAAAACGCCTCCCGCCGCGGTGCTATTGCGTAAGGCCGCCGGTGTGGAAAAAGGCTCCGCCGTGCCGAACCGCGAGAAGGTCGGCAAGGTGACGCGCGCCCAGGTGCGCGAAATTGCCCAGTTGAAGATGAAAGATCTGAACGCGCTCGACATCGAAGGCGCGATGAAACAGATCGAAGGCACTGCCCGCAATATGGGCATCACGGTAGTTGATTAACCCGGTGGGAGGGCGCGGCAACGAAGGCCGGCCCGTTTGCACCACGAAGGAGAATTATGGCTAAACACGGAAAGAAATACCTGGCCGCACTGGCCAAAGTGGACGTTAATAAGAACTACGAGCCGCGCGAAGCAATCAAACTGGTGAAGGAGACTTCATACACCAAGTTTGATGGCACGGTGGAAGTGCACATGCGCATGGGACTCGACCCGCGCCAGGCCGACCAGCAGATCCGCGATGTGGTTGTCTTACCGCATGGACTGGGCAAGACGGTGCGCGTGCTGGTCTTCGCCCAGGGCGACGGTGCGATCAATGCCCGCAACGCCGGGGCGGATACGGTCGCCGACGATGACGAGACCCTGAGCAAGATCCAGGGCGGCTGGCTGGACTTTGATGTCGCCATTGCCACCCCTGACATGATGGGCAAGGTCGGCCGTCTCGGCCGCGTGCTTGGACCTCGCGGCCTGATGCCGAACCCCAAGGCCGGGACGGTCGTCAACCCTGAAGACGTGAGCCGTGCGGTGATGGAAGCCAAAGCAGGCCGCGTGGAGTTCCGCCTCGACAAGACAGCCAACATCCACGTTGCGGTCGGCAAGACCTCGTTCGACGAGCAGAAATTGTATGAGAATTTCGCCGCGCTGATGGAGGCGATCAAGAAAGCCCGCCCGGCGGCCGCCAAGGGTAACTTCATCAAGCGCATTACGATTGCTTCGACGATGGGGCCAGGGATCAAGGTTGACCCGAACCTGGCTTAATCTTTATGGAGACAAGCGGGTAGATTACTCGCCGCCCGAGACAATTCCTTCGCCAATGACAGCAGGCGCTCTGAAAAGGGCTTAATCTCCTGCCCAGGTGAAGACTGGTGTGACCCACCATCCCTTTCCCACGGGATAAAAGTCTTTGCCTGGAACTCGGGCAAAGACTTTTTGATTGGAAAGGAGGTGATATCTTTTGGCAAAATCTAAGCAGCAAAAAGAGGCCATGCTCGCCGAGTATGTGGAATGGCTTGGTAAGAGCAAGGCTGTCGTGCTGGTCGAGTATTCCGGCCTGACGATGAAGGCGCTGGATGTTGTCCGCGCCAAACTGCGCGAAGCAGGCGGCGAACTCCACATCGTCAAGAACACGCTGGCGAAACTCGCCCTCGAGAAGGCCGGGTACAAAGTCCCCGACGCCTACGTGGAAAAAAGTACGGCGATTGGCTTCGCGTTTACCGACGCAGCCGGCTTTTCCAAAGCGTTGATCGAGGCTACCAAAGGCTTGGAAACCATCAAGGTCAAAGGCGGTTTCATGGACGCTGTGGTGTTGTCCCCTGCGCAAGTGAAGGCCGTCGCCGACCTGCCGCCGTTGCCCGTGCTGCGGGCCCAGTTGCTGGGCGTCTTGCAGGCGCCGGCTGGCAAATTGGTGCGCACCCTGGCCGAACCCGGCCGCGCCTTGGCCTATGTGGTCCGGGCGCATGCCGAGCCTGCCGCCCCCGTCGCGGCGTAGTAAATTCGAACCTTTTGCGATGTCAATCGCGCCTACATAAAACTAAAAATTCTCTCACCCATTGAGAAGGAGTATTTGAAATGGCTGATTTGGAAAAAATCGTCGAGCAGTTGAGCGAACTTACCGTCCTCGAGGCTGCCGAACTGGTCAAGAAACTGGAAGAAAAATGGGGCGTCTCTGCGGCTGCGCCTGTGGCTGTGGCCGCCGTTGCCGGTGCGGCGCCTGCGGCCGCGGCTGAAGCGGCCGAAGAGAAGACCGAATTCGATGTCGTCATCAAGGATGCCGGCCCGAAGAAGATCGAGGTCATCAAGGTCATCCGCACGCTGGTCAACCTGAGCCTGACCGAGGCCAAGGCCTTGGCCGAAACCCCCGATGGCAAGGTACTGTCGGCAGTCGGCAAGGATGCCGCCATGGATGCCAAGAAGAAACTCGAAGAAGCCGGCGCAGTCATCGAAATCAAGTAATCGCTTCCACGTGCCCGAATCAAAACAGCGACCCTGCAAAGGGCCGCTGTTTTTTATTGCAAAAAAAAAGGGTGGTGAATATCTTACTGCCGGAACGGGTCAACCTCTGGGTTTGTGCCGGCCCACTTGCAGGCCGCCTGCTGCATTTGATTGCATTGCACGCCGTGCGAACAGCGGTGCGAGAGGATGCGCGGCGGGTCGCGGAGGTAGTCAATCGGGTAAAGCACTTCCACTTCGAGCGCCACGTCCTGGCTGACATGCTCGCAAAAACAGACTTTAGCCACTTCCCAATTCTTGTTTGCCATACAGCACCTCAGGCCTCTAAAGTGTATAACCTGTGTGCCCTGTCCGGTAAGTGACAGGGTCACAACTTGGGATGACAAATCGCGCATTCTGGATAGTATAAGTCCAAATCTCTAGCGCCGCATCAACCGCAGGATCAGGCCGGACCCGAAGTCTGCCAGGTATAGTTCCCCGGCCTCGTCCACGCCGAAGGTGGAGATCGGCACGCCCGTCTCGAACAGCCGCTGCCATTCCCAGGAGGCTGCGTCGGTGTGGATCAGGCCAAACACGCCGCCGTTGCAGTAATCGCCAAAGAAGTACACGCCCTGCCATTCGGGCAATTCCGCGCCGCGATAGACGTAGCCGCCCGTGACGGAACAACCCTCGGCATGAGAGTATTCGGCCACCGGGAGGACTGTCGGCCCTTCGGGAAGCGGCTCCTCGTAGGCATGCAGGCCCTCGAAGGCATCCCAGCCGAAATCCAGCAAACCCTGCGGCGCGGTCTGCACCACATTGACCTCTTCCCATTCATTCTGGCCAACGTCGGCAATGTAGAGATCGCCTGTCAGGGAGTCGAAGGAGAAGCGCCAGGGGTTGCGCAGGCCGATGGCCCAGATCTCGGGCAAGCCGCCGCCCCCGGCAAAGGGATTGGAGGCGGGGATGGCGTATGGCGCGCCGCTGTCCACATCCAGCCGCAGCATCTTGCCAAGCAAGGTTTCGGAATTGCGTGCGTTGCCTGCCGGGTCGTCTGCCGCGCCGCCATCGCCCAGGCCGATGTAGAGATAGCCGTCCGGGCCAAAGGCCAGCCCGCCGCCGTTGTGATTGGGATAGGGCTGGTCCACGCGCTGCAGGATGAGTTCGCTGCCCTGATCGGCGCGGTTGGGGTCGTCGGCTGAAACCTGGAAGCGGGCGATGACAGTATTGCCGAACAGGTCGGTGTAATTGACGTAGAAATAGCCGTTTTGCTCGAAGTCGGGATGGAAGGCCAGCCCCAACAAGCCCTGTTCCAGACCGATGGCGCCGACCCGGCTGCGGATGTCGAGGAACGGGTCGGGGAGGGTCAGCCAGTTGGACAGGATGCGGATGCGCCCCGGCTTCTCCACCACGAACAGCCGCCCGGAGCCGTCGCCGGCGTTCTGGATGTCCACCGGCCGGTCGAAGCCGCTGGCGACCGGCGACCAGGTATAGCCGGCAGGGTCGGGGAAGTCGCTGCGGTAGGGGGAGATGGTTTGTGTGGGAGGAGGTTCCGGCGAGGCTGTGGCGGTGGGCACGGTTGGCTCAAGCGTAGGGGCGACCGTCGGCGCGGCGGGCGGCGGGGTGGCCGTCTGCGGCAGGCAGGCAGAGATGCCCAGCAGGAGGGTCAGGCCAAGAAACGGGAGCAGGCGGCGGGTCCGGAAACGAGGCGGGCTATTTCTCATCGCGCGGCTGGACATCCACGATTTCAGTCTTGGAGGCTTCCTCGGCATCCCGCCAGGAAGCATCCACCACTTTGTCCATCGCGGACAGGTGTTCGCGCACCACTTCCTCCGGGCAGAGGGACAGGAAGAGCGAGGAGCCAAGCCACAGGATGGCAGCGTCATCCAGAGCGCCGATGACGGGCAGGGCCAGGCCGGGGGCGATGTCTATGGGCGAGATGAGGTAAATGAGCGCGCCCACAGGCAGGAGTTTCAGGAAGAAATTGACGCGCGGGTCGGCCATCAGGCGGCCGATCAATTTCAGGTGCCGGACGATGTCCTGGAAGAAACCAGAATTTTGCGAAGAGATGATGTCGCGTTTGTTTGCCATTTCAATCTCCTATGTTCAAGTCGAGCGCCGATATAAAGCCGTCTGCCAAGTCGCGTTGGCGCACAGATGCAGGAGCGATTATATGCGGCCTGCACCTTTTCGTCAGTGGGCTGGTAGTCCTGCTGGATGTATTCGATCCGCTGGCGGACGGCCTCCAGCGGGAGGAAATCCAGGCCGCCGGTTTGGGGGCGGGCCGCCAGGAAGACGAGCCAGAGACGCCATGCCCGTATTATACGGGAAGTGGAGTACAATTCAACCGCCAAATAAAAATACAGAACAGGGAGTTGGATATGCCTCTGGACACAGAAAGAATCCGCGCCATCTGCTTCGACGTGGATGGCACCCTCAGCGACACCGACGATGTGATGCAGCAACGGCTGGAGCGCCTGCTCAGGCCGGTGCGTTTCCTGTTCCGCGGGCGCGAGATCGGCCAGGTGGCGCGCCGCATGGTGATGGCCAGCGAGGCCCCGGCCAACTTCCTGATTGGCGTCCCCGACCTGCTGGGCCTGGATGATGAAATCTTTGCCCTCTTCGACCGGCTGGCGCGCAGGAGCCACAAGAAACCGAAGAAATTCCTGCTCATCCCCGGCGTGAAGGAAATGCTGGAGGAGTTGTCCGGGCGCTACCCGCTGGCGGTCGTTTCGGCGCGTGACACGCGCACCACCGGCCTCTTCCTCGACCAGTTCGACCTGCGCAAATATTTCAAGGTCATCGTTACGGCCCAGACCTGCCCGCATACCAAGCCCTTCCCCGACCCTGTCCTCCACGCGGCTGGAGAAATGGGTGTCCCGCCCGAAGACTGCCTGATGGTCGGCGACACAACAGTGGACATCCGCGCCGGGAACAGCGCCGGCGCGCAGACGGTCGGTGTGCTGTGCGGCTTTGGCGAGGAGGCCGAATTGCGCAAGTACGAGGCGGATATGATTCTCTCCACCACCGCCGAATTGATCTACGTGCTGGAGCCTGATTCGGACCTTGCTGATTAGTACAAATATCCTGTTACCTTGTGGGGGAAATTGCCGTATACCCTCACGTAACCGACCTGGCCGGGAAACCGGCCTTTTGTTCGAAAAAGGAGACCCCATGTACCGAAAGATTTTCGTCACCCTGCTCGTGCTGAGCCTTGCGCTGACAGCCTGTTCCTTCCACATCAGCCTGCCGATTGCGCAGAAGACCGGTCCCACACAGGTGGATGACATTGCCCTGCCGATGCCTTCCGCTGCCGAGACGGTTGATCTGACCCTCTCGTTCGGGGCCGGGACCCTGAAACTGAACCCCGGAACCGATTCGCTCATTGCCGGGACAGCCACCTACAACGTGGAGGATTTCAAGCCAGAAGTCACCGTCAACGGTGACATAGTCCGCATCGAACAGGGGAATTGGCAGTTGACCGGCATCCCTGATATGAGCAACGTGAAGAACGAGTGGGATTTGTCGCTAGGAAATATGCCCCTGGATCTGAACATCGAAGCCGGGGCCTACAAGGCCGAGTATGAATTCGGCGGCCTGTCGCTGGTCAACCTGACCGTCAGCGATGGCGCAGCAGACGTGGAACTGGCTTTCTCCCAGCCCAACGAGGTCGAAATGGCGCTCTTCCGTTACCAGACCGGCGCTTCCAACGTCACCCTGACGGGACTGGCCAATGCCAACTTCGCCTCGCTCGATTTCAACAGCGGCGCAGGGAACTACACCCTCGATTTCTCCGGCGAGTTGAAACGCGATGCCAGCGTGAACATCGAGACGGGCGTCAGCAATATGACGCTGGTCATTCCGGCAGGCCTGCCGGTGCAGATCACCGTGGAGGGCGGCCTCTCGAACATCTCCTATGGCGCCGGCTGGGACAAGAACGACAACGTCTACACCCAGGCCGGCTCCGGGCCGGCACTGACGATTGTGATCGAGATGGGCGCGGGGAACCTGACCATCACCCGTTAACGGTGGGCAGACTCCGGGTCCTGAAGCGGAGCAATTGATCCAAAACTCCTCCTGCGGGCAGCGGCTTGCAGGAGGAGTTCGTATAAAGAAGATATTTTTTATAGTAATCGGAGTAAAAGGTCATATTTGATGTATGACCTCCGTCACTTGCGAGACGGGAGGGATATTAATACAATTTGGTAAAAATTGCCTGAATAGAGGAAGCAGTATGCAGATCACTCGTCAAGCCGACTATGCCATCCGCGCCGTCAGTTACCTTGCCCGGCAGGGCGCCGGTCAGCGCGCGGCCACCAGCACGGTGGCAAAGGAAATGAAAATCCCGCCGTCCTTCTTGGCAAAGATCATCTCGCAACTCTCCATCAGCGGCTTGGTGCACACGTCACGCGGCGCTCACGGCGGCGTCATGTTGGCGCGTCCGGCGGAAGAGATCACCCTGCTCGAAGTGGTGGAGGCCATTGACGGCCCTATCCTGCTCAACGAGTGCGTCGGCGACCCGGGCAATTGCGAATTCGCCGATGAGTGCGCCATGCATCCGATCTGGGTCGAGGCGCAGGAATTACTTACCAAGCGCCTGCGTGAGACCACTTTTGCCAAACTGGCCAAATAATCTGCCTGTTTTACCCCCTGCCGGTAGAGACATACCGGCAGGTTTTATTTGGGTAGGGCTGATCTTCGCTACCTGCCTTCGAGTCCGGTTTGGTATACTTGGCCCATCTCATTTCATACAAGGAGTTGCCATGAGCCTGCCTCCCCGCTGGGACCTCTCGAACGTCTATCCTTCACTCGAATCAAAAGAATATGAAGATGCCTTCCTGTCCATGAAGAACCAGATCGAAAGCCTAGAGACATTCTTCAAGGAAAAGGTTTCGTCCACCGGTGCCAAGACCCCCACAGCCGAACTCGGTACGTTGGTTGGAGAGGCCATTGAGCGCTTTAACACCCTCTCGGAACTGACCGGCACCCTGCGCGCTTTCATCATGTCATTTGTTACGACCGATTCGCATAACACGCTGGCTGCCAAAAAGATGTCCGAGTTCCAGATGACCGCCGTGCGCCTGCAAATGCTGGGCAACCAATTCCAGGCCTGGGTGGGAAAACTCGCCCCTGTGCTGGAGCAGGTGATTGAATCCAATGCTACTGCCCGCGAGCATGCCTTTGCCCTGCGCGAAATGGCCGAACAGTCCAAGTACCTGATGAGCGATGTGGAGGAAACCTTGGCCGCCGAACTCGGTCTGAGCGGCACGAACGCTTGGAGCAAACTGCAGGGGACGGTCACTTCCCAACTGACGGTGGACTTCGAACTGGACGGCAAGACCCAGAAACTGCCTATGCCAGCCTTGATAAATCTGCACTCGCATCCGGATGAGGCCATCCGCAAACGCGCCTACGAGGCGGAACTGGAAGCCTGGAAATCTGTCCGCGAACCGCTGGCGGCCTCCCTGAACAGCGTCAAGGGTTGGGCAAACACGCTCAACAAGAAGCGCGGCCGGACCGACGCGCTGCACCAGGCCATTGACATGGCGCGCATTGACCGCCCCACGCTGGAAGCCATGCTGGACGCGATGGAAGCCTCCTTCCCGACCTTCCGCAAGTACTTCGCCGCCAAGGCCCGGCGCATGGGCAAGGAGCAACTGGCCTGGTGGGACATCTTCGCCCCGGCAGGAAAATCTGAGAAGACCTACACCTTCGACGATGCCCGCGACTTCATCGTCGCCAACTTCGGCAAATTCTCCCCCGAACTGGCCGATTTTGCCCGTCACGCTTTCGATAACCGCTGGATAGACGCCGAGCAGCGCGAAGGCAAACGCGGCGGCGCGTTCTGCATGGGCGTGCCGCTGGTCAAGGAAAGCCGCGTGCTGTGCAACTTCGACGGCAGCCTCGACCAGGTCAGCACCATTGCCCATGAACTTGGCCATGCCTTCCACAACTACTGCGCCTACCAGGCGGGTAAGACCGAGATGCAGCAGGAGACCCCCATGACCCTGGCCGAGACGGCCTCCATCATGTGCGAGACCATCATCATGCAGGCCATCCTGGCCGAAACGAAAGACCCGCAGGCTGAACTTGCCATCCTGGAGACCCAGTTGATTGGTGACGCCCAGGTAATCGTGGACATCTACTCGCGCTTCCTGTTCGAGAAGGAAGTCTTCGAGCGCCGCGA
>DYKZ01000096.1 GCA_020722345.1 Anaerolinea thermophila | reverse complement strand
CACCTGAAGCGCTACTCCAAGAGCCGGCGCAAGGCCCCGATCTATTGGCCGCTCTCCACCGCCTCGGGATCGTACACCATCTGGCTCTACTACCACCGCCTGACCGACCAGACGCTCTACATGGTCGTCAACAAGTATGTCGAGCCCAAGATCTCGGAAGTCGAACGCGGGATCGCTCAGATTGAGAACGACCTGAAAGCCGCCTCCGGCCGTGACGCGACGAGGTTGACCGACCGGCTGGGTGAAGCCCGCGCGTTCCTCGGCGAATTGCGGGACCTGCGCGAGGAATTGCTCCGCATCGCCGCGCTGCCCTACAAGCCGGACCTCAACGACGGCGTCGTCATCAACGCATCGCCGTTCCACAACCTCTTCCGCCTGCGGCCCTGGGCCAAAGACACAGAGGATTGCTGGAAGAAGTTGCAGAAAGGCGATTACGACTGGGCGCACCTGGCGTACATCACTTGGCCCGACCGCGTCCGGGAAGCCTGCAAGAGCGACCGCTCCATCGCCATCGCGCACGGACTTGAGGACCTCTGCGAGGTGGAAGCCCCGGGCGCCAAGAAGAAAGGCGGCCCCGGCCGTCGCAAGAGGGAGGCCGCCCGATGAAGTTCACATCGTTCCTGCACAAGAAACTGGTCGATCTCTTGGGCGACCGCCGCATCGTGGTCTGGTACGACGCCGAAGGGGATTTCAAAGCGTTCGCCGCCGCCTTCAACGGGCCGAACTGTGAGGTGCTTTCCGCCGAAGCGTCCGTTCTCAAGACCCGCCGCCGGGCCGACGAGGTCTACCGGCTGATGAACGAGTCCGAGAATCCCGTGGAGCGGGACCGCTGTCTGCTCATCTACATACCCCGCCGTCGAGGGGCGACCGAAGACGAGAAGATGCGGGACCCTTTTGAAGTTTACGCGATGGCGGGTGCGGCTTTCGGCGACACCGAGGACCAAAAGATCGAATCGCTCGCCCGCCAGGCCATGCCGCAGAAAGCCGAGGAAATCACACGGCTCTTCCGCGAAGGGAAACCGGACATCGCCCTGCTTGACGGGTTGGAGAAGACACAGCGGTGGCCGCTCCTCAACGAGGTTTTCCGCACCGAAACCCCGGCGGAAATCATCGCGTCGGCCCTGTGCAACACGGCGAAAGCAAAGGAAGCCGCCGCCAAGCCGGGCTGCGTCGACGAGCTGCTGCGGTTGCTCGCCGCCGCCGTCGGGTTCAAACCCACCGGCGGCGAGCGCGATTGGAATGTGCTGAGGCCGAAAGCCGCCGAATACATCCTTTTCAGCGAATTCGTGTTCGATCTTCCCGAAAGCGTTCCCGACGTCTTGAGCGCAGTACCCCGCGCCGGCGTCGAAGCGAAGTCCGTGGTCTATGCGGCCTGCGACAGGATGCGCAGCGACACGGGTCTGCGTGAAACCTATGTCGAGCTGGCGCAGGGGATCGAAAGCGGACTCCGCCTGCCGGACCTCATGCCGAAGGATTTCGACCCCGGCGAACGCGACACCTTTCCCTTCGAGGAACGGCGTCTGCTCGGCCGCGCGGTCGGGCTTGTCGTCACCGGCGACCCGGCGGCGGCCCGAACGGTGATCGAAAACCGCAACTGGTCGATTTGGCGGTGGGACCCGCAGAGGTCGCCGGCCTGGACGGCGCTTGAGAGGGCGGCCGCCATGATCGAATCCGCCGCCGCGGTTTCGGGGGGCTTGACCGGGAAAAAGAATCTCACGGATTTGATGAACGCGTACACCGAAGGCGGTTGGTCGGACCTCGACCGGGTGTCGCGCCTGTTTGAAACCGCCCTCACCGCCTGCACCGACGATGACGTCATCGCCCCGGTCGTCGACCTCTGTCGTCGCCGCTACCGCGAAGCCGTCACGGCTTTACAGGATTCATTTCTCGCAGCGGTTCAAGCGGAGGGCTGGCCGCCGGACGGAGCGTCGAGGCAGACCCGCATATTCGACGAACATGTGGCCCCGTTGCTGGAACGCCGTGAGAAAACCGCGTTTTTCATGGTGGATTCCCTCCGCTACGAAATGGGCCGTGATCTGGGCGAAGCCTTGTCGGGAACGGGTGAAGTCCACGTCAGCCACGCCGCGGGTGTGCTCCCGACGGTGACCGGCTGTGGCATGGCGGCGCTCATGCCGGGTGCGGACGGAATGCTCCGGCTTATCGAGAAGGACGGAGGACTGGTACCGGCCCTCGGAACCCGCCTGCTGAAGACATCGGCGGACCGTATGAAACTGTTGGCCGACACTTACGGCGACCGGTTTTTCGAGACCACCCTGGACGACCTGCTCGGCTCGCCGAAGAAGGCAGCCGCGAACTTGAAGAAAGCGGAGCTCTTTGTGGTGCGGACCCAGGACCCGGACGCGGTGGCCGAGAACCTCGGTGCCTGGCGCGCCCGGCGCTACCTCTCGGATGTGATCGGGGATATCGCGGCCGCGGTCCGGTGGGTGGTGTCCCAGGGGGTCGACCGTGTGGTGATAAGCGCCGACCACGGTCACATGATGCTCCCGGAAATCCCGGCGGGCGATGTGGTCCAGACGTCTCCGGGCGGCTGGCTGGAGAACAAGCGCCGCTGCCGGTTGGGTTCGGGCCTTTCCGGATCGGCCGGGACCGTCACTCTGAAGGCGGGCCATGTGGGGGTTCAAGGAGATGTGCAGGAAATCTGCCTGCCCATCGGATTCCGCGTCTTCTCGGAGGGCGAGGGTTATTTCCACGGCGGACTGAGTCTTCAAGAGGCGGTGGTGCCGGTGATCGTCTTCCGGGCCGGACGGGAGAAACAAACAACTGCGGGTAAGCCGGAGATCGACGTCCGCTATCGGTCGGACAAATTCACCAGCCGGGTCATCGGCCTCAAATTCCACCTCCAGAGCGACATGTTCGGGACCCCCGCCCGGGTGCGGGTGGAGGCCTACGACGGTTCGGGCGCGAAAGCCAAGGTGGTCGGCGAGGCCGCCGACTGCGAGGCCCGGGACGAGAAGACCCGTGAAGTAACTTTGCAGGCGGGCAAAGAAACGCCCGTTCCTGTGTTGATTGATCCGGATTTCGACGGGGCGGAGATCGAAATCCGGGTGAGCGACCCGCAGACGCGCGTCGTGTGGGCGAAGCGGAAGCTGAAGAACACGATGCTCGATTAAGGAGACTGGAATGCAACAGGACGACCTGGACAAGAAAGCAACGGGCGTGTTCGCCGGGAAAGTGGTGCGGAAGGACCTTCTGCATCAGATCAAAGGCGGCGAGAACGTTCCGTCCTATGTGCTCGAATACCTCTTGGGCAAATACTGCGCTTCGGACAACGACGAGGAAATCCGCATCGGGGTGGACGCCGTCAAAGAAACCTTGACGACGAATTACTTCCGCCACGACGAGGCGAACAAGGCCCAGTCCATGGTCGAGCAGAAAGGCAGGCATCGGTTCATCGACCGCGTCGAGGTCCGCTTCCTCCCAAGCGAGAACAAATACTGGGCCTCTATGGACCACTTCGGTTACGCCAAGATACACATCGCCGAGGAGTTCTACCGCCGTTACGAACGCCTGCTCGAGGGCGGCATCTGGGCCGTCATCGACGTGGAGTTCAGGCTGTCCGAGGAGAGCAAGAAGGACAGCCCATTCCACATCGTCGATCTGAAGCCCATTCAACTCGCCCGGTTCGACCTGGACGAGTACCTGGAGGGCCGAAGCGCCATGAGCAGGAACGAGTGGATCGACCTCCTCCTCCGGAGCGTCGGTTTGGAGCCCCTGCGCATGGAGCCGCGGCTGAAGATTCTACTGCTCACCCGGCTCATCCCCTTCGTCGAGAAAAACTATAACTTCATAGAGCTCGGTCCGCGCGGCACGGGCAAATCCTACGCGTTCAGCGAGATGTCCCCTTACTGCATGCTGCTCTCGGGCGGCAAGGCGAGCACGGCGAACTTGTTCTATAACAACGCCCGCCGGCAGGTCGGCCTCGTCGGTCACTGGGACGTCGTGGCCTTCGACGAAGTCGGTGGCATGAAAATCACTGATCCGGACGCGGTCCAAATCATGAAGGACTATATGGCCAACGGTCGGTTCAGCCGCGGGATCACCCAGGTGCTGGCGGATGCATCTCTGGTGTTCATCGGCAACCTGAACCAGCCGGTGGAGAGCCTGGTCCAGAATTCCGCGACTGATCTGTTTCAACCACTGCCCAAAGAGTTCGATCTGGCGCTCCTCGACCGCGTGCACTTCTACCTTCCCGGTTGGGAGGTTCCCAAGAACTCGAAGGACATATTGACGGTCCACTACGGTTTCGTCACCGACTACCTGGCCGAGGCCTTTCGGGCGCTCAGGAAGCAGAATCGGTTCGATGAGGCCGAGCGGGTCTTCCGATTCGGATCGCATGTGGAAGGCCGGGACGCCACCGCAGCCAAGAAGACAGTGAGCGGTCTGCTCAAAATCCTCCACCCGGGCGGCGGGTGGACGAAAGAGGAACTCACGGATTATGTCGAACTGGCCATGGAGGGGCGTCGCCGGGTCAAAGAGCAACTCAAGAAACGCGGCTCGTTCGAGTTTTACAAGACCAGCTTCTCCTACATCGATCTCGAGACCGACACAGAGCGGTCCGTGGGGGTGCCCGAGCAAGGCGGAGCCGGCGTCATTTCGCAGGACCCGTTGCCGCCGGGGACGGTCTACACCGCCGGGGTGGATTCCGAAGCCAAGGTTGCGCTGTTCCGGCTTGAAGTCACACTGACGGCGGGCACGGGCAAGCTCAGGACGCCGACCGGGCTTGACAAGTCCCTGAAAGAATCCCTGAACCGGGCCTTCAGTTATCTGCAGAACGTCAAGGACAAGCTCGGACTCACTCAGATGCTGGCGCAGAAGGACGTATACGCCGAGGCGGTGGACCTCTCCGGCGGGCGCATCGAGTGTCCCTGCGGTGTGGCGTTTTTCGCCGCCATGATCTCCGTGGTCCGCAACCGCCATGTGCAGGCCGGGACGGTCGTTCTCGGCGATTTGACAATCCAGGGGAATATCAAGGGCCCGGCCTCGATCACCGAACCTTTACAGTTGTCCCTGGAGGCCGGTGCCCTGCGCGTCCTGGTGCCGGTTTCCAATAAGACGCAGTTCGCCGGACTGCCGGAGGATGTGATTGAACGTCTTGACGTCGTGTTTTACGGCGACGTGGACCGTGCGGTTTTGAAAACGCTGGAGATGTAAGGGATGATTCACGGAGCGGCGGAAATCAAGAAAATGACAGGCGTCCCCGCTGGGATACGCCGCTCCCATTCCGTCAATGCCGCCGGCGATTACACCGGCAAGTCGGTAAGTAACCTCCTGAAAGCGCTCATTGGAGCGCCCGTTCCAACAAAAGGAGGTTCTTCCAATGAAAGGTAAATCGAAACGAAGTCGAGGACGCTCTCCCAACGGTGACGGCAAACCCACTGCCGTCGATTTGTTCTGCGGCTGCGGCGGGCTGACCGTCGGGCTGAGAAAAGCCGGATTCCGGGTCTTGGGCGCGGTGGACGTCGATCCGCTGTCCGTGAAAACCTACAAGGCGAACCATCGTGACGTTGAAGTGTGGGAGATGGACATCCGTTCTCTGAAGCCGACCGAACTGCTTGAGAAGATCGGCATCAACGCAGGAGAACTCGATCTTCTTGCCGGATGTCCGCCGTGTCAGGGTTTTTCGACGATGCGGACCCTGAACGGAGCCGTCAGCGTCGATGACCCCCGAAACGACCTCCTGCTGGAGTTCCAACGCTTTGTGGAGGCGCTCCGCCCCCGCGCCGTGATGATGGAAAATGTGCCCGGGCTGGCTGACGACGAGAGGTTTGCGGCATTCTGCAGAAAGTTGAAAAAACTCGGCTATCTCGGCGACCACCGCGTTCTGAATGCGGCGGAGTACGGCGTGCCGCAGCGGAGACGCAGGTTGATCTATCTGGCGGGGTTGGGCATGGAAATCCCGTTCGCCGAAAAATCCGGCAGGATGAAGACGGTGGAGGACGCCATCGGCGGATTGCCGAAGGCGGGGGAAAGCGGCGATCCTGTACACGATATGCCGGAAAATCGGACCCCGAAAGTTCTGGAGATCATCCGGCTTATACCGAAAGACGGCGGAAGCCGCAGAGACCTTCCGGAGGAGTACCAGCTCGAGTGCCACAAGCGATGCACCGGCTTCAAGGATGTCTACGGTCGCATGGCGTGGAAGGGTGTGGCCCCGACGATCACGAGCGGGTGCTTCAACCCCTCAAAGGGACGGTTCCTTCATCCGGTGGAGGACCGGGCGATCACTATGCGCGAGGCGGCTCTTCTGCAGGGGTTTCCGCGCCGATACAAGTTTCCGACCACAGACAACAAGTCCGCCGTGGCTTTGATGATCGGCAACGCTCTGCCGCCGCCGTTCATAGCGGCGCACGGAAGAAGCATCAAACGGGTCCTGCGGAACAGCGCGGGAACGTGACCACCAAGAAAAGGACTGAATTCACATGTGTATCGACCAGGTTTTGAGGAATGAGTTGACGCCGCAGCAATACGCCGCAGCGGTGGATACCGCGCGCGAGGTTTTGTGTCTGGCATGCGCCGGATCGGGCAAGTCCAGGACGCTGGCTTATCGGATCGCCAGGCTCCTCGCGGAGGGCGAACCGCCCGAAGGGATCGTGGCCTTCACGTTCACCGAGAAGGCCGCCGAGTCCATCAAGCGCCGTGTGTCTCAAGCCCTGACGACCGCCGAGCTCGACCCGACAGTGATGGGCGCGATGTATATCGGCACCATCCACGCCTACTGTCAGCACGTGCTGGGCGATATGGACGCCACGTACCGACAGTACGATGTACTCGATGAGAACCGGCTGAAGCTGTATCTGATTTCACGATTCTACCAATTGGGCCTTCAGAGCTTCCGCACCCGTGCGCGAAGCAACAGCTATTTCGACACGATCAAACAGGTATCCGACGCGTGGAAGACCGCCAACGACGAATTGTTGGATTTCAACGCGGTCGCCGCCGAAGACCAAGACATCGGCGATCTGCTTACCCGCATTCAGAATGGACTCCGGACGGATCAGTACATCGACTTTTCCTTGATGATCCGGGATGTGGTCGAGGCGATCCGTTCCAATGCAGTCGGCGTGGAAAACGGCATTGGGAATTTGCGTCATCTCATGGTGGATGAGTACCAGGACGTCAACCCTTGTCAGGAGGAGCTGATCCGACTGTTGCATCAGCGCTCGCAGACGCTTTTTGTGGTGGGAGACGACGACCAGTCGATCTATGCATGGCGGGGGGCCGACATCAGCAACATTTTAGGTTTTCAACAACGCTATACCGGTTGCAGCGTGCATACCCTCTCCCAAAATTTCCGTAGCACGGAGCCCATTGTCCAGGCTTCGGACGCCTTCGCAGCCGCCATGCTGGGGCCGAGTCGGATTCCGAAAAATCCGGCGGCCTTTGCGAATCGGACGCCCCAGGATTTCAGGGTGCTGTGGTTTCCGGACCGCGCCGCCGAGGCGGGATGGGTTGCGGATAGAATCAGGGGTCTGTTGGGCACCGCCTATGATGACAACGGCGTCGTCCGTGGTTTGACGCCTGCTGATTTCGCGGTTCTGATGCGCTCGACACGTCAGCCGGAGCAAGATGACACGCCGAGACATGCGGCGTTTACGGCCGCCCTGGAGGCCCTCGGCATTCCTTTCAGTTTGGAAGCCGGCGGGGGGCCTTTCGACCGCCCTCAGACATCTGTTCTTCGCAGCACCTTTGAACTCCTCCGCAATACCCCGCTCGACCGGACCACGGTGCAACAGCATTTCAACAGCGAGGTGCTGCCTGCGTTTCCCGATGCGGATTTCAATGCCCTGATTCGTGTCCTCACTGATTGGAGCCGCCGCATTCACCGTCCGCAAGGCTCGACGAGAATCCGACTCTATCCGCAACGGCTTGTCTACGATCTATTGGAGGCTTTCAACATCGCCCGCACGAACCTCAGCGACGACATCATGCGGGACATCGGGCTTTTCAGCCGCATGATCCTGGACGTCGAAACGGTCTATATGAGCGTGGACTCCGGACAACGTTTTTCAGAGGTCCTTAACTTTCTGCAGAATGCGGCCGAGACCGGTTACGATGTTTCCACCGACGATGTGCTTCAACGACCCGACGCTGTCACCGTGTCGACCGTTCACAAGATGAAAGGTCTCGAATTCCCTTGCGTTTTCGTGGTTGATGTGGAAGCGCATCGGTTCCCCAAGCGGAGGAGCAACTATTCGGGATGGCTGCCGCCGGGGGTCATGGCCGCGGCGATCAACCGCGGTGCATACCAGAGCACCCCGGATGAGGAAATCCGGCTCTTCTACACCGCGGCGACGCGCGCCGAAAGGTATCTTTACATAAGCGGGGCGGAGAGTCTGCCGCAGGCCAGACGGGCAGCCCGCCGGTCTCCCTATGCGTTGCAGCTTGCGGCCCATCCGGCGGTGGTTCAAAATTCCGCAGGTCTTCCGACCGGTCTTCTCCAAGCTCCACCGCGCCGGAGGGTCGAAGATACCGATTACCCGACCAGCTTCACCGAGATCAGATACTACCTGCAATGCCCCAAGAGTTATCAGTTTCGGGAGCGCTACGGTCTCAACCCGGTCGTCCCCGAAATGTTCGGTTACGGCCGGACCGTTCATACATCGATCCAAAAGCTTCACGAGCTTCACCCGGACTCTCCGCCGGCGGAGAACCAAGTGGAGCAGGTTGTGCTGAACACATTCCATTTGAAGCACGTTCCCCAGAGCGGCGATCCGGTTAACCGGCCGGGCGCTTACGAAAACTCAAGAAACCGGGCTGTGGAAATCTCTAAGGCTTACGTGTCGTCTTTCGGCGAGGATTTCGAGCGGGAGAGGCAAGTTGAGGCGGTTTTCGAGATTCCGGCCTCCAACTGTGTGATCACCGGCTCGATTGATCTCCTGCTCCACGAGGATGAGGATGGAAACATCCTGCAAGCCGAGATCATCGACTTCAAAACGATGGAGGGCGGAGAAACGCCGGGTGAGAACGACGACCTCGACTGGACCGAGCTTGCCTTACAGGTTCAACTGTATGCAAGAGCCGCCGACCAGGTTCTCGGGCAGAATGCGAGAACAGGCAGCGTTCATCTTCTGAAGGACAACCAGAGAGTTGAAGTGCCGATCACCCAGGAGGCGGTGGATTCAGCACTCGCAAACATCGAATGGGCGGTCACGGGCATTCTCGCGTCGGACTTTCCGATGCGACCGCATCCCGACAAGTGCTCCAAGTGCGACTTCCAGAAAATCTGCCCCGGAACGCCGCAGGGTTTTCAGGTCCTCACCACCGCACCCCCCGAGCTCCACCTGCCGGGGCGCAGGGAGATGGCCAGGGCTTTCAGTTTGTTTCAGGGACAGAACTGATGCCGGATAACCTGACGACTGAGCAGCGCAGCTACTGTATGTCCCGTATCAAGGGGAAGGATACGGGTCTGGAGGTTCGGGTGCGGTCGGCGCTTCATAGGAGAGGGTTGAGGTTCCGTAAGCACGTCGAAGAGTTGCCCGGTAAGCCTGACATAGTTTTCAGCAAGGCCCGGGTCGCCGTGTTTGTGGACGGTGACTTTTGGCATGGATATCGATTCCCTTCCTGGGAGGACAAGGTCTCTGATTTTTGGAAAAAGAAGATAAACAAGAACCGGGAACGGGACGCCGCAAACCATCGGAAACTGCGGCAGATGGAATGGGCGGTGATCCGCCTGTGGCAGCATGAAGTCGAGAAGGATTTCGATGCATGTATTGATCGGATACTCGCAGCGGTCCGCGGGCGCGAAGAGAAAATCAAATCAAATCAGGAGGCATGAAGATGTCGAAGCGCAAGACTTACCACGTGACACCCAATACCGACGGCGGATGGAAGGTCAAGGAAGAGAAGGCATCAAGGGCTTCCAGCAGCCGCGAAACGAAAGCGGAAGCCGTTGAGCGAGCCAAGGAGCTGGCGAAGAATCAGGTGCTTGGAAAAGTCGTTATCCACAAGCAGGACGGAACTATTCAGACCGAGCA
>DYKZ01000311.1 GCA_020722345.1 Anaerolinea thermophila | reverse complement strand
GGAGAGTGGACTCCCCAGATTCCTGCCGGATTAGCGTGCCCGGCAGTACTCAGGGTTCCAGCGGAAGTCAATCAGTTTTCGCATACGGGGCTGTTACCCTCTTTGGCAGGCTTTCCCACACCTTTCTGCTAACTGATTGATTTGTAACTTCCATATGCCGGACCCTACAACCCCGTCCGTGCAAGCACGGGCGGTTTGGGCTGATCCCCGTTCGCTCGCCACTACTAGGGGAATGATCTCTTTTCCTCTGGGTACTTAGATGTTTCAGTTCCCCAGGTGCCCCTCTCCCGGTCTATGGATTCAACCGGGAGATGCTGCGGGTTCGCCGCAGCGGATTTCTCCATTCGGACATCTCCGGGTCAATCGCCTGTTCACGGCTAACCGGAGCTTATCGCAGTGTTCCACGTCCTTCATCGGCACTTGGCGCCAAGGCATCCACCGTAAGCCCTTAGTAGCTTCTCCACGTGATGCGGAGAATTTGATACTGTTCGGCCTACAAAATAAATCAGAGACTATTCAATTATCAAGGTTCTGTTCCGCCGTTGAGCGGCGGCCGATGCTCTTCACGTTCGTCAAGGGCATCGGCTGCCCACCAACTATTTGATTTTCGACAAGGCGACCCGGCTTACCGCCGGGCCGTAACAGTCCGATACGATAGAGCCTGCAAAAACCTATGTCACTTGCACAATCGTCAACTTCAAACTCCAGTATTCCTTTCTCAAGGCACACGCCCAGTGGAGATGACGGGATTCGAACCCGTGGCCTTCGCCTTGCAAAGGCGCTGCTCTCCCGCTGAGCTACATCCCCGAGCACTTCCTGAATATCAGGTGGGCCTGACTGGACTCGAACCAGTGACCCCAGTCTTATCAGGACTGTGCTCTAACCATCTGAGCTACAGGCCCGCCTCGCGGAGCCTCAACAACTGAGGAGTGATAGGAAATCTTGCGTTTGCCGACTTTCACCCACCGCGGGCGAAAGATTTGATTCGAGCGCTGGTCTGCGTGAGTGCTAAACCTTTGCTCAATACTCTAGAAAGGAGGTGATCCAGGCGCACCTTCCGGTACACCTACCTTGTTACGACTTCGTCCCAGTCACCAGCCCCACCTTCGACGGCGCCCTCCTTGCGGTTAGGCTACCGGCTTCAGGTGTTACCAGCTCCCATGACGTGACGGGCGGTGTGTACAAGGCCCGAGAACGTATTCAACGCACTATAGCTGACGCGCGTTTACTAGCAACTCCGGCTTCATGCAGGCGAGTTGCAGCCTGCAATCTGAACTGAGACCGGCTTTAGGGGATTGGCTCCGCCTCGCGGCTTGGCAACCCATTGTACCGGCCATTGTAGCGTGTGTGTAGCCCTGGACATAAAGGCCATGCTGACTTGACGTCATCCCCACCTTCCTCCGGTTTGATACCGGCAGTCCCGTTAGACACATGTAACTAACAGCGAGGGTTGCGCTCGTTACCGGACTTAACCGAACACCTCACGGCACGAGCTGACGACAGCCATGCAGCACCTG
>DYKZ01000095.1 GCA_020722345.1 Anaerolinea thermophila | reverse complement strand
GCCGCCCTGACGGGGAATGCCGAACTTCTCCACGAACGGGGTGCGCACCACGCCAATGGGCTCGAGCATGAGAGGCATCACACGGCCCCCTCGAACCCGAGCTGTCGCCAGGCCTCGTACACAGTGACCGCCACCGCGTTGGACAGGTTCAGACTGCGCGAGCCTTCGCGCATGGGCAGGCGCAGCCAACACTCGGCGGGCAGGGTGCGCAGCAGTTCATCTGGCAGTCCGCGCGACTCCGGTCCGAACAGCAGCACATCCCCCGACATGAAACGCACATCGAAGGGACTGGCCGTGCCCTTGGTCGTCATGGCGAACACCCGCACGGGATGGAGGGCATCGATCAAGGCGCTCCAGGAGGGATGAACCCGCACCTCGGCAAACTCGTGGTAATCCAGCCCCGCGCGGCGCAACTGGGCATCCTCCATCTGGAAGCCCAACGGCTCGACCAAATGCAGACGTGCGCCCGTGTTCGCGCACAAGCGGATCACATTGCCGGTATTGGGTGGAATTTCTGGCTCGAACAGCACCACGTCAATCATGCTGGAACCCCTTCCGCCAGCCACTCCTTGACCAGCCTCAGCTTCCGGCGACTGACCTCGACCCGCCGCCCCAGCCCGCGCAGATGCAGCCAGTAGCGCCCGTCCGTGCCCTGCTCCAGCCGCTCGATACAGCGCGTGGCCACCAGCGCGGCCCGGTGCACGCGCAGGAACCCCGGACCGACTTGATCCTCAAGCTGGCGCAGGGACTGATCCAGCACCACCTCGCCCTCGGGCAGACAGGCGGTCACATACTTATCGCCAGCCTCGAAACAGATCACCGAGGGAATCGGCACGACCTGGGTGCTGCGCCCGCTGCGCGCCAACAGCCTCCCGCCAGCCACCGCGCTTGTGCGCGCCGCCTGCGCGCGTGTCGCCCGCCCGGCCGCCTCCAGTGCCGCCTCGAGCCCTTCCTGCGTCACCGGCTTGAGCAGGTAATCCACCGGATGGGCGCCAAAGGCGCGCAAGGCATGCTCGGGGTGCGCGGTCACGTAAATGATCGCCGGCGGCCAGTCCTGGACGGACAGCCAGCGCCCCAACGCGATGCCGTCCTCGCCCGGCATATTGATGTCGAGCAACACGATGTCCGGCGCCGCCTCGTCCAGCATCGCGCGCAGCGCGTCCGCATCGGCCACACTGGCAACCACCTCGTAACCACCGACCCGCGCGAGCATGCGTTCCATCCGCTCGCGCGCAAGGCGTTCATCGTCAGCAATCAGGACCCGAATCACTGCTCCACTCCCGCTTTAGCTGGCACGCTCACCCATGCCTCGAACGATCGCTCCCCGCGCAGGATATCCAGGCGCCCACACCCTGCCTCAAGCCCCTCCAGCCGGGCTCGAACATTGCCCAAGGCCATGCCATGCCCCCCGGGCGCCACCCTGGCCGCGGCATCCGGATCCACGCTGTTGCGAACACATACCCGCACCTCGGTATCCGCGGCCTCGACGACCATGTCGATCTCGCCACCATCGCGTGCGGGCTCCACGCCATAACGCACCGCGTTTTCCAGCAATGGCTGGATGGACAGCGAGGGCACCCGCACCTCGGGCAGCGGATCGGGCACAGTCCAGCGTACGCGCAGGCGCTCCTCCAGCCGCAGCGACTCGATCTGCAGATACGCCCGCGCCAGCGCCAACTCATCGGCAAGGCGGACTTCACGCGGCCCATCCAGCGCCGCGCGCAGCATCTGCGCCAGTGCCTCCACCATCTGCTCCGCCTGCGCCGGACGCGAAGGCACCAGGCTCGCGATGGCATTCAGGGTATTGAACAGGAAATGCGGCCGCATGCGCGCATGCAGGGCGGCGAGTTCCGCCTCCTTGGCCAGCAGGGCATAGCCGCGCGCCCGCCACCAGGCATAAAACCCCAGCACCCCCATCAGGCCCACCACCAGCGCCATGGTGGCGACATGCACGAGAAAGATCCCGAGCCCGGCCAGCGGCACACCAAGATCGCGCAGCAGGCCATGCGCGGTGACGCCCACCAGCACACTCATCAGCGGCAAGGCCACCACCGCAAGCCAGGCCACCTGCACGGGTGTCAGCCCAGCCAGCCAGCGGCGCCCCAGGCACAGCAGCGCCACCCATCCCAACACCACCCACTGGATGAACAGCGAGGCCAGTCCGAGCCGCACCCAGCGATCGCCCACATCCCCAGGGGCAAGCGCAAGCAGGATGGCGACACCCTCGCCCGCCAGCATCGCGGCGGCATACACCTCGACGCGGCAAAAGACGTCCAGCACGGGGGCATTCCGCTCGTTCCTCAAATCCAACCGCTTGTCGGACATGGCTACCTTCCTGCGTACTCAGGCGCTAAATACACTTGTAGATCATTCTGTTGCCTGCCTGTCAGGCCTGATCATGAGACCAGGGATACCATGACTTCAACCAAAACGCTCAGCCCGCCGCAAGCCCCGGGGCGTCCTCGCACGCAGGGATTCACCCTTGTGGAGCTGATGGTCACCATCGCGGTGGCCGGCATCATCCTTACCGTGGGCGTGCCATCGTTCATGAGCGTGATCAACGGCTCCCGCCTCACCACCACAGCCAACGACCTGCTGGGGGACATGGCTTATGCCCGCACTGAAGCCATGCGCCGGGGTCAGCGGGTCACGATCTGTACCAGCACCAATACCAATGTCGCCAATCCGACATGTACGGGAACACCCTGGACGGATGGCTGGATCATTTTCGAGGACCTCAATCGCAGCACGGCCTTTGAAGCCGGTGAGACGCTGCTTCGCGTACATGAGGCCACGCCCGGCAACATCACGGTGGCTGGAACCATCGACGTCGCCACAATGATCTCCTACACCCAGAGCGGCAATACCCGTCTATTCGGGCTGGCTGGTGCGGCACAAGGCGGCACCATCCGGGTCTGCATGCCTGTTACCTTGCCCGCCAACAATGCGAGGGACATTGTCCTGGACGCCAGCGGCAGCGGCCGCGCCGCCGTCATTCCCCAGGACTTGGGTGGCGCCTGCCCGGCACCCTGACGAGAGCAAAACCATGATTCGCACCCCCCAATCCATCCGAGGTGTCGGCCTGATCGAGATCCTGGTCACGGTCCTCGTCATGTCCATCGGACTGCTCGGTGCCGGCGCCCTGCTTTCCTCCAGCCTGCGCGTCAGCCAGAGCAGCCTCGAGCGCACCCATGCCGGCACTCTTGCCTCCGAAATCCTCGACCGCATGCGCACCAACCCCAACGCCGCGCGCACGGGCAGCTACAACGTCGCTATCGGCGCGGCTGGCGGAGGCGGAGGCCAGATCGGGGCCGACCTGCAGGCCTGGAAGAACCGCCTCGCGCTCGAACTACCGACAGGCGATGGCGGCGTCGCGTGCGCCGGCAATCCCATCGTTTGCACGGTGACGATTCAATGGGACGACCAACGCGCCGGAGGGTCGGGGACCGAGCAATTTGTCGTAGTGAGCCGTCCATGAAACCCCTTATGCAACCCACCCGCACTTTCATGCGCAACCTGAGCGGCTTCACCCTGGTGGAGCTGATGATCGCCCTCACCCTCGGCCTGGTGCTGATTGGCGGCATTGTCCAGATCTTCATCAGCACGCGGGAAGCCTATCGTGTCAATGACGCCCTTGCGCGGGTGCAGGAAACCGGCCGGATCGCGCTGGAAACCCTCGCCCGAGACTTCCGGCTCTCGGGCTATTCCGGCTGCCAGCGCAGCGGCAACCTGACCATCAACGCCATCGGCGCGGGTGCTGGGGTCATTGGCCCGATATTGGCCGGTCCTGCCGCGCGAGGCCCTATCCAGGGCTACGACAACGGCGCAACCCCCGCCGGCTCCCCTGCCCCTCTGCCGGGGACGGATTCCATTTTCCTGAGCGGCATGGGCAGCGCCAGCACCAATATCGACCCACCGGGCGCCGCTACCAAGATGGCCGCTCAAACGGCCGCCATTCCCTATGCCGCAGGTGGCGCGTGGAATACGGGTGACATCCTGCTGGTCGCGGACTGCCAGCTCGAGAACAGCAATGCCAATGCCTTCTTCGCCCCTGCCCCTGGAAATAATGGGGCAGCCGGCTCTATTCCATCGCCAGGCCGTCTTGCAACACGCTTTGCCACCGATGCAGTCATTGGCCCCATGTTCTTCGCCAACTACCTGATCATGAACGATGTCGACGGAGTGCCAAGTCTGTTCCGGCATGATCTGACAGCCGCTGCGCCGGTTGTTATTGCCCAGGGCGTGGAGGACATGGAATTCCGTTTTGGACTCGACAACACCAACGACGGCATTCCCGATGTTTATCTGGAAACCAACGCCGTTGACGCCGCCAACTGGAACGATGTCTACGCCGTGGAAATCTCGCTGCTCCTGCGCGACCCCAACCCGGTCGGCAACGTCACCACCGGCACCCAGAGCTATCGCTTCCCGAGCTGGGCCGCTGCCGACACCCAAGACAACTCACGATTCATGCACGCGGTGGTCAGCACCACCGTCGCCCTGAGGAATCGCGTCCAATGAAGACCTTGCCCCCTCCCCGCCGCGAGACCGGAGCGGCCTTGATCGTCAGCCTCGTCCTGCTGCTGGTGATGACCCTGATCGGCCTGACCGCGATGCGCCAGAACGTGCTCGAGGAACGCATGGCCGGCGCCAGCATGGAACGCAACAGCGCCATGCAGCTCGCCGAGGCTGCGCTGCGCGACGCCGAGACCTGGCTCGACAACCAGCTTCTCCCGCCCAGCCCGAGCAGTGCGGGCCCGACCGATGTATGGGCACAGATGGCTCCCGAGAATGTCTTCGGCCCCTTTGTTCCCTTTTCTCAATGGACGGATGCCAACTGGGCGGGCGCCCCTCTCTGGAACTACGGCCAAAGAACGGGAGCAGCCAACCTGCCCAATACCACCACGCCGCCGCGTTACGTCATCGAGCAATGGGCTTACAACGAGATCGACGAAGAGAAACGCAAGAAAGGCATGGGTGAATTCCACTATCGCATCACCGCCCATAGCCAGGGGCCGGCGGGCAACGCCCGGGTCACCCTTCAAATCAACGTGCCCAAGATTTTCAAATAATTCCCGAAAGGAGGCGCCCCATGAACACGCCCGATTCGACCCGCCGCCATCCGGCGCTGATCCGCAAAGCCCTGGTCACCGCCTGCGCAGTTGTCCTGGGGGGCGTAGCGCCATCAGGATTCGCCGCCACCGACCTTAGCGGCATTCCGCTCTATGCCCTGGAAGGGGTGCCGCCGAACATCGCCTTGACCATCGACGATTCGGGCAGCATGGCCTGGGGTTATGTGCCGGATTCAAAATACGTCCGCAACGGCACTAACCCTGGCAAGCGTTGGTTCTCGTCGTCCTACAACGCGATGTACTACAACCCGAGGAACCTCTACCCGGCGCCGCCGGATGAAAACGGGAATCCCCGCTCGACAAGCTGGCCGTATGCCTATCGAAACGGCTTCGACACCAGCAGGGGCACGCAGGACCTCCGCGCCTCGGTCTATCGCGCCACGATTTCCTACAATCCCAACAACACTTTCGATAGCAGCCGGACGGATGACATCGGCTATCACTACGCCCTGCTCGATCTTTCCAACGCCAATTGCAACACTACCGCGAAGGATGCCTACGGGGCCTACACCGACAACGACTGCTATGACGCTGTGACCGTCGGCTCAGCAGCCGATATCGCCAACTTCGACATCGACCAGGACGGAGATGTCGACTCAGCAGACAAACAGAAGAATTTCGCCAACTGGTATTCGTTCTACCGCACCCGCAACCTGGCCACCGTGTCCGCGGCCTCGCTCGCCTTCACCCAACTGAACTCCAACTTCCGTGTCGCCTTCCAGAACCTGCATACCTGCCGCGGCTTCGGCACAAGCTGCATGGACAGGAAGGGAACAACTTACGACAGCCGGCTTAGGGTGTTCGACGGTACGGCGCGAACCGACTTCTTCAAATGGCTGCAACGCTCACCAGCCAGAGGCGGCACCCCCTTGCTGAACGCTGCAAAACGCGCGGGCGAAATGTTCAAGACCTCTCGTCCCTACGACAAGATTCCCGGCTCCGTGACCAGCCCTCAATACGAGTGCCGTGGCAACTTCTCCATCTTGATGACCGACGGCATCTGGAACGGCACCTACACCAGCGGTATCCACGATTATGACGATGCGAGTCACGGTCTGCCGGATGGACAGACTTACAGCCCCACCTCGCCCTACCGCAAGGACAACAGCTACACCAACCTTGCGGATATCGCCCTTAAATACTGGGCCGAGGATCTGAGCAGTCTTCCTTCCTCCGATGTACTGAGGTTCATGCCGGTGGAGTCGAATGAAACCATCGGCGGAAAGACCTTTACGCCTTATTGGAACCCCAAAAACGACCCCGCCACATGGCAGCACATGGTGACTTACACCATCGGCCTTGGGCTAGGCGGCTACTTGGGCTCCGACTGGGGCGGCGACATGTACTCCGGCGCCTTCCCCTCGCTGGCCGACGGGAGCATGGATTGGCCCAACACGCTACGCAACGCCGTCCCAGGCAATGTTTATGACCTGTGGCACGCAGCCGTCAACGGCCGTGGCCGCTTCTACAGCGCGGAATCGCCTGACGATGTGGTCAAGGCCTTCGAGGAAATCATCAAGGGCATCAGTGATCGCCAGGGAACCGCCGTCGCCGCCTCGCTCAGCGGAAGCCGCATCGCGACCGATACTTATGTTTATCAGACCAGTTTCAATACCAGCGACTGGTCGGGCAATCTCTATGCCTACAGGATCTCGGACGGAACCGGTTCGGGCGGCTCGTGCAACACCGAGCCGCGCGGCGCGGTGTGCTCGGGCGCCACATGGCAAGCCGCCTCGCAACTGGATGCAAAGGACTGGAGCAGCGGGCGGAATATCATCACCAACAGCGGCGGGGGGAAGCCCTTCCGGTGGACCAGTCTCTCGTCCAGCCATCAGACCCTCCTCGATAACGGCGACAGTCTGGGCGACAAGCGCCTGGACTTCATCCGCGGCGATCGCTCACTGGAAGGCACCACATTCCGAAAGCGCAGCAGCGTGCTGGGTGACATCATCAACTCCGCGCCCGCACCACTCTACGTTGGCGCACCAGAATTCTACTATCCGGGGGACGCGGACTATTCGAACTTCCAGACGGCTTATGCAGGGCGCCGCAAGATGGTTTACGTGGGCGCCAATGACGGCATGCTGCATGCTTTCGATGCCATGACCGGCGAAGAGGTCTTCGCCTTCATCCCCAGCGCGGTGTACCCCAACCTGCACAAGCTGGCACGCAAGGACTACAACCATGCGAGCTTTGTCGATGGCGGGATGATTGCCTATGACATCAAAGCCAGTGGGGCATTCAAGACCTATCTGTTCGGCGGTCTTGGGCTTGGCGGCAAGGCCGTCTACGCACTCGACATTACCGACCCAGCGACGTTCAGCGAAAGCAACGCCGGCAACATCTTCAAGTGGGAATTCACCGACGCCAATCTGGGCTACACCTACGGCAAGCCCAAGGTTGTCACCCTGCGCACGGGTGAAACCGCAGTCATCTTCGGTAGCGGCTACACGGACGGCACTACAGCGGCCGCGCTGTACGTGGTGAATGCGGCCAACGGCAATCTGATAGCACGCCTGGCGGTCCCGACCAGCGACGGCGGGAGCACGACCTTTAGCAACAACGGCATTTCCGGCATCACCGCCGTGGACCTGCATGGCGCGACTCCGACCGAGCCCCAGGATGGTTATGTCGATGCCGTGTATGCCGGCGATCTCTACGGCAACCTGTGGAAATTCGACTTCACAACAGCCACGCCGGCCGTGGCCTACAGCGGAGAGCCGATGTACGTCGCCCGCGATCCCTACGGCAACCGCCAGCCGATCACCACCGAACCCGCCACGGGACGCCACCCCACCGGCAACGGCGTGATCGTGTACTTCGGCACGGGCAAGTATCTCGGCGCATCCGATACCACCACATCCCAGATCCAGACCTTCTACGGCATCTGGGACAAACAGGATGCTCACAACACGGGCATCACCCGTACACATCTCCTGAAGCAGACCATTGTCCGAGACGATAGCGGAACGTTCACCAACACGGATGCGCGCGTCACTTCCAACAACACGGTCAACTGGCACGACACCGATGATGGCAGTCTTCCCTCCTCAGGCTCCCACCTGGGCTGGTATCTGGATCTGTCCACGGAAAGCAGGGAACGCGTGCATCAGGCTCCGCTCCTGCGTGGCGATCGCGTCATCTTTGTCACCGTCACGCCTTCGGATAACCCCTGCAACGCGGGTGGATCGAGCTGGGTCTACGAACTGCAGGCCCTCTCTGGCAGCCGTCTGAAAAACGTTACGCCGTTCGATTACAACCAGGATGGCGCATTTAACAACAGCGACTTCGTCGACGATGGAAGTGGCAACAAGATTCCTGCTTCGGGCATTCGCTTCGACAACGCCGGGGTGTATTTCCTCGACAAAGAGTCGATTATTACGAATTGCCGGGATGGGGGGGACTGCAAGATGGTCAGCACATCCAGCGCGGGGGTATTGTCAGTCGGTGAGAGCGACTCCACACGCCTGCGCCGCACCTGGCGTGAGCTTGTCGCCGAATAAAGCACAGAGGATAGAACCATGAATAAGCTCAAAGGCTTCACAATGGCCCTGCTCATGGCAATGGCCATGCCCACCCTGGCCGTGGACGTCGCCGATCCGCCGATAGAAGAGGCCGAGGGTGTCTGGCAAGGCCGGGTGGACGGCTTGAACATCCAGCAAGGGTGGATCCTGGTTGATGACCGTACATTCTATTTCACCACCGGCACCGCCATCACCCGGGGCAACAAGCCCGCGGCCATGAAGGACGTTCAGATTGGCGGCGCCGTTCGGGTGATCCCTCAACTGCCCTTGCCCTTCAATAAGCCTCCTCACCTGACCCAGATCCAGATTCTTAAGTGAGAGTATCCGTCATGATTCGAACCAAGCGCGGGTTTACCCTGATCGAACTCATGATCACGGTCGCTATCGTGGGTATTCTGGCGGCCATTGCCTATCCCTCCTACCAAGACCAGGTCATGAAAAGCCGCCGGGGCGAAGCCAAGGCCTGCTTGATGGAAATGGCGCAGTTTATGGAGCGGTTTTACACCACCAATGGCCGATACGACCTAGATAGCGGCGGCGCGGCGGTCGCCCTCCCTGTTACCCAGTGCGTGAATGACCTGCAAGTGCACTATGTCATTGCCTTGGCGGGGGTTGCCCCTCAGACCTACACCCTTACGGCCACGCCCATCAACACACAGGCAGCCCAGGATACGCGCTGCGCTGTACTCGGGATCGACCAGACCGGACGAAAGACGTTTACAGGCACGGGCACAGCCGCCCAGTGTTGGTAGTAAATCCGGCGTGAGACCAAAACTCCAGTAAGCGTCCCTCTGGAATGAATCAATGCACATGGAGGTGCACATGCGGAACATCGCCCGCAACGTAGGTGGCTTCAGTCTCGCCGAGCTGATGCTTGGGATTTTGATGGCGGGCTTGATCGCCGGCATCGGTGTTCCGTCCATGCAGGAGATGGTGCGCAAATCCCGTCTGGAAACCGCTGTCAGTGATTTCCATGTCCACATGACCACCGCGCGCAACTCGGCGATCATGTATGGCCGGCGAATTTCCATGGTGCCGAGAGGCGGATCATGGAGCGAGGGCTGGCAGGTGTTCGAGGATCCGAACCGCAATGCGCGAACCGATGAGGGAGAACGCATCCTGGCCCATGGTGACGCTCCGCAAGGCATCAGCATCAGCAGCACGGGAAGCACGGCGGCATACGTTTCCTTCAATGCCTTGGGGCAACCCAGCCAACTTAACGGCGCCTTCCAGGCGGGCACGTTATTGTTCTGCACCTCGCACGGGGAGCGGCGCGCCATCGTGATTAGCCGCTCAGGCCGGGTCCGTACCGAGCGAAACCCTTCCCAGGCCTGCCCGTAACCCAGCCGGACTATGGTCAGGAGCCGATCGTGACCGGTCAGGCGCCCTTTTTACGCGGCCTTTTCCAGCCATCACGGCTGACCTGCGGCGAACGGGACAGGGCCAGCACCTGATCG
>DYKZ01000310.1 GCA_020722345.1 Anaerolinea thermophila | reverse complement strand
AATCTGATAGAACTGTGCTACCATCAAGCTATGATCGTGATACAACAACGAACACCTGAAGAAATACGCGCCATTTATCAAGAAGGCGAAGAAGCTGTACTGAAGTTGGTGATTGAGTTACAGACTCTGCTCAGTACGTTTGTGGCGCGGGTACAGGCCCTGGAAGATCAACAGGCGAAGAATAGCCGTAACAGTAGCAAGCCGCCCAGCAGCGATGGGCTGAAAAAGCCCCGCCAGCGCAGTCTCCGCCAACCCAGCGGGAAGAAAGCTGGCGCGCAACCCGGGCATCCGGGGCGCACGCTCGAGATGGTAGACCAACCTGACCACTATCAGGTGCACCGCGTGGGCGAGTGTCCGCATTGCCACACGGACCTGACTGATGTGGCCGCCAGCACCTACGCGCGGCGTCAAGTCTTTGACCTGCCCCCGGTGCGGGTTGAAGTGACGGAACATCAGGCGGAAATCAAGACCTGTCCGCACTGTCAGACCGTCACCCAGGCCGAGTTTCCGCTGGACGTGACCCAACCCACCCAATATGGCCCGATCTTGCAGGGGCAAATGGTCTACTTCAATCAGTATCACCACATTCCGGTGGAGCGCACCGCCGAGATCTTCTGGGACTTGTATGAGCAAGCCATCGGCGACGGCACCATTGCCCACGCCAGCGCGGTGCTCGCGGAACAGGTCGCGGCGGTGAATGCGGCGGTCAAGACGCACTTGCAAGCCACGGCGGACACGGTGCATGTCGATGAGAGCGGTTTGCGGGTGGACGGACGCTTGCAGTGGGTGCATGTCGCCAGCACCGAGAACGTGACTTATCTGGACGTGGACCCACATCGCGGCGTCAAAGCCCATCAAGCCCTGGATATTCTCCCGCATCGTACCGGCCGGGTGATGCACGACGATTATGCCTCCTACTTCAAGTATCCTGACGCCCAACATGCCACTTGTAATGCCCATCACTTGCGCGACTTGGTGTTTTTGCACGAGCGCCACGAGCAAGCGTGGGCTGAGGATATGGCGCAGTTGCTGTTGGAGATCAAAGACAGCGTCGCCGTAGCCCGTGAGGCTGGACAAACGACCCTCTCCGCAGCACAGCTGGCCCACTTCGCAACGCGCTATCAGGCGGTGCTCACCGCCGGCTATGTGGCGAATCCCCTCCCCGTGCCGGAGCCGGATGCCCCCAAAGCCCGGGGGAAACCGAAACAAAGCCCGGCGCGTAATCTCCTCGACCGCTTGGATAAGCATCGTAACGCCGTGTTGGCCTTTATGTATGATTTCAAGGTGCCGTTTGATAATAACCTGGCCGAACGGGACCTGCGCATGGTCAAGCTCAAGCAAAAGGTCTCCGGTTGTTTTCGCACCGACACCGGGGCCAAGACTTTCTGCGCTATCCGCAGCTATATCTCGACCGCGCGCAAAAATGGCCAGAACATCCTTGAGGCGTTACGGTTGGCTTTAGTCGGTACGCCATTTCGACCGGCCTGCCTGCCGCCTCTCACTGCCGACGGCTGAATAGTTAC
>DYKZ01000309.1 GCA_020722345.1 Anaerolinea thermophila | reverse complement strand
TCACTGCTGCCAAAAGAGTAAAATTGTTGACAAAACCGCCCCCTCATAGTAATATCTAGCCCGCTTGGCGAGGTAGCTCAATGGTGGAGCAGGGGACTCATAAGCCCTTGGTTGTGAGTTCAAGTCTCACCCTCGCCACTCGAATCCCAGTCTCTCCCCACTTTGGGGCCTAAAACAAGGGATTTTTTCTTCCAAGCCCGCTCTAGAGCGGGCTTTTTCCGTTTTATCTACCACCAAGGTTCGCAGTGAAATCTGCAGGCAGTTCTCGTGCCCAGGCAAATACAGCGCGCCAATCTCGATGGTTTCCGCAACGCGGTGCGCCTGGGGCACGCAATGCAGTCCGGCGCGCGTGGCAATGTCGAACGCCTCGTCCAAGACCATTGCCGACTGTTCGGGAACATAGCCCTCGACGGTGACAGAGTACCCAACATGTCATTCTCCTTTCCGGCTAACCGACGGGCGGACGCCCTTCTTCTCGCATTCCACGCGCAATCGGTCTTGCGGTTCGTCCAGTAGACCAGCCCGTAGCCGGGACAGGTCACCTTGCGTAGGCCGCCGACCTTCTGCACCGGCTTGGGGCGCAGTTCGGGCGGCAGGTCCGTAAAGGGGTCCTGCACACAGGCACAGGTCAGATTCGATGCGTTCGGTTTCTTTTCGTCGTCCATGCTCACGCCTCCTTCGGGACGAGAGGCGGATGCAGCCACCACCCAACTCCCAGCAGGCCCGGGCCGGCGTGCGCCCCGATGACCGGCGTCAGTTCGGTGACGAAATGCTCGTCCGGGTGGAAGAGAGACAGCAGTCTCTTTTCCAGCGCGGCCGCTTCCTCGAAGGCGTCGGTATGCGCCACCGCCAGCGAGAGGCCCTCCGCGGGGACGTTTTCGCGCAGCCAGTCAATCATCCGCTCCACGGCTTTGGCTTTGGTGCGCGCCATGCCAATCAGGCGGATCTGCCCCTGGTGGATGTACAGGATGGGATAGAGCCGCAAGGCGGATTTCAGCCAGCGGTTCAGGTGCGCGACACGCCCGCCTTCGATCAGCAGTTTGACCGTGTCCAGCGCGCCGACGAAGCCGACGTTCTTCTGCGTCTCCTGGACGACTTTCAGGACAGCCTGCAAATCGGCGCCTGCGGCGACGGCGCGCGCGGCGGCCAGGGCGATGAACCCCTGCGCCGGGCCGGCCGTGCGGCTGTCCACCACCTCGACCGGGAATTTGTCGGCGACCATCTCCGCGCCCAGGCGGGCCGACTCCCAAGTCTGGGTCAGTTCCTGCGGCGGCGTGATCACTACGCCGGCGCGGTGGGATTTTGCCAGTTTCTGATAGAGCGCCAGAAACTCCCCCGGCGAAGGCGCGGAGGTCTTGGGAGAGAGGCTGTCCTGCCGCAAACGGCGGTAATACTGGCGCGGGTCAATGTCCACCCCATCGCGGTATTGGCCCTCCGGCAGGATCAACGCCAGCGGGACGACGTGGATTTTCTCGCGGCTGCGTCAATGCTGGCGATGTCGGTGATGAGGGGCTGGATGCCGACTTG
>DYKZ01000094.1 GCA_020722345.1 Anaerolinea thermophila | reverse complement strand
GGCGGTATTTCTAACAATATGGTTAGATTATAAGCCGGATTTTTATGGTATGATTTTCGTAACAGGAACGATATGGACGACAAGATCACCATCATTGAAGGTCCACCCCCCGTATTCGAGCCGGTCCAGGACGCCTGGGCGCTGAGTCTCAGCGAGGGGCCGCGCATCCCCCTGACGGTCATGACCCGCCTGCGGACGTTCAACGGGCCGGCGCTGGTGGAACGCTGTTACCGCCGCTGGAAAGCCAACCTGCCCATCCACCTGCATTACCGCAACGACCTGGGGCTGGAGGAAAAGGCGCCCATCGTGGCAGTGCGTTCTGTCGAGACCTCTGAGGGGCACGTGCTCCTGCTGTGGGTTTCGCTCGACTTGGAAAAAGTGAAGATTGAACTCGATTCGGGCGAGGAGAATGACCGGGAGGAGTAGCAGGCGAAGGGTCCCGAACGCTGCGGCCTGGAGAGGTCGCTTTTGTTTCCCATCCTGCCAAATCCTGCTTGTGACAAAACTCACGAGGGAAGTCACAGGCGCGAGTGGTTTTTGTCATATTGACGCCGCACCGATAATCAGGTATTTTAAGGGTGCAAGTCCTTTCTTGGTGAAACTGCCCATGATGGAATCATTTTCCATAGGTGCACTTTAGAGCGGGCCCCCCGTCCGGGGTGCCCGCTTATACTTTCACCAGACCCAAATCTTTATCAGGAGAGACAAGATGGCTGAAAAATTCAACGAATTCGAAATGGCGCAGCAACAATTTGACCACGTTGCGAAACTGCTCAACCTCGACCCGCAGATTGCCGAGGTGTTGCGCTGGCCGATGTGCGAGTACCATTTCCGCATCCCGGTACGCATGGACGATGGTTCCATGCGCCTCTTTGAGGGCTTCCGCGTCCAGCATAACAATGCGCGCGGCCCCAACAAGGGCGGCATCCGCTTCCACTCGGCGGAGACCTTTGACATGGTGCGCGCCCTGGCGACCTGGATGACTTGGAAATGCGCCGTGGCCGACATCCCGCTGGGCGGCGGCAAGGGCGGCATCGTGGTGGACCCGGCTACCCTGTCGGTCGGCGAGAAGGAACGCCTGTGCCGCGGCTGGGTGCAGAAAATGTGGAAAAACATCGGCCCGCGTCAAGATGTCCCGGCTCCGGATGTTGGCACTACGCCGCAGATGATGGGCTGGATGATGGATGAGTATTCGAAATTGGTCGGTCAGTACACCCCCGGCGTGTTCACCGGCAAGCCCCTGGGCGGCGGCGGTTCCGAAGGCCGTACCGAGGCCACCGGTTATGGCGTCATCTACACGGTCCGCGAAGCGATGAAGTACCTGGGCATAGATCCCAAGAAATCTGTGGCGGCCATGCAGGGTTTCGGCAACGTCGCCCAGTACGCAGCCATCGGCTTCATCGAAATCCTAGGCGGCACCGTTGCCTGCGTCTCCTGCTGGGACCGCAACGACAAGCGCGCTTACACCTACAGCAAAGAAGGCGGCATTGACCCGCGCTTCCTGATGACCATCACCGACCAGTACGGTACGATTGATAAGGCCAAGGCCCAGGCAGCCGGTTACAAGGTCGAGGACGGCGACGCCTGGATCACCAAGGAAGCCGACGTTCTGATCCCCGGCGCCCTCTCCGGCACCGTCAACGGCGAGACCGTCAAGAAGATGTCCAAGCGCGTCAAGATCATCGCCGAAGGCGCCAACGGTCCCTCCACCCCCGAAGCCGACGAATACTTCAAGGCCCACAATATCTTCGACATCCCCGACTTCCTGTGCAACGCCGGCGGCGTGACCTGCTCGTATTTCGAACAGGTGCAGAACGACATGAACTTCTACTGGTCGAAGGAAGAAGTCCTGAACAAACTGGACGCCAAGATGACAGCCGCTTTCCACGCTGTGCTGAACATGTCCCTCAAACAGAAGGTTTACATGCGTGACGCCGCCTACATGGTGGCTATTAATCGTGTGGTCAAGGCCATGCAACTGCGCGGCTGGGTCTAGACCCGCAGCCTGCTCCCGTTAAATTGACAGAGGCGGCCTCCCCGGCCGCCTCTGCATTTTGCCAAAACTTATTCCTTTGCCGTCAGGTACTGGATCAGCCCCTGGATGAACTGGATGGCGCCGAAGATGATTGCGCCCCAGCAGAGATAGTACGTGCCGCCGGAGGAGGCCACGGAATAAGACGCGATCGTCACGATCAAGCCCAATACAAAGAACCCGCCACCGACCAACATGTTGGTGATGCCGGTCTTCTTCGTCACCGGCTCCTTGCGCGTGATCGGGGTATTGTCTTCGATGTATCCCTGGTTGCCGGCAGCATCCTGGACGTAGATCCACCTCTGCCCGTTCTGCTCGACCAAATCCAGGAACTGCACCATCGTCCGCTTGGGCAGTTCCAGTTTCACCACGCTCTTATCGGCAGTGGCGTAGAGAGGCGTCTTGCGGTTGAGCATGGCCTGGATCATCGAGAAGATGCGCGTATCGCCGGGCAGGTAGCCCTTGCTGCCGTCCAGCATGGTCACTTCCACCCACTGCTTGCCGCCTGCCCGTTTGACGCTTCCCAGTTCGCCCACATCGCCGCGGTTCAGGGTGCGCACCGGCCCCGAATTGAAATCGGGCTGGGGATAAAGAGAAGCGCTGTCCTGCAATATCTTGAATTTCATGGCGCCGCCTCCATAAGAATATCTGAATTGACAGTCGTATTATAGCCCCGAATTTCCCCGGCTCGTGTAATTCAACGCCTGCACGAATACCCTGACCATGTTCTCGATGTTGATCTCCTCGCTGACGATGCGGTAGGACTCGGCCCCCATCCGGCGCAAGCGGGAAATATCCGCCAGCGCCTCTGCCAGCGCCGCAGCGAGCGCGCCCGGACCCTTTGCCTGCCACCCGTTTCCGGGGCGGACGAGGTCATCATTTGTCCCGTCCCCTTCCCCCATCACAACCGGCAGCCCCCACGACATGGCCTCCTGCACCGCCAGCCCGCCCGTCCCCGGCAGGACGAACAGGTCCGCGGCGAGGAAATACGGCCTCAGGTCCGCGCCGTGCTTCGCGCCGGTGAACTCCGCCGAAGGATAGATCGTCTTTGCCAGCGACTCCAGGGCGGCGCGCTCCGGCCCGTCGCCAACAATGACCAGGCGCGGCCGGATATTTTCGGGCAGGGAGGCGCAGGCGTGCAACAGGTCATCCAGGCGCTTGCGGGCCTGCAGGCGGCCCACAAACAGGATGCACGGTCTGCCCTGAAAGCGCGGCGGGCGCTCTGGCAGGGGATGTGCAGGGCGCGGCGCGGCCGCGTTCGGGGCAACGAAAATCCTGTCAGCCGGGAAACCTAGGGCAGTGTATTCCTCCGCCCCGCGGCGCGAGTAGGTCAGCAGGGCATCGAACCGGCGCAAGTAAGCCCCCCTCCATCTTGACAAGGCGGAGCGGCGCGGGGCGCCCAGTCCCCAGCCGATTACCGGGCGGCCGCGGCGTTTCATCCAGCGGATGGCAGCCGGGATGGATAGGTTGCGCGAGTTGGCCTCCACGATGAGAACGTCGGGATTCCAGTCTGCCAGCCAGGACAGGAAGCCGCGCTGGGCGTAGAAATAGAGCGCGCCATTGAGGAGGTGGATGTTGGAGGCTGCTGCGTACTGCGTATTGCGCAATTGCGTTGTAATTGCTATGGATTCTTCCGGGCGCGGCAGACCGGCGAACACCGAGAGACCGCCGTCGCAGGCCTGCGCCAGAGCATCGAAGAACGGGGCGCGGTAGGCAGCCAGGACGCGCTGCTGGAGGGCGAGTTTTCCGCGAAAGCGCGTCATTCCCCGCCTCCGCAACGTTCGTAGATGACCGCGATTTCGTCGCGATAAATTTCGCACCATGTGGGGGCGGACGCCAGGGCTTCGAGCAGATCCGGCTGGTATTGCGTAGAAACCATCAAGAGATTGACGCCGATTTCATCCAGCCGCGGCTGCCAGTCATAACGGGCATGGGTGACCGCACTGTAGGATTCCCATTGCTCAACAGTGAAGAGTTCGAAGCGCGTGTCCATCCAGGGCGGACGGGAAGGCAGGGCGAATTCGATGTAACTGGCGAGGCCGATCTCGCTCCACAACGGACCGGGCAGGTTGGGGTGGGCCGCCAGCCATTCGGTCGCGGCGATGGGCGTATTCTCGGTGGCGGGAGGAGAATCCGGCCACCAGGCGTCGCGCAGTCCGGGCAGGAGGGGGAACGGAAGCAGGACCAGGAGGAGGACAAGGATCGAATTAACGGCAGGCAGGAGACGGGTCCCGGCGCGGGGCGGAGGGGAGTCTTTAATCAGTTTACGTTCCCAGTCCGCCAGCATCAGGGGGGTCAGCACGGTCAGGATGAAAATGAACCAGATGACGTAACGTTCGCCCCATAACGCCAGGAAGCCAAAGCCGAGGAACCAAGTCCATTCAAGACGGCTGAGTTTGCGGGGCGAGAGGGCGGCGAGGAGCGGAAAGGCCAGCAGCCAGAGGAAGGAGAGGTTCATCTGCCAGCCGCTGTTGACCGGCGGACTCCACTCGGCGGAGAAGCGATTGGCGGCGATGGTGAGCGAGTCGTAAACGTAGATCCATGCGCCGAGGCCGCGCGGGTTGACCAAAGTGGCGAGCAGGATGCCGGCAAAAGCCAGGGCCAGGCTGCGCCGGTCGCCGCGGCCAAAGACGAGCGCCGCGCCAGCCAGCAGGATCAGCATGATGAACGAGCCATGCAGGTTGACCCACAGCAGGCTGAGCAGCGGCAGCCAGTAAACGGCTTTCTGTTTTGGCAGGAAGAGTTTTAACACGCAGGACAAAAAGTTTCTCGAAGGATGAGCAGAGGATTGCTGTTTTCCCTGGTGTTCCTTTGTGGTGGGATTCTTTCCCCCGTTTTGCCACGCATACAGGATAAACAGCGCAAGAGCAAAGAGCGGATAAGCAAAGAGTTGCGGGCGCATGGACCAGTTGCCGCTGGAGGCCAGCACGGCCAGCAGGAGGGTGAGCGCTGCTCCAATACGCCCGGCTCCCAGGCGGCGGGCGGTGAGCCAGACCAATCCGTAGGCCGCCGCGACCAGCAGGCCGCGCAGGAGGACGGTAAGCGGGAGGCCGCCGAGTTGATACAACAGCCAGAAAAGCACCGCTGCGCCCCACGAGTGATAGACCATCGGCGCGCCGGACTGTGAGAAGGACAGTTCGTCCACAGTCGGGACGGCGCCGGCAGCCAGCGTGTCGCGCCCGATGCGCAGATACCACCAATAGTCCTGCGGCGTGACCGGCAGCAGGAAGGCGATTGCCAGTGCAACCATCAGAACAAGGGCGAGCCAGAGGAGGTCGGCGCTGGAGAGATGATGTTCTGTCATAGCGCGGCTTCCAGCCGCAACCAAAAAGTAAGCAGGCCTGTCAATGTGGCATAATTTGGGTTTGAAAAGCGGGGACGAAATCCGCGGCCAATTTTATCCTGCGGCCAGACCATGGAGACATTTCTGAGTATACACCAAGACAGCATGGTTGGTTTGTTCACTACATTGGATCGGATAATCTTCAAAGGCCATTTCACCAATCAGCGCTTGTGTAGTCTGTGTTTCCAACAGGCGCGCAGACAGGCGGTCGCCGAAGATAGTTTTGAAGCGGAACATGGTGGTTTCTGCCAGAGAGCGCATATGGTAGCCAGAGTTTTTCTTCCAGGCTTTGCGGCCAGACTTGCGGATAGTGCGCAAGTTCTCATCCCGTTTCAACCGTTCAGCATGGGGGTTGCCATGCTGCCAAATATGTGCGTTCTTGCGCGGCAGACTGGATAAAGCGCAGGCCACCGTGGCCACCGCCCACCTGATCGCTCGCGTGTATTACCGCATGTTAAAGTACAAAGTGGAGTATCAACCGTTGAACGTAGAACAGTACGAACAGAAATACCGCGAACAGCAAGTCAAATACCTGCAAAAGAAAGCCGCCAAACTTGGCTTCCAACTCGTCCCGGCCTGAAATCGAGCTGTTTCCCAGGAAACGGTGTTGGGCGGCTTTTTCATTTCGCGATATCAACGATTAAGGCTAATGCTGCGATTAAACATGAAATGATACCGGAAATTGCGGCTACGATCTCGATGGTTCTTACCAAATGGCTCTGCCGCGGCCTATTGGGTAGTCCTGTTTTGCCCGTTTCTGCTACACTCTCGGGCAGCTGTTGTGACGAAAGCATTGATAGAAAATCTGAAAATTTCATCTCGCCACTAACAACTTGCTCAAGGTATGTGATATAGACGGGAACGAAAAACAAGGTGGCAATCGCTAATGCAGCAATTCCTACGATGCTTAAGATGATACCAACACGTCCAGCGGAATTTAAGTGCCCCCACAACAAAGAGACACCGACAAGAACAAGGCAAGCTACAACAACTACGATTACCACAATGATAAGAACATACTCAACTAATCCTTGCCCCGATTGCTTTTCTTTCTGATGGGCGATCTCCGACGGAAGACTATGCTTTCTGAAATTTGTGTTCATTTTTTCTCCAAACCCATAAGTCATTTTGCGGATGCCAATCTTTGACTAACAGCTGCCCAACGGCAAGTGTTATTAGAATGTCCTTGCCTGGAGCGTCCACTCCGCTACGCTACGGGATGACATGGTGTCAGTGTATCCTTGAGGTGATTCAAACCGCGGGGACACTGACAGCACTTCGTGCCGCAGGCAGGGCGTGAGCGTCTGGGCGGGCCGACCGCCTAACGCCCTAAATCAATTATATGCCCGGCCTCGGCGCCGGTCAACGGGGTGATTCCCGTCTGCGCGGTTATCAAACCACCAGCACCGCCGCGCCCGTCAGGCCGCCGGAGCGCAGCAGATTGAGGGCCTGGTCCGCGGCTTCGAGCGGGAAGGTCTGCACTTCGGCGCGCACCGGCACTTTTGGAGCCACGGCAAAGAACTCCTCGCCGTCGCGGCGCGTCAGATTGGCCACCGAGCGGACGACGCGCTCCTCCCACAGCAGGGCGTAGGGGAACGACGGGATGTCGCTCATGTGGATGCCGCCGCAGACGACCACGCCGCCCTTGCGCACGGCTTTCAACGCCTCCACCACCAGCGGCCCGACGGGAGCGAAAATCAGGGCGGCGTCGAGCGGTTCGGGCGGGGCAACAGTCGAATCTCCGGCCCAGTCCGCTCCCTGGCGCAGGGCAAACTCCTGCGCCGCCCGGTCGCCGGGACGGGTGAAGGCGTAGATTTTCTTCCCCTCGAAGCGCGCCACCTGGGCAATCAGGTGCGCCGCCGCGCCGAAGCCGTAGAAGCCCAGCGCCTCGACGTTCTCGCCGGCCATGCGATAGGTGCGGTAGCCGATCAGCCCGGCGCACAGCAGCGGGGCAGCGTCCACATCGGCGTAGGCGTCGGGGAGGGGGAAGCAGAAACGCTCATCGGCCACGGTGTACTCGGCAAAGCCGCCGTCCACGCTGTAGCCGGTGAAAACGGGATGGTCGCACAGGTTCTCCTGGCCGCGCCGGCAGGCGGGACACGTCCCGTCCGTGGACCCCAGCCAGGGGACGCCGACCCGCTCCCCGGTCCGGAACCGACCGGCCCCGGCTCCGCGCCCGACCACCGTTCCCACGATCTGGTGTCCGAGCACGAGCGGCAGTTTCGGTTCGGTCAGTTCGCCGTCCACGATGTGCAGGTCGGTGTGGCAGACGCCGCAGGCGCGCACTTTCAGCAGCACCTGACCAGGTCCCGGCTGCGGGACGGGGATTTCTGCCAGCCGCAGGGGGGAGCGCGGGGCGTCGAGCAGCATGGCGCGCATGGTTTTAGGTAGGGTCATCTTTCACCTCCAATAGAGATTGGTCAAGTAGATGTAATCGGCGCTGGTCAGCAGGCCTTCGTGATGGAGGACAAGCCTTTCGCCCGTGCCGAGGTCGGACTGGAAGATGCTGATGGTGAATTGCTCATCGCCGGTCACGTCGGTCAGGAAGAAGAGCACTTTCTGCCCGTCCGGCGACCAGACCTGACGCGGGTTGAGGCCGGCGTTGATGCCCGTCAGCCGCCCGAAGTCGTAGAGCACGCCGCTGCCGATGTCCCACAGGTAGGTTTGCAGGGCCTGGGATTTCTCGAAGTACTCGCTGTACACGTCGTAGAGGATCATCAGCCGGTCACTCTGCGGGGAGAAGGCGTAGTCGCGCACCTCCGGGTAGTACATGAAGCCGTGTTCTTCGGGGAAATAGAGCACCCGGCGGCTGGCGGCGCCGCGTTCGGTCTCTTCGAGCAGCAGGTAGCCGATGTGGAAATAGTTGAGCGGGAGGGCCGCTTCCGGGTTCAGGAAGGCCACCCGCGCCCCGTCCGGCGAGAAGACCGGCCGCAGGTAGGAATCGAGGCGGGTGAGGCTCTTGCCGGGGCCGAGGCGGTAGATGCCGCCCGGCCGGCAGAAATCCTTGCTTTCGCAGACGCCGCTCTCGACGTAGATTTCGCCGTCGCGCGGCGAGGGGAAAAGGTTGATGGCCTGGCCGGTTTCGGTCTGGAGGGGGGCGGCCTGGTCGAGGAAGATGACTTCGCTGTCGGCGCTGTCCCAGTAGGCGCCCTGCCTTCCCAGCGGGTAGAAGGAACTGCTGACCAGGCTGGACGAGTTGTCGGCGAGGTTGACAATGTAGAGCAGATTGTCGGCGTTGACGAGCAGGCGCGTCCCGTCTTCGCTGACATCCTGCAGGTCGTAGCCGGGAGCGAGGACCTGGGTGAGGGTGCGCGTTTCGTAGGCGTAGGCGAAGACGCCGTTGCCGGTCACCGTCCCGTCGCGGGAGATGGCTGTCCCGAAGAAGATGCACCCGCCACCGCACTCCGGCGCGTTGACCTGCGGCCTGCTCCCGGCTTCGGGCGTGGACTGCCCCGGCGCGGCGGTCGGCTCGCCGGAAGGGATGATCTGGCTCACGTCCTGCCCTTCGACTGCCCTCCAGACCAGGTAGAGGGCGCGCAGGGCGAGCAGATTCTTGACCTTGTAGGCTTCGGGGCTGAGGTGGAAGCCGTCGCGGGTTGGGTCGAGGCCGGCGTTGTCGAGGTACTGGGCTGCCTTCCAGAAGTTGACCAGCGGCGCCTGGTATTCGTAGGCCACGCGGGCGATGGCCGGATTGATGACGTGGATGCCCTCGTCCACTTCAGCGGCGTCGGCCTTGGTGAGCAGGATGGGCACGCTGCCGCGCTCGACGACGTAGTCGAGGATCTGGCGCAGGTAGTTTTCGTAGCGTTCGATCGTTTTCTGGTCGAGCCAGGTTTCGAGCGTGATGATGACGAAGGCCGGGTTGTTCAGGCGGTACTCGCAGGTCAGCGGCGTCTCGCCGGGTTTGCAGTTCTGCGGGTCGGCCTGGAGGGGGTTCAGGATGGAGGCGGCGGTGAATCCGCCGCGCGAGGTGACTGCCCAGCGGTCGAAGGAGGCCTCGAAATAGTCCAGCGCCTCCCACAGGTAACTCTCGGCAGGCTCCGGCGCCAGTTCGCCGCGCCCGAAGGGACCGAGGAAAACGTAGGGGATGGACTGGCAGTCGCCGATGACCGAGAAACTGTGCGGGTCGCGTCCCAGGGCCTGACCGGCGGCGTAGATTTCCAGCACGCGCGGGCTGACTTCGGGCAGGATGGGCATCTCCCGCCAGTCGCCCATCGGCGGGAGGGGCGTGGCCGTGGCAGACGGCGGCGTCTGGGTGGCGGCCTCGGTCGCCAGGTTTGAACTGTCCGGGGAGGCCGTGCCGGAAAGGGAGGCGGCTGTCGCGGCGGGGGTCTCTGTCCCGGCGGGGGCGGATGGGGAGGCAGGCGCAGGCTGGCAGGCGGTCAGCAGCAGGAGCAGGAGGGTCGGGACGGCGCGGGTCAAGCGTACCATTAAGCGGGTCTCCTTCTATCGTCGAGCAGGGAATCGATATCCGGGATTTCGCGGGCGGCGGCGCGCAGGATCTCGAAACTGCGGCCGATGAGCAGGTCAAGGCGCGGGCCGGACACAGGTCCTGCCTCGGCTTCCTCCAGCACCTTGACGATGTTGCCGCGCAGTCCCGAGGCGCGCCGCGCCCAGCGCGAATCCACTGACAGGCGCTCCAGGCGGGAGGCCAGCAGGCGCAGCAGTTCGATCTGGCTGTGAGCGTCAGGGGGCAGGGTCTCGGACATACCCGAATTGTACTTGAAACCGGCAATCCCAGAAATCCTGGCGGCTTTGCGTCTTGGTAGCACTACAGTAAACCGTGGAGTCTCTTTTTCCACAAAGTATCCATGAACG
>DYKZ01000308.1 GCA_020722345.1 Anaerolinea thermophila | reverse complement strand
ATTTCATCAATCAAAACGTCACTGACCCCGCGAAGATTCTTGAAGAAATTAGCCCAAGGCCCGCTAGAAGGCAAATCGGCGAACAGATGGGATTTTATGACGCCGATGAAGATGACGAAGATTTCTAATCACGGGCTACTCTCCCGTCGGCGCCCAGATATTCTTCCCCTTTGCTTCTCTTACCAGGGCTCTCTCCCTATTCAAACTCTATCTCCAACTCCTCATCTTCCTTCCACTCTTCCATCTTCTCGATTTGGATGTCGCTGAACAACCTTGCCTGCGTGGCCGAGACGCGGTAACGCTTCACCAGTTCGAGCAGCGCCAGGAAGGTTACCACCACCTCCAGCCGGGATGGTTTCTCCCCTAGCAGGGCGCGGAAATGCGTCTGCGGCTCACGGCTCAGGCGTTCGGCAATCCAGGCGATCTTCTCGCGGATGGTGATGCGCGGCGCCGAGATGACCGTCCCCAGTTCGGCCTTGCTCTGCTCCTGAGAAAAAATCGTCTCGGCGGCAGCCATCAGGTCGGTCAGGGTGACATCCGACAGGTCCAGACGGCCCTCCGCATGCGGGGGCGGAGCCACCCGCAGGTAGGTGCGCAGGCGCTTCGTCTCGCGCTCGTCCAGCCAGTTGGCGAGTTCCTTGAAGCGTTTGTAGATGCGCAACTGGCGCGCCAGCGCCTCGCCGGGATCCTCCTCGCCCGCCTCGCGTACCGGCGGGCGCGGCAGCAGCGCCTCTGACTTGATCTGGATGAGTTTCGCCGCCACCACCAGGAAGGCCGAGATCTCGTCCGGCGGCACCTGCATTTGGTGGATGTAGCCCAGGTACTGGTCGGTCACCTGCGCCAGCGACACGGCGGTGATGTCCAGTTCGGCGCGCTCGATCAACTGCAAGAGCAGGTCGAGCGGCCCCTCATAGACGGGCAGGGCGACATTGTAATTGCTTGTCTGGTGTCCGGCGATGTTCAATTCCATGGCAGGCGGATTATAACGTATAATTCGCGCATGGCTTCCAGACTGACCCATCTCGACGATTCCGGCCGCGCCCGCATGGTGGACGTGGGCGGCAAGCCCGACACCGAGCGCCTGGCCGTTGCCAAAGGCGAAGTGCTGATGAAACGCGAAACGCTCGAACTGATTCGCGCCGGGCAGATGAAAAAAGGCGACGTGCTGACCGTGGCGCAGATCGCAGGCATCGCCGCCGCCAAGCGGACCTCGGACCTGATTCCGTTATGTCATCCGCTGCCCATCACCCACGCCGACGTGACCCTCGCCCTGGACGATGCGTTGCCGGGCGTGGTCATCACCGCCTCGGTCAAGACGACGGGCAAGACCGGCGTTGAAATGGAGGCGCTGACCGCCGTCTCGGTGGCCGCGCTGACGGTCTATGATATGGCCAAAGCCGCCGAAAAGACGATGAAGATACAGAACATCCGGCTGGTCGAGAAACGCGGCGGCAAGTCGGGTGATTATGTGACAGCCACTTAGGAACTTAGAAGTGAAATGCTTGTTTTTTGTGCAAGAATTTTTAAACACAAA
>DYKZ01000307.1 GCA_020722345.1 Anaerolinea thermophila | reverse complement strand
ATCGGCAAATCATTGCTGACCCTTGCACCGATCCAACTTAACATGTTCAGGTTGCGCACCGTCATGGCGACCTCCTTTTCGTCCAGAGGCGGCCTGCGCTTCTGCTTCCACTTCATGACGGTATCGAGGACATCCTTCTCGGTGGGTTTCTCTTCAGGACGGGCCTTTGCCTCCTGGGCGGCAAAATGCACCGTGGCCGCCACTTCCGCCTGCTTGGTGTTCATGCGCATGAAAAGATCGGCGACTTTGTCGATGATCGGCTCCCACTCTCTGATCTGCGGCTCATAAGCCTTTCGTGCGTCGGGAAAAGTTTGGCCAACACGTATGGCGAACATCCGCCCCAGTTGCTCCTCGCGCACAAGACCATTGTTCACCAGGACGGTGATGCGTTCCTTAAGGGCGGGTGCATAAGGGCCGTAGCTTCCCCGCTGGTATCTCAAGCCGGTTGGGATACCGCACTCGCTTGCAAAATAGACGATCTTCTGGAATGTCGTCCTGCCGACGGGCCAATGAAACGGCTCTTCCTCGATGCGCTTCAGCACCTCCACAATGGCCACCCACGCGGGACTGATTTTAAAGGGAGCCGCCTTTGGGGGCACTGATTCGTCGGATTTGTCCAGAAATGCAGGTTGGAGTTCCTCATGGGGCGTGCCAAACGGTGCGTATAGTTCAACCGGAATGTCCAGGGCCTTTAGATGCCTGTACAGGGTCGGGCCAACCACGCGCCATTCGAGCTGTCCATGCCCGCAGCCGAGGGGGGGCACCGCAAGCGAGGTGATACCCCACTCCTTGTAATGCTTCTGAAGATAGCGCAATCCTTCAACAATATCCTGAAGCCGCGAGACCGAGCGCCAGTGATCTTTGGTGGGAAAGTTAAGAATCCAGGGCGGAAACATCCGCTTGAAAAGGTAGGGACGGCCGAGGCGAACCTGCTTTGCTTCGCACCGCCGGACGTAATCTTCAAACATATCGGGAAAGCACTTTTTAAATTCCAGGGCCACGCCCTTCCCCATGACCCCGACGCAGTTCACCGTGTTGACCAGGGTTTGCGCCTGGGATTCAAACATATCGCCTATAATTACCTTGACCATGGCTCTCTCCCTATCTGAAAAAAAGATGGCTGTTTATCACCACAGCAACACCTTCGGCCCAACCTTCCAATGTCGCCTGGGCTTCCCGGCATGCGACGTAAGCCGCCGTGATGAAATACGCTGCCACCTTGTCCAGCACCAGCACTTCGGCGCACTTGGCGGCCTTCTTCTGCCATTCTGTAACTTGGTCCGGATCGTTCCAGTACTCTGCAAACGTCCATTCTTTATTGACAATTTTCAAACCACCGGGTGTGGCCTTGAAGATGGCATATTCGCTGGACGCATTTCTGTCGCAAACTACAACTCCGGGAAGGTCAATCACCTCAGGACTGACTCTCAAGACGCAAATTTCCTTGTACTGCGCCCGGCGTTTGTACATCATCGGATTTCCGGCGCAGATATAGAGGTTCACGTACTCGTGAAGTTTTTTCCCGCCGGGAACGGTC
>DYKZ01000306.1 GCA_020722345.1 Anaerolinea thermophila | reverse complement strand
GTCAGTTTGCCGCCGATGGTGGCGTCCAGCACCTGGCGGCCTGCGGCCTCGTAGGCTTGGCGCGCCAGCCTGTAGCCGATTTCGGAAGTCTCCAGGTCGGGCAACTGCCAACGGAACCCTTTGCCGAAGTAAGCGGGCGAGAAGTGGTTGGGATCATCGCCTTCGGAGATGATGGTCTTGTTGGCTTCGCCCTTGCTGACAAAATTGTGGTCCACGCCGATCAGGATGACCTGCTCGAAGCCCATGTGGAAGGCCAACTGGAGCGCCACGTAGGTGACGGTGGCGCTTTCCCAGACGCGGCCGCGCGCATCGCGGGCGAATGCGGGATTGTCGTATGTAGTGTAGAGAAATGTCGCCGGCGCCGGGCCGGAAGGGAAGAGACGATGCGAGCGCCAGGAGAGGAACTTGGGCATCGGCAGGGCGAGGATATCATCCCGGCACTGCTCGATGACCAGGTCGTTGACGGTGACGAAATAGGTGGTGTGGAAGCCCAATTCCGGAAACATCAGGTAGATGCGGTTCAGGCCAAAGGTGTATTCCCCCCTGAGTTTGCTCAAATCGGTGTTTCTCAGGCTGGGACCGTTGCCGATGATGACGGCGCGCTTGCCTTTGTGGACATCCTTGAGTTCGGCCAGACGCTTCATGCTCTCGCGCCGCCAGGGATGGAAATAGACTGATGGCAGGTCGGGCAGGTGGGTCACGCCGCTGTAGGTTTTGCGAAGAAGATTCCAGACGGGGGAGGGAATGATTCCTTTGATGGTTTGTTTGATGGTCATGTGTGTTTGAAAGTTGGCAAGTTTGTAGGGTGGAATGTTACTCAGTGCTGAGGCGGGCGGTAGCGCCGCCATCCACAATCATGGCCTGGCCGGTCATGAACGAGGACTGGGTCTCATCGGCCAGGAAATAGATGGCATGGGCAATCTCTTTGGGCTTGCCGACGCGTCCGTTGACGGTCTTGCGCGCCAGATTGTCGAGCCGGGACTGCACGTCGCCGCCGCCAACGTGGCCGCGGTTCAATCCAGCGCGCAGCATGGGCGTATCTACCGCGCCGGGCAGGATGGCGTTGACGCGGATGTTGTCGGGTGCGAATTCGATGGCCATAGCGCGCGTCAGCGCCAGCAGTCCGCCCTTGCTGGCCGCGTAGGCGGCAATGTTGGCCGAGGTTTGCACGGCATGGACAGAGGAGACATTGACAATTGCCCCACCTCCGGCGGCCTTCATCAGGGGGTGCGCCAGTTTGACGAACAGGAAAACCGAGCGCAGGTTGGAGGCCATGACCGCGTCCCACTCCTCGACCGTCGTCTCAATGAGCGGCTTGGCCACCTGGACGGCAGCGTTGTTGACCAGCGCGTCGAGTGTGGGCGAAAAGGCGCGCGCCTGGGAGAAGATTTCTTCGGCGGCTTCGGGGTGGGAGATGTCGGCCTGGATGAAGCAGCCGTTGAGCGGGAAATCGTCGCCGTAAGGGGCGCGGTCCACGCCGACGACGCGCCAGCCTTTTTCGGCGAACAGGCTGACGGTCGCGCGCCCGATGCCGCCGCCCGCGCCGGTGAT
>DYKZ01000305.1 GCA_020722345.1 Anaerolinea thermophila | reverse complement strand
GTTGACGGTGGCGGACTACGAGTTGATTCGGAGGAAGTTCTTCCTCGACGGGCAGACGGCCCGGGCGATTGCCCGGCAGTTGGGGCACTCGCGTAAAACGGTGGCCAAGGCGATCGCCCACCCGGTTCCCCCGGGCTACCGGCGGAGCCAGCCCCGGCTGCGGCCGGCGATTGAGCGGTACCGGACGATCATCGACGCCTGGCTGGAGGAGGACCAATCGCGTCCCCGGAAGCAGCGGCACACGGCCCAGCGGATCTATGAGCGGCTGCGCCACGAGCACGGCTATGCCGGCTCGGCCAGCAGCGTGCGGCGGTACGTGGCGTGGCGGAAGAGGGGGCAGGGCGAGGTTTTCATGCCGCTGTATTTTGGGCCGGGGGAAGAGGCCCAGGTGGACTGGGGCGAAGCCACGGTGATCGAAAACGGGGTGGAGCGGAAGGTGCCGTTGTTCTGCATGAAGCTCTGCCATAGCCACGTGGTGTTTGTGCGGGGCTACGAGCGGGCGAACGTGGAATCGTTCCTGGACGGCCATGTGCGGGCCTTCGCCTTTTTCGGCGGGGTGCCCAAGCGGATCGCCTACGACAACCTGAAGTCGGCGGTGGTCTACGTGGGCCGGGGGCGCGAGCGGCGCTTGAACCGGCGCTTCCTGGAACTGCGGAGCTGGTATCTGTTCGACAGCCGCTTCTGCAACGTGGCCAAGGGGAACGAGAAAGGCCACGTGGAGAACCTCGTGAAGCGGTCGCAGCGGACCTTCCTCACACCGCTGCCGGAGATCCAGGACCTGGACACGCTCAACGCGAAACTCCTCCAGGACTGCCTGGCCGAACTGGATCGGACGGATCCCGAAGGCCAAAGTTACCGGGCGTTGTGGGAGATGGAGAAGTCCTGCCTGCTGACGCTTCCGGCCCAGGCGTTTCCGGCCTGCCAGGAGCGGTCGAGCCTCGTCGACAAACCGTCGCTCGTGCAGTTCGACGAGCATCTGTATTCGGTGCCGGTGCGATGGGCGCACCATCCGTACGTGCTGAAGGGCTTCGTGGATCGCGTGGAGGTCTTCTGCGAGCAGCAGGGCGTGGCGGTGCATCCGCGGAGCTACGGCCCGGAACGATTCGTGCTGGAGCCGCGGCATTATCTGCCGCTTTTGGAGCGGAAACCGGGCTGTTTGGACCAGGCACGGCCGTTCCAAGGAAACCCTTGGGGGGAGGACTTCGCCCTCTTGCGTCGGGAGCTGGAGTATCGCTCGGGCGATGAGGGAACGCGGCAGTTCATCCGGGTCCTGCTCTTGTTACTGGCCCAAGAGGGCGAGGAGGTGGCCGCATGAAGGAGAAACTCTTGCTGGCCAGCTACCTCAAAGCGCTCAAACTGCCGACGATGCTGGCCCAGTACGCCCAGCTCGCGCGACAGTGTGCCGAGAGCGACGCTTCCTACGAGGAGTTCCTGGAGCGCTTGGCGGAACGGGAATTGGCCGCCCGGCAGGCCAAGGCCACCGAGCGGCGTCTGCGTCAGGCGGGCTTCCCGGCGGCCAAGGACCTGGCCGACTTCGACTTCAGGGCCGTGCC
>DYKZ01000093.1 GCA_020722345.1 Anaerolinea thermophila | reverse complement strand
CTGTACCCAACCACCGGCGACCTGGCCAAACTGGGGCAGGAGAACGTCAACGGCCTGCAATTAGCCATTGACCAGATCAATGCCGCCGGCGGCATCAAGTCTATGGGCGGCGCCAAGATCGAGATCGTCTGGGGCGATACACAGGGCAAACCCGAGGTCGGCATCAGCGAGGTGACCCGCCTGGTAGAGCAGGAGAACGTGGTCGCCATCATCGGCGCCTACCAGTCGGGCGTCACCACCCCGGCCACACAGGAAGCGGAACGTCTCTCGACGCCCTTCCTGGTCAGCATGGCCGTTTCGGACAAGATCACCGAACGCGGCTTCAAGTACACCTTCCGCATCTGCCCGAAGGCCAGTTGGTATGCCAAGGACCAGGTCTCCTTCCTGAAGGACCTGAAAGACCTGGCTGGCTTGGAGGTCAAGAAGGTGGCCCTGCTGCATGAAGACACCGACTTCGGCGAATCGACCGCCGCCGGGCAGAAACAATACCTGGAAGAGGCCGGCATGGAAATGGTGCTGGAAGTGAAATACTCGGCCAGCGCCGCCGACCTGACGACCGAGGTCTCGAAAGTGAAGGCCGCCAATCCAGACGCCGTCTTGACCGTGACCTACCTGAACGACTCCGTCTTGATCGCCCGCGCCCGCGAAGCCCTGGGCATGATGAACATCCCCTTCGTTGACGCCGCCGGCGGCACCGTAGACCCGGAATTCATCAAGCAGTTGGGCGCCACCGCCGAGGGCTGGTTCACCGAGATCGAGTTCACCAAGTACGCCGCAGGCGCCGACGTTTTGAACGATGCCTACAAGGCGCAATTTGGCGATGATATCACCGGCAACGGCGCGTATGCTTACCAGGCCGGCTGGGTGATCGCCGATGCGCTCGAACGCGCCGCCGCCGCCGACCGCGATGCCGTGCGCGACGCGCTGGCCGCCACCGATATACCTTCTGGCCCCAACATGATTTTGCCGACCGACCACATCTACTTCGACGAGAGCGGACAAAACCCGAATGCACCGCTGTTCATTGTGCAGGTGCAAAACGGCGAGTTGATCCCGGTCTGGCCGGGCAAGTATGCTGCCAAGCCAGTCGTGCTTACAAAATAGTGTGACTGCCATTGTCCAGGGGTGCAATGCCTGTTGCACCTCTGGACAACCTTTCCGGGCAGATAGACCAGCCAACTATGCCACTGCGGAGGCCGCATGATTTTTTCTTATGAACTCCTGGCGCAAGCCATTGTGACGGGAATCCTGATTGGGGGGATATTTGCCCTGATTTCAGTCGGGTTGAGCATGATTTGGGGTGTGATGCGCATCATCAATTTTGCGCACGGTGAATTCTTGATGATCGGCATGTATATCGCCTATTTTCTGACCGCCAAAGCGGGGTGGGACCCTTACCTGACGATTTTTATTACAACTCCCATGCTTTTCCTGGTGGGGGCGCTGATCTTCCAGTCCACGATTCGCCCGATTCTCAAAGACCCATCCATGAACCAGATCATGCTCACGCTGGGGCTGTCCCTTATCTTGCAAAATCTGGCGCTGGTCGTTTTCAAGGCCGACGTCTTGACCTCCTCCACGGCCTATACCCGCATGAACTTCATGCTGGGGCCGGTGGTGGTGCGCGGCTCGCAGTTGATCGCCTTTGTAGGCTCGGCATTGACGGCCGTCTTCCTGTATTGGTTCCTGCAAAAGACCGAATCCGGGCGCGCCATCCGTGCCACGGCCCAAAACCGGGAGGCGGCGGCGCTGGTGGGGGTGAATGTCCGCACCACCTACCTGCTGGCGTTTGGTATTGGGTCTGCTACGCTGGGGGTGGCAGCCTCACTGATGATTCCTTTCTATTACACTTCGCCAACGGTTGGCCTGTTCTTCGGTTTGATTGCCTACGTGGTGGTAGTGCTGGGCGGCCTGGGGAATTTTATCGGCGCACTGGTAGCAGGGTTGATTATCGGCCTGACCGAGTCGGTCGGCGCTGCGATGCTTCCCGGCTCGCTCTCCCGCGTGTTGACCTATAGCCTTTTCGTGGTGGTGCTGTTGTTCAGGCCGCAGGGCATTTTCGGAGGAAAACAGCAATGAAAACCGTATGGACCCAAAAAGGCTTCCTGATACCGGCGGGAGCGTTGTTGATTGCCATCCTCCTGCCCATCTTTGCCAGCGAATATGCGCTGCACATCGCTGTTCTGGTGCTGTTATATGCGTACCTGTCCACCGCTTGGAATGTCCTGGGAGGCTATGCAGGACAACACTCGTTAGGGCATAGCCTGTTCCTGGGCATTGGGGCTTATACATCCACATTCCTGTTCACGAAAATAGGGTTGACGCCCTGGGTAGGGATGTGGATCGGCGCGCTCCTGGCTGGGCTGGTAGGCTGGTTCGTTGGCTACCTGTGTTTCCGCTACGGCTTGAAAGGCCCCTATTTTGCGCTCGTCACCATTGCCATTGCGGAGGCGATGGTGTCATTGACCAACAACATCAACTTTATTGGGGGGGCAATGGGGTTGGAAGTCAAATGGCTGGGCAACTCTCCGCTGTTGATGCAGTTCGAGAGCAAAGCAGGTTATTACTATATTGCGCTCGTCATGCTGGTCATTGCGCTCTGGCTGGTGTATTGGCTCAGCCGCCAGCGTTTTGGTTACCATTTGATAGCCGTGCGCGAGAACGAAGACGCGGCTGAGGCGCTGGGCGTGGATACCCTGCGCGTCAAGATCCAGGCCTCCATCCTGAGTGCGTTCTTGACCGCGCTTGGCGGGACGTTCTTTGCGCAATATTTCACCTATATCAACCCGAGAAATGTCTTTGGGGAAGGGCCATCCATCCAAATCTTGCTCTTTGCGATTGTGGGCGGGCTTGGCACGGTGTGGGGGCCGGCCGTGGGTGCGCTGGTGTTGGTGCCGATTGCGGAATTGGCACGCGGTTGGCTGGGCGGCTCCTTCGCAGGTGCCCACCTGCTCCTTTATGGCACGGTCATGGTGTTGGTCATGCTGTTCATGCCCAAGGGCATCATTGGACTATACGAGAGCATCCGCCAGCGCCTGAAGCGTGGTTCCTCCGCGCCAGAAGAAGAAAGGACGCCAGCATGAGCATGTTGACTGTTTCGAACCTCAGTCGCTATTTTGGCGGCCTGGCTGCCGTAGTGGACATGTCCTTTACGGTGGAAAAAGGCGAAATTGTCGGACTCATCGGACCCAACGGCGCCGGGAAGACGACCGTTTTCAATATGCTGTCTGGCTTCATCCCGCCCACTTCTGGCGAGATCATCTACCAGGGGCGGCGGATGAACGGCCTCAAACCTCACCAAATTTGTGAGTTGGGAGTAACGCGCACCTTCCAGGTAGTGCAGCCATTTCCTGACATGACCGTTCTCGAGAATACGATGATCGGCGCTTATGTGCGCCATCCCAATACCACAGACGCAAAAAGGAAAGCGCTGGAAACGCTGGAAAGGGTCGACCTTGATGCAAAAGCCGACAAATTGGGACGCGACCTGACCTTACTCGAATTGAAACGCCTCGAAATCGGCAAGGCGCTGGCTTCGGAACCTGACTTGTTGCTGCTCGATGAAGCCGCAGCCGGCCTCAAGGATACCGAGATCGAAGACATCCTGACCCTGATCCGCCAACTCAACCGGGAGGGCATGACCTTGCTCATCGTCGAACATTTGATGAAGGTGATTATGAACCTGTCGCACCGCATCATCGTATTGGACTTTGGCAAGATGATTGCAGAGGGGACGCCCCAGGAAATTTCCCAACACCCGGCCGTCTTGGAAGCCTATCTGGGAAAGGATGAGTAATATGCTGACCGTAAAAGACCTCAAAGTACAATACGGAGCCTTCGTGGCGCTGCATGGCGTTTCCCTGTCGGTGACGGAAGGCCAGGTAGTCAGCATCGTCGGCGCCAATGGGGCCGGGAAGACGACCTTGATCAACACCATTTCAGGCTTGTTGCGTCCTACGGCGGGCGAAATCTCTTTCGAAGGCCGTGAACTGGCGCGCCTCGAAAGCCACACCATTGCTTCTCTGGGTATCGTCCAAGTGCCAGAAGGGCGCAAACTCTTCCCGGATATGACCGTGTACGAAAACCTGCTGATGGGAAGTTACTCAAAGCGCGCCAAACAATATCGAAAAGAGTCGCTGGAAATGGTCTTTCACCTGTTTCCCCGCCTCGAGCAACGGACGAAGCAACTGGCGCGTACGCTTTCGGGCGGCGAACAGCAGATGCTGGCGGTTGGCAGGGCGGTGATGTCGAAACCGCGCCTGATGATGTTCGACGAACCGTCCCTGGGCCTGGCGCCCTTGCTGGTGCAAAGTATCTTCCAAACCATTCGCCAATTGAAAGAGGCTGGCATGACTATCATGCTGGTCGAACAGAACGTGCGCCAAAGTTTGCAAATTTCCGACTACGCGTACGTGCTGGAGACCGGCCAGATCGTCCTGGAAGGCAGCGGCCAGGCGGTGCTGGAAAACGAGCATACCCGCAAAGCGTACCTGGGAATTTAGATTCACTCTGGAGTCCAGGAGCTTGCTCCTGGAGTCAGGGAGCTTGCTCCCTAAGCAGAAAGGAAGAAAAGGATGTCTTCGGCGCAAGTCTCTGCCCAATGGATCGAGCGCGACAAAAAGGTGGTCAGCCCGGCTATTTATCGCTATACCGACATTGCCTTCGAGCGCGGCGAAGGCGTCTACCTGTACGACTTCGAGGGCAATCGCTATTACGACTTTGTGGCTGGCATTGCCACCATGAGCGTCGGCCACAACCACCCGCGCGTGGTGGCCGCCATCACAGAGCAGGCCGGCAAACTGCTCCATGCCGCCGCGCATGTTGGCTACATGGGGCCGTATGTCGAAATGCTGGAAAAACTACTCAGCCTGATGCCCGTCCCGCTTGATCAGGGAAAGGGCATTCTGTTGAACAGCGGCGGCGAAGCGGTCGAGACCGCCATCAAATTGGCGCGCGCCGTCAGCGGGCGTTCCATGATTTTGGCCTTCATGGATAGTTTTCACGGACGCCCAATGGGTGCCTTGTCCCTGACCGCCAGCAGCAGCGGCTATCGCCGGCATCTTACCCCGCTTCTGAACGGCGTGGAGCATGTGCCGTATCCTACTTGTTATCGCTGCCCCTTCGGTCACAAGAACCATTCCAGGGACAATTGCTGCGGTCACTGGCGGAACTTCATCCAGATGACGCTCGACAAGTTGCTCCACCCCGACGACCTGGCCGCCATCATCGTTGAACCCATCCTCGGCGAGGGCGGATACGTCGTTCCACCCGACGACTTCCTGCCGAGCCTGCGTGAAATCTGTGACCAAACCGGCGCGCTCCTGATTGCTGATGAGGTCCAAACTGGCTTGGGGCGCACCGGCAAATGGTTTGGTGTGCAGCATTGGAACGTGACGCCCGACATCATGGCGCTGGGAAAAGCCATCGGCGGCGGGCTGCCGCTGGGTGCGACCCTGGCGCGCGCGGAACTGATGGACGCCTGGTGGCCGGCTGCGCACGGTTCTACCTTTGGAGGCAATCCGCTGGCCTGCCGTGCTGGACTGGAAAGCATCGCCATCATCGAAGAGGAGGACCTGGTAGCCAACGCCGCGCGGGTAGGCGACCACCTCCAGGCACGTTTCAAGGCTGCGCAAAAGGACTTGCCCATCATCGGCGATGTGCGCGGCAAAGGATTGATGGTGGGCGTGGAATTGGTGAACCGCGCGGGAGAACCCCTGGCTACGTCGCAGGTCAAGCAGATCGTCAAGGAACTGGGCGCAGCCGGCGTTGTCATGACCAAGTGCGGGCAAAGCGCCCTGCGTATTGCCCCGGCGCTCTCCATCACGGAAGAAGCAGCCGATGAAGCGGTCCAGATCATCTTGAAGGTTCTCGCTGATTTCGAAACCGGATAACCCCTTCTTATCGTACCGCCGGCCGGCCTGTGCCGCTTGTGCCACTTGTGCCACTTGTGCCATGAAATGGTATGAAATGGTATGAAATGGTACGAAGTCGTTGCCGGGCAAAGCCCGGCGGTACGAATAGTTGCCTATGAAAGAACTGACTTATCCCTACATCCCGAACTCTGCCCCGCGCGCCAAACAAGCCATGCTGACAGAACTTGGCGTGGAAGACTGCGAGGCGCTGTTTGCCGCCATTCCACCGGAACTCAGGTTGAAGCGTACCCTGGATTTGCCGGAACCCATCCTTTCGGAATTCCACCTGGAAAAGCATGTCAACCAGATTTTAAGCAGGAATACTTCAACCGAAGAAGCCCTCAGTTTCCTGGGCAGCGGCTGTTACCAGCACTATGTCCCGGCGGTATGTGACGAGATCAACCACCGCAGCGAGTTCCTGACTGCCTACTCGGGGCGTGCCTATGAGGATCACGGGCGCTACCAGGCGCTGTTCGAATATGCCAGTATGATGGGCGAGTTGCTCGATATGGACGTTGTCAACCTGCCCACCTACGATGGTTTCCAAGCCGTTGCGACCAGTATGCGCATGGCGGCAAACATCACCGGGCGCAAGGAAATCCTGGTCAGCCGCGCCATCCATCCCGATAAGCTATCCAAGATTCGGGAATACAACGGCCACATCCTGGAATTTGCTTTCATTGACTTCGATCCGCAAAACGGCGAGATAGACCTGGGGGCGCTGGAGCAGGCTCTCTCGTCCAGGACCGCTGCGGTCTACTTCGAGAATCCCAACTTCTTTGGCGTCATCGAGTCGCAGGGCGCGCGCATCTCCGAGCTGGTCCATCGGCAGGGCGGATTATCCATTGTGGGAGCGGACCCCATCTCGCTGGGCATCCTGGCGCCCCCGGCAACCTACGGCGCGGATATTGCCTGCGGCGACATTCAATCGCTGGGCATCCACATGCAGTTTGGCGGCGGTCATGCCGGCTATATTGCCACGCGCGATGACCCGGCCTATGTTCTGGAATTTCCCAACCGCATCTATGGGCTAGTGCCTACCAAAGTCCCCGGCGAATACGGCTTTGGTGAAGTGGCTTTCGAGCGCACTTCGTTCATGGCGCGTGAAAACGGCAAGGAGTGGGTCGGCACCATGGCCAACCTGTGGGCCATTACCGCGAGCGTCTACCTGGCGCTGATGGGCCCGCAAGGCATGGCCGAAGTGGGACAAACCATCACCGCCCATGTCCAGTATGCCATTCAGACCCTATCAAAGATTAAGGGCGTTGCGCTTCAATTCCCCAAATCGGGACATTTCCGGGAGTTCGTGCTGGATTTCTCGCGCAGTGGAAAGAGCGTGGCGGAGGTCAATCGCGCTCTGCTGGCAAAGAACATCTTTGGCGGCTATGACTTGAGCGGCAAATTCCCCGGCTTCACAAACCATGCCGCCTACTGCGTCACCGAAGTGCACACCAAAGCGGACATAGACCGGCTGGCACAGGCTTTCGCAGAGGTATTGATATGAACCACGATTCTGCTCCCTCCCGCCGACAATATCACCAGGCGCGTTGGAACGAACCCATCCTCTATGAATTGGGCAGCCCTGGCGAGCGCGGCGTGCTGCCTCCCGGCGTCGACCCAGCCATCGGCGCGGAAGCGCAAAATTGGGAGGCGCACATCCCAGCTTCCATGCGCCGCAAAAGGCCGCCGAACCTGCCCGAAATCTCGCAGGTGGAAATCCTGCGCCATTACCTGCGCCTCTCGCAGGAGAACCTGGGCGCAGGGTTTATCCCTGATTTCGGCATGGCTACCTCCACCATGAAATACAACCCGCCGGTCAACGAAAAACTGGCGGGCAGCCCCAAGCTAACCGCGCTGCACCCGCTCCAACCCCAGGAAACCGTCCAGGGCATCCTGGAGATCATGTACAAACTGGGGCAATTCCTGGCCGAAATTTCGGGCATGGACAAGGTCTCGCTCCAGCCGCGCGCCGGTTCGCAAGCCATTTACGCCAACATTGCCATGATGCGCGCCTATCACGCCAAGCGCGGCGAAGGGCATCGTGACGAAATCATCACCACCATCTTTTCTCACCCATCCGACGCTGCCGCGCCCAGCGCCGCCGGTTACAAGATTATCACCCTCTACCCCGAAGAGCGCGGCTACCCCAGCCTTCAGGCGCTCAAGGCGGCTGTCTCTGAGCGCACCGCCGGGCTGTTCATCACCAACCCCGACGACACCGGCATCTTCAACCCCCACATCCGTGACTTTGTGGACCTCGTCCACGCGGCGGGCGGACTGTGCGCCTACGACCAGGCCAACGCCAACGGACTGCTGGGCATCGCCCGCGCCCGCGAGGCCGGCTTTGACCTGTGCCACTTCAACCTGCATAAGACCTTCTCTACGCCTCACGCTTCGGGCGGGCCTGCTACCGGTGCGAGTTGCGTGACCCAGGCCCTGGCGTCCTTCCTGCCGGCCCCGACGGTCGAGTTCGATGGCGAGCGATATTACCTGGACTATAACCGCCCGGACTCCATCGGCAAGATCGGGCAATTCTATGGGGTGGCGGCCAACTTCGTCCGCGCTTATGCCTGGATCATGGCACATGGCGCGGAGGGACTGCGCGAAGCAGCCAGTGTAGCCGTGTTGAACAACAACTACTTGATGAAAAAAGTTCTCGAAATCCCCGGCGTGACGGCGCCCTACGAAGCGGGGCAGCCGCGCATCGAGCAAGTGCGTTACAGTTGGGAAGGGTTGGCGCAGGAAACCGGCCTGGGAGTCGAGGAGCTCGCCCGCCGCGCAGCAGACTATAAAATGCACTTTTTCATGAGCCACCATCCCTTTGTGGTGCCAGAGCCGGCCACGCTGGAGCCGACCGAGTCCTATTCCAAACGCGATCTCGACGAATACGCCGCTGCCTGGGCCAGCATGGCCGACGAGGCCCGCCATCAGCCCGACCTGGTGCGCGAAGCGCCGCACCATGCCCCCATCCACCAGATGCGCGACCAGGAAGCCTGGCTGACCGACCCGGACAAATGGGCGCCCACCTGGCGCGCCTATCGCAAGAAACACGCGCAGGCGGTGGAAAGCGTCGACGAAATGGCATGACCCAGAGAAAGAAAAGGCTGGGACTGATCGTCAACCCCACAGCCGGGCTGGGAGGCCGGGTTGGGTTGAAAGGCAGCGACGGGGAAATCGTCCAGAAGAAAGCCATTGCGTTGGGGGCCGTCCCGCGCGCCCTTGAACGCGCCAGGGAAGCGCTAACGACCTTACTCCCACTCAAAGATGACATCGAAATCGTGACCTGCCCGGGCGAGATGGGCGCCGAGGCGGCCGAGGCGCTGGGGTTCAGCGCGCAGGTCATCGGTCGGATCGAAGCGGGGAAGACCAGCGCGCAGGATACGCGCCGGGCGGCGCAGTCCATGAAGGAGATGGGCGTTGCGCTCATCCTGTTCGCCGGGGGAGACGGCACAGCGCGCGACATGTACGATGCGGTGGGACTGTCGGTGCCGGTGTTGGGCATCCCGGCCGGGGTGAAAATCCACTCACCGGTCTATGCTATCCACCCGCACGCGGCCGGCGAATTGGCAGCGCGGCTGGTGCGCGGCGAGCGACTGGCGTTCCACGAAGCGGAGGTGATTGACCTGGACGAGGAGGCTTACCGTTCTGGCATCGTTTCCACCCGCTTATACGGCTACCTGAAGGTGCCGGTTGCCGGGCAGTTCGTCCAGAACGCCAAGAGCGCCTCGCCCGCCAGCGAGCAGGAAGCGGCGCGCGAAATTGCCGCTTTCGTGGTCGGCCAGATGCAGCCGGGCGTGGCCTACATTATCGGCCCTGGCACCACCACCCGCGCCATTGCCGCCTGCCTGGGACTGGAGAAGACCCTGCTGGGCGTGGATGTGGCGCGAGATAAGACGCTGCTCGCCAGGGACGTGAACGAACGGCAACTTCTCGATATTTTAGCGCAGTACCCTCATCGAAAAATCATCGTCACGCCCATTGGCGGGCAAGGTTATCTATTTGGGCGCGGCAACCAGCAGATCAGCCCGCAGGTGGTGCGCGCGGTAGGTCGGGAGAATATCCTGGTCGTCAGCACGGTGAACAAGATCATCGCGCTGCGCGGCCGGCCGCTGCTGGTGGATACGGGCGAGGCAGAGACCAACCGTCTTTTGCAAGGATATATTCGGGTCATTACCGGCCACGAGCAGAGACTGGTCTATCGGGTTGGGTAGGAAATTGCGGCGGCGCGCTCTGTTAGCCCTTTTTGGATTACTTCCAATCTGCTGATTTCTTTCGTGCTCATGTTCAACTTGTGGGGAATCGCCGGATACAATCTCTCGTAATTCAATACGGATTATACGCAGACATTTTGCAGAAAAGCAGGCTTTTGAACCCCCTTTTTTGCCCTTTAGGGCGCAAAAAGGATTACACTTAACAGGTGTGCAGGTTATTTGACACCGACCGAAATTTCTTATAAACTCATCTGTGCTGCCGATTCGTTTG
>DYKZ01000304.1 GCA_020722345.1 Anaerolinea thermophila | reverse complement strand
TGGTGCGCTGGGCGCGTGAGCGGGCGGGGCGCAGCATAGAGGATTTTCGTACGCGATTTAAAAAACTGGCCGCATGGGAGCGTGGCGAAGCGCAGCCCACGTTCAAGGAGTTGGAGCGCTTCGCAAGAGCGACGCATGTGCCGTTCGGCTATTTTTTCCTGCCCGAACCTCCGGTGGAGCATATCCCGATTCCTGATCTGCGCACGATTCGCAACCGTGGGATCATCCATCCAAGCCCCGATCTGTTGGACACGATCTATGCGATGCAGCGGCGGCAGGCATGGCTCCGAGAAGAGTTGATTGAATGTGAGGCCGAGCCTCTGGACTTCGTCGCCAGCGCCCGCGTTTCGGACAACCCGCAAGGCGTCGGCCTGGAAATGCGGCGGATAGTCGGACTGGCCGACGGCTGGGCGGCGGCTATTCAAACCTGGCGCGAGGCAGTTGGCGAGCTGCGCCGGTTGATCGAAAAACTGGGTGTCATGGCAGTCATTAACGGCGTGGTGGGGAACAACACGCATCGCAAGCTGGACGTTCAGGAGTTTCGAGGGTTCGCGCTGAGTGATGAGTACGCGCCGCTGGTGTTCGTCAATGGGGCCGACGCGAAATCGGCGCAGATGTTCACGCTGGCTCACGAACTAGCGCACATCTGGTTGGGTGAAAGCGCGTTGACCGATGCCGGATTGACCTCGCGGCCAACACAGGCGATCGAGGCGTGGTGCGATCGTGCGGCTGCGGAGTTTCTCGTGCCGGGAGAGGAGCTGAGAGCGTGCTGGCGTGAGGTGCGGCATGAAGCATCGCCGTTCGAGGTCATCGCTCGACGGTTCAAGGTCAGCCCCGTCGTGGCTGGCCGTCGGGCAATGGATCTGCTCCTCGTGAGCCGTGAGGCGTTCTTTAGTTTCTACGAGGAGTACATCGCACGAGAGCGAAAAAAGCGTTCGGATTCGGGCGGCGGCGATTTCTACAACACCCAGAACGCGCGCGTGGGCGAACGTTTTGCCATTCAGGTCGTCCTTGCCGCGAAGGACGGCCGGCTGAGTTTCAAGGAAGCGTATGACCTGACCGGTCTGCGGGGAGGGGCATTTCAGGAATACGCGAATCGGCTGGGGGTTCCTCTGCCATGAGCACGGACCGCCCCTACGTATTGGACTCGGACGTGTTCATCGCGGCGAAGAACAGTTACTACGCCTTCGCGATCTGTCCGGGATTCTGGGACAGTTTGATTTATCACCACGGCGCGGGAAATGTTTGCAGTATCGATCGAGTCAGAGGCGAACTGCTCGCCGGGCGCAAGACCGAAGACCTCGTGCAATGGGTCAAGGAACAATTGCCGCCGGCGTTCTTCGTGGATACGGATGAGGAAGCCGTGATCAATGCTTATGGGCAGGTGATGCTTTGGGTGCAGCGTAATCCGCAGTATTTCGACCAGGCCAAGGCCAAGTTCGCGACCGAAGCGGACGGCTGGCTAGTGGCGTACGCGATGGTTCACGGTGTCACGGTGATCACGAATGAGCAGCCGCGCCCTCAGTCACGTAACCGGATTCTGCTTCCCGATGTGTGCA
>DYKZ01000092.1 GCA_020722345.1 Anaerolinea thermophila | reverse complement strand
TGGCCTAAAACGTCACATATAGCGGTTTTCTTGAAAACAGGGTAGGTAGTTACGATCAAAGAAGGTAACTGACATGAACAAGCGCATTAGCCCAAAACTAACCTTACTCATCATTCTCGCCGGATTGATTGTAGTAATGGTTGGTCTGCCAGTTGAGGTGAAAGCGGGAACAGGCGGAACTGTGGGGGGTATTTATTGCTACGCAGATAAATCTGTAAGCACGTACCTTGGCGCATGGTCTACAAGTGTCAGCAGTTCATGTGTTGCATCAATCGGAACAATCGGCTGGACATATTGGACAGACCGGGAAATCTGTCAGGGCACCATCACTTGGCAATTAGTGCGCGGCGGTTATGCCGTGTACAATAGGTCATCTGTTTCCATGCAGGGCCAAGGAAATAGTTACCACACCTGTCCCCCCGGTGTGCAGAGAACTCTTCAGGGTCTGGGTAACCATGATTTCAAACAGGGAATTGATGTGTGGCGGCCTTATGTGGAGGCAACCGCTCACCATTAGTATAGATGCTATTCAACTGATGTCGGGCATCGAATAACGCTGTTGCACTATTCGGTGCTTCTTTTACTTCATTTCCATATCTGTTCACGCGGGAATCGAGCACGCCGTCTTTGGGTTATAATCCGGGAAACAGGAGGCGAGAAGGATGACGCCCAGTGACAAGATCACTGTTCTGGTCGTTGATGACCACCCCATCGTCCTGGCAGGGGTGCGCAAGATACTCGAGTCGGCGCCGGATATTGTCATCGTTGGAGAGACCCAGGATGCCGCGCAGGTGCAACAATTGGTGGCCGGGTTACGCCCGCGTATCCTGCTGCTCGACCTGAAAATGCCGGGGCTGCGTCCCGCCGAACTGGAAAAATGGTTGCGGGAGCATTACCCCGGGACCGACACGCTCGTGCTCACCGCCCACAACCGCGATTCCTACCTGGCAAATATGATGGAGGCCGGGGCAAAGGGTTTCTTGTCGAAGGAAGCGTCGGAACACAAATTAATTTCCGCCATCCGCCGCGCGGCGAGCGGCGAGTCCCTTTTCGATGACGAACAAATCGCCAGGGCAAAACGCTGGAAAGAGACTGTCTGCGATACGTGGGAGAGTCTCACCCAACAGGAACGCCGAGTATTGGAGTTGATAGGGGAAGGGCTGGATAACAGGTCAATTTCCGACTGCCTGGCAATCAGCCCCAAGACAGTCGAATATCACGCCACCAACATATTCAGGAAGTTGGAGATCAAAACGCGCCAGGAAGCATTTGTCTGGATGCTGAACTTCTCCCGCGAGCGAATCGAAAATATCGGAGAACAAGAAGATTAGGGGAATCTCCCCTCTACCCCAAATAATCCCTCAAATGTCTGCTCCGCGTCGGGTGGCGGAGTTTGCGCAGCGCCTTGGCCTCGATCTGGCGGATGCGTTCGCGGGTCACGTTGAAGTAGCGGCTGACCTCCTCCAGCGTGTGATCCTGGCCGTCCACCAGGCCGAAGCGCAGTTCAAGCACCTGGCGCTCTCGCTCGGTCAGCGCGGCAAGCACGTGCTGTACCTGCTCACGCAGCATCTCACGCGAAGCCGCGTCCAGCGGCTCGAGGGCGTCCACGTCCTCGATAAAGTCGCCCAATTGACTGGAATCGTCCTCCCCGCCGACCGGCCCCTCGAGTGAGATGGGCTCCTCCGCCGAGCGCAGGGTGCGGTCCACCTTCTGGCAGGCGGCCTCCCAGCGGCGCTGCAGGTCGGGTTCGAGCGGCAGGTTCTCGGCGCGGCTGCGCAGGATGGCCTGCACGTCCGCCGGTTCGACGAAGCCGGATTCGAGCGCCAGTTCCTCGATGGTGGGGTCGCGTCCCAACTGCTGGGTGAGGGCGCGCTGAACGCGCAGGATGCGGGTGATGGACTCGAACAAATGCACCGGGATGCGGATGGTGCGCGCTTGCTCGGCAATGGAGCGGTTGATGGACTGGCGGATCCACCAGGTGGCGTAAGTGCTGAACTTGTAGCCGCGCCGGGCATCGAACTTGTTGACCGCCCGCAGCAACCCCAGGTTGCCCTCCTGGATCAGGTCGAGGAACGAGATGCCGCGTCCCAGGTAACGCTTGGCCACGCTGACCACCAGCCGCAGGTTGGCGCGGATGATAGCCGCGTTGGCCTCCTCGGCCCGCGCACGCATGGCCTGGAGTTCGGCCTCCAGGTCGCTCTCGCTCGGCAAGCGGCGGTAGAGCGTCCGCAGGGTGGGCAGGTCGCCCTGCTCGCCGACGAAATCCATCAGCCAGGCAGCATAGAATTCGGGCAGGAGGTAAAAGATGACGAAGACTGTGTAGGCGTGGGTGACGAAACTGTCCCAGAGCGGATCTTTGCCCCAGATCTCGCGCTCCATGTAGGAATGCACATACGAAGGAACGTCTGTCTGCCAGCCGCGGTGCAGACTTTGCGCCTCGGCCAGCAGGGGGGCGGGCGAGAGCATTTCCACGCCCAGGCGTTCGGCGTCCTCACGCAGGCGGCTCCAGGCCGTGTGCAGATCGCTCAGCAGGGCATGGTAGAGCGTGGCAGCGGGGGAACCCGGCGCCTGGCGCCCGGAACGGCGCCGCCGCTGGGCGGCAAGCGCCAGCCGCCGCGCCTCAATCATGGAAGCCAGGCGGAACTCGCTGACGGCGTCCAGCAGTTTCACCTGCCCAATCTCGCGCAGGTAAAGGCGCACCGGGTCTTCGGAGAGTTCGGCGACTAGTTCCGCTGCATCCAGTTCGAGCGGCTCCTCGACCATGGTCAACTCTTCCGCCCCAGGCAGGAAACCGTTCTCGGACGGCTCGAGGGGGAGTTCAGATTCATCTTCGGCGACCATGCCGGCGGGCGCGGGGGGCAGGAGGGTTTCCTCTTCAGCCGGGAATCCGCCCCCGGCGCGGCGGCCGGTTCCCGGTCCGGAAGGATCGGCGGGGGAAGGATAGCGCGGGGGACGGGGCCTGGGTTTCATCCTGCGCGGCATATTCCCCCTATCTGACCCCGTTACGGGTCAGCCGCGCCCGGTCGAGCAACTGGCGCAGGCGGGTGTTCTGCAAAACCATCTGTCGGTAGTTCTCGGCCATCAATTCATCCTCTTCTATGAGATAACGCAACTGGTTGATATTTTCGTCCACAATCCGGCGGCGCATGGCCAGCAGGGAGCGGAACAGGTCTTCGAGCAGGCGGTCGTCCACGCGGTCGAGGCCGGCGGCGCCTTCCAGCAGGCTGCCTGCCAGCCCGGCCAGCGGCGCGGGCAGGGTTTCGAGCAGGTAGCGGTCGGGGTCGGCGGAGTCCTGCTCAAGCGATTCACGCGCCAGCCGGAAGAGCAACTGGTGATCAGTATACCCGAAATCTTCGGGGACGACGCGCCCGAGGTTGTTTTCCTGGAGGGCGCGGTCGAGGCGGTACAGAAGGTCGGGGCGGCGCAGGAGGATGCCCAGCACGTGTTCCTCGACCTTGACGCCGGGGGAGAGGGCGACCGGCTTGCTGACCGGGGTCTGCTCCGCCGCCGGGGCGGTTTCCGCGGCCCTGGGGCGCGGCCGCCTCGGGCGCGGACCCCTGGCCTGCGCGCCGAGCAACGAGCGTTCGTCCACCCGCAGGAAACGCGCCAACTGCTGGCGGTAGGAGTCGCGCGCCACGGGGTCGGGCAATTCCTCGATGAGCGGCAGCACCTGCCCGGCGATCTCGGATTTGACGCGGGCATCGGCCAGGTCGCGGCCCTCGGCCAGAGCGTGCATCACGTGGACGACAATCGGGCGGGACTCCTCGATGAGCCGCGTCCACTCGGCGGGGTCGCGCTGGACGATCTCATCCGGGTCGAGGGCGTCGGGCATGACGGCCACGCGCAGGTCGGCCTGCAAACGGGCCACGTGGCGCAGCAGGCCGCGCGCGTCGAAGGCGGTCTCGGTCTCCCGGTCGAGGGCCTGGCGGGCGGCCTCCAGCCCGGTGAAGACGGCTTTTTGCCCGGCGGCGTCGGGGTCGAGCGCCAGGACGATGCTCTGGGTGGCGCGCTTCAGGAGGCGCAGTTGGTCCTCGGTCAGCGCCGTGCCCATCGGCGAGACGACGTTCTCGAAGCCGGCCTGGTGCAGGGCGATGACGTCCAGGTAGCCTTCCACGATGACGGCGCGCCCGGCGGCGCGGATGGCTTTGCGCGCCCGGTCGAAGCCGTAGAGCAGGCGGCTCTTGGAGAAGAGCGGCGTCTCGGGAGAATTGAGGAACTTGGGCCCCTCCCCGGCCCCCCCCATTTCCTTTTGAAATGGGGGGGGAGAGGGGGGAGGCAGGATGCGCGCCCCAAATCCGGCCATTTTTCCCTGGGCGTCGCGGATGGGGATCATGATGCGTTCGCGGAAGCGGTCGAACGTCCGGCGGTATTCCGATGTTCCGGCGCCACGTTCCTGTTCGCGGACCGAGACGAGGCCGCAGTCGGCCAGTTCCTGCTCGCTGTAGCCGCGGGCGGCGAGGTGCTTGAGCAGGTTGTCCCAGCCGTGCGGGGCGTAGCCCAGGCCGAAGGTCTCGATCGTGGCGTCGGTGAGATGGCGCTTCTGGCGCAGGTATTCGAGCGCCGGCCGGCCCTCGTCCGTGTTCAGCAGTTGGTGGCGGAAGTAGGTGGCGGCGTCTTCGAGCGCCTGGCGCAGGCGTTCGTGTTCTTCCTTCTCCTCCGGCTTTTGCGGCCGGTATTCCTCCAGTTGGACGCCCGCTCGCTGCGCCAGGTAACGCAGGGCTTCGCCGAAGTCCCAGCCTTCCTTTTTCATGACGAACTTGAAGATGTCGCCGCCCTCGTTGCACTGACCGAAGCAGTGCCAGGTCTGGCGCTCGGGCGAAACCATGAAGGAGGGCGTCTTCTCGCTGTGGAAGGGACACAGTCCCGCGTAGTTACGTCCGGAGCGGCGCAGTTTGACCGTTTCGCCGATCAGGTCCACGATGTCTATGCGGGATTTGATGTCGTCAATTTGGGACATTTACGTTGGCACGTTTACAGGCTGGCGAGTTAGAAGGTTGCCGGTGGCAGATTGAATTATAGACGCAGATGAGAGGCGGCGCAACTATCCCGCTTTCCCCTTCAGCAACTCCTCCACCAAGGCCTCCGGCACCTGGACGGCGACCACTTCGCCGCGCACGGTGATGACGCCGTCGGCGATGATCCACTCCTCGATGACCACCTTGCGCCCCTTGACCTCCTTTACGCGGCCGCGGATCTCCAGTTGGATTCCGAGCGGGGTCGGCTTGAGGTAGTCCACGTGCAGGGAGGCGGTCAGGGTGCGGGTGTTGGGTTCGGCGTTCGGGTCCGCTGCCTTTGCGGCGTTGTAGAGGGCGGCGGAAGCGGTCCCGGTGCCGTGGCAGTCAATCAGCGAGGCCAGCAGCCCACCATAGACGTAGCCGGGGATGGCGATGTGATACGGTTGGGGGGTGAAGTAACTGACCGACTCGTCGCCGTCCCAGTAACTCTTGATATGGTAGCCGTGTTCGTTGAGCCTGCCGCAGCCGTAGCAGTGCGCCAGGGCTTCGGGGTAATAATCCTGGAAGGATTTCTCGGTCATGAAAGGGTCTCCTCGTTTAGCGAAGTTGGGTTGGTGCTACTCTACAACAAAACCGGCAAACAGGCAAGTCCTCGTCCGCCACAGATCAACACGGATGGTAGGGATGAACTCTTCTTTGTTCAACAGATGGGGTAGAATAGCAGCATTCCTTCGAGGAGCCGCCTGCATGACCACTCAGCCTGCCAACACCGAAATTTACATCTCCGTGGACGTGGAGACCTCGGGGCCCAACCCGGGGCAGTATTCCCTGCTCTCCATCGGCGCCTGCACCATCGAAGAGCCGCAGGATACCTTTTACGTGGAACTGCGCCCGGTAAGCGGGCGCGCCAGCCCCGAAGCGCTGGCGGTCAGCGGGTTGTCGCTGGAGCGGCTGGCGGAAAGCGGCCTGCCGCCGTTCGAGGCGATGGCGCACTTTGCCGAATGGGTGGAGCAGGTCGCCGGTCCGCGCCGCCCGGTGTTCGTAGCCTTCAACACCCCCTTCGATTGGATGTTCGTCAACGATTACTTCCACCGTTACCTGGGACGCAATCCCTTCGGGCACGCCGCCCTGGACATCAAAGCCCTCTACGTGGGACTGACCGGCGCGGCCTGGCAGAACACCGGCCTGCAGGCGGTGGGTCTCCGCTGCGGTCTGGACCTGGAACTGAGTCACAACGCCCTGCAGGACGCCCTCGACCAGGCCGAAGTCTTCCGCTGTCTGCTCAAGGAAGCCCGGCAGCGCAAGTGATTCGAAAGGAGAAAAAATGGAGCAATCTTCTTCCACCCCTGCTGCTGACCTGCAGCGCATCATCGAGTCGGCCCGCCGCCTGGGGGTCGAACTGGACGAAGCGGAGGCCCTGCAATGGCTGACCGCCCTGGCCGCCGACCAGGGGGAGGAGATCGTCATGGACGAGCGCGCCGGGGTCTTCGGCCACCGCGTCACCATGCTCGATTTCAGCCCCGCCGACCTGGAGCATTTCCGCCGCATCGGACGGCTGGTGGAGTTCAAGGACGAGCCGGGCAGGGTGGAGACCGCTCTGGCGCTCTCCGGCTCCTCGGCGCAGTCCAAGATCCAGACCTACCCCGGCGACGCCGATTACTTCGAGCGCGTCAACCTGCTTGCCCCCACCCGGGCCGAGGCCTGCGCCCTGCTGGCCCGCATCATGCGCCAGAAGATCATGGAGACGCTGAAAGGCCCCACCTACCAGTTCATCGAAGCCAAGTTCGGCTCTTACCCGCAGGAAGTTGTCAAGAGTGGAAAACGTTGCGCCAAGGGCGCGCCCATCGCCTGGACGGCAGACGAGGCCGCCGCCGGGCAGATCGAAGCCTTCACGCCGACCGGCGAGCCGGTCGCGATCAAATGGGAGCAGGCCGCCGCCGAACCGGGCTGGTGCAAACTCGACTGGGTGGTGGCCGACCCGCAGCGCGGCCAACTGGCCAACGCCAGCAACATGCTGGACGTCACCTGGGAAGCGCCGGACGGGACGATCACCCCGCTGGACGGCTACCTCGACCCGTACTTCCAGGAGGTCTACCTCGAAGCCGGGTCGGTGCCGATCTTCTCGAAACTCGCCCAGCACGTCTCGGCCAACGCCCTGGATGAGTATGTGGAGCAGTTGCAGAAGGAAGTCAACAATACCTCACCAAAGACATCAACTACGGCAAAGCCGCCAAGCGCATGTACAACATCTTCCGCCTCACCGGGCGCTTCGAGGAAGCCGCCTTCATCCGCGAACTCTTCGATGAACCGGCCTCCATGCTCTACCAGGTCTGGGCGCTCATCCGCACAGCAGACGAGTGCGCCCGTCCCGGCTCGAGCACCGAGATCGAAAACGTGCGCGCCCAGGCCGACGAACTCATTGTCTCGGTCATCCGCGCCCTGGAAGGCGACGAGGAGACCGCCGTGGTGCGCCACCTGATGAAACTGCGCCGCGCCCTCGACCACGTGCAAACCGGCCAGGAACTGACCGCCGAGGCCGAATCCGCCCGGGCGGAGGTCATCAACATTGTCAACAACTTCTTCTATGAGAAGTTGACCGGTCTGCCGGTGATCAAGGTCTACATTGACGAGATTCAGAAGTCGAAAGCCCCATGATTCTGGTTGTACTCCCCGCTTACAATGAACAAGATGCCATAGCCCCGCTCATCGAGCAAATTCGCTCTGTGGCCCGCAAACGCTTCATCGAACCGGTGAAAATCATTGTGGTGGACGACGGCAGCACAGATGAGACCGCCGCGCGTGTCCGCGCCCTGGAGGACGAAAGCACACTCCTCGTCCAACACCCGCAAAACCGCGGCCTGGGCGAGGCTGTCAAGACCGGCCTGCTGCGCGCCCTGGACATGGCCGCAGAGGATGACATCATCGTCACCATGGACGCCGACAACACCCATCCCCCCGGCCTCCTGCCGCGCATGATTGCCACGCTGGAGGGCGGCAATGACGTGGTGATTGCCTCGCGCTATCAGCCCGGGGCGCGGGTGGTGGGGCTTTCGCACTTTCGCGAATTCCTCAGCGCCGGCATGCGCTGGCTGTTCCAGATTTTGCTCCCCATCCGCGGCGTACGCGATTACAGTTGCGGCTATCGCGCCTATCAGGCGAAGATTCTCCGCCGGGCCTTCGACCGCTGGGGCAATGACTTCATCAGCCACTCCGGCTTCAGTTGCATGGTGGATATCCTGCTGAAACTAAACCGCTTGGGCGCAATCATAACCGAAGCGCCGTTGGTGCTGCACTACGAAAACAAGCGCGGAAAAAGTAAGATGAACGTCTCCAGAACCATCCGCGAGACCCTGCGCCTGGCCTGGCGGGAAAGACTCCAGCGCAACCGGGAGCAGAAGTCCGGCTGAACGATTCGAGCCATTTTGTTTTCCCTCCGGCTGATTCACGCCCGCCCAGCCCCCCATCAAAAGCAGCCCCTGCCCGGAAATTTCGGGCAGGGGACTCTCTACCGTACATATTAAAAATTGGACGCGGATTAACGCGGATGTGCGCGGATTTTACAGGCTTTTCTCCGCGTTTTCTGCGCTCGTCCGCGTCCCATACGGGTTTTGTACGGTAGTGAGGCAGGGGATAAATTTTGGCTTGCGCCGCGCATAGCGCCGGGGCTACTGCTTCCTGCAAAAATACCTGAACTGGAATAGCCCAGAAGCAGGCAGGAAATGCAGATTTGGGTTCGTTTATTTGCGCAGCACTGTGTAATCAGGGCGTCGAAGTCGGGAAGATGCGCATGATGCTCATCACCTGCGCCTTCAATTCGCTCGCCGAGAGCATGCGGGAGATGACCGACACGATGCGTCCGCTGCGGCTGACGAACAGGTGGTGAGGGATAGCCGAGACCTCGTATTGCTGGCTCACCTCGCCCGTATCCAGCAAGATGGGGAAAGTCATGCCGTGTTCGGCCCGGAAAGCAAGCACTTCCTGCAAGGGGTCATTTTGATTGATGGCCAGCACCACCAGCCCGTCTTCCTGGTTCTCCTCGTACACGCTCTGCAGGGCGGCGATCTCCTGCTCGCAGGAGGGACACGAGGCGGCCCAGAAGAACAGCACCACCGGCTGCTGGCCGAGGTAATCGCCCAGGCTCACCTGCGCCCCGCTCGCGGCCTCGGTCAGCGTAAAATCGGGCGGATATTTGCCCGTCACCAGGCCGATGGCGTTGGCCGGGATGGGCGTGCGGGTCAGGGTGTAGAGCAGGGTGGGGCTGGGGGTGGGCGTTTCGGCCGGGGGCGGCGCTGTATCCGTGGGCATGGGAGAAGGAGAAAGCGTAAAAGTCCGGGAAGGCTCCAGCGTTGCCGTAGGGAGGCCGGTGAGCGCTTGCGCCACCGTCTGCGTGGCATACACATCCTGCATGACCGTGCGGCCCACTTCCTGCAAACCGAAAAAGGCAAGCACAGCCAGGATCAAACACAGGATGATGAGAATCATGACCACATCCAGAACCCCGAAGCGTTTACGGCGCGGCGGCGGCTGGACCTGTGAGCCTGCCGCGCGCGGCGGGGCGGGAGGCTCCGCCCAGGCCGGAACAAAACTCGGCTCCGGGCGCGGCATGGCGGACTCGGCCGCCGGCGCGGGCGACTTCTGCTGTCCCGGCGCCGCCTGTGCGGCTGAAGTCGCGGCCGGGGAAGGGGCCTCGGCTTTTGGCGCGGCAGGCGTCAGGTCCGGGGCGGGACGGGAGACCCAGGAGGGCTGGGGGATCTGTTCTTCGGGTTCAGCCTCCAGGTCAGGAGCCGTTGTCCACTCCGGCGGGACTCTATCCTTTGGCAAAGTCGCCGTGAAGGGTTTCGCGATGGACGGCGGCGGCGCTTTGAGTTGATCGAGCCGCGCCCGCGCCTGGGCGTGAGCCGGGTCGAGGCGCAGGACGCGCTCCAGGCAGTCGCGTTCCTGGGCCGGGGTTTCCACCGCCCGGCTCAGGCTCCACCAGGCCTGGACCGAGGCCGGGTTGCGTTTCAGGTAGGCGGCCAGCAGGGCGCAGGCTTCGCGTTTCTTGCCCTCCTGAAGCAGGAGTTCGGCGTAGTCAATGGCGCTGGGGGGAGACTGGTTCATGTGGCAGCATTCCCGGAGGAGAAAAAGAAGCCAGGCGTTAGAAACCTTCCAGTTTGTGATCGTGGATTGGATCCGCCATGCGCCTGCGCGCCCGTGCTTTACCGGAACCGGACTTCCTGCGCGAAGACAACCGCCGTATGCTGCCTATCCTACGCGAGCGCAACTTTGACATTGCCTATCACGAGGCCGGCGGCGCACACAATGACACACGTGGAAGAGACCATGCGCATCGCGAATTGGAAATGACATCTGGATAATCCAAAATCACAAAACACGTATATAATAATTCAAGCATCGGATTCTTGCAAATTCACGGGCGAGGCAGGCCACCAGTGCAAATCCAGTTTCGGGAGATCCCCCATCTCTGGGAGGACCCTCATGCCTGAAATCATGTTGAAAATCCCCGCGCAAGTGGGCTCCAGCCAGATCGAAA
>DYKZ01000303.1 GCA_020722345.1 Anaerolinea thermophila | reverse complement strand
CCCCACACAGACGATGACGCCACCCACTTCCTCCAGCCTGCTTCGCTACTGGCCGATCGGGCTGGTGGGCATTTTAGTTGTGTGCGCGCTGTCCATTGGTTTGTTCGCGGCCTTGTCCCCGCGGCTCCGAGCTATAGCAACCCCAGAGACGCCCACACCAGTGTTTACCCCGCCTCCCGTTGCCACAGAAGCGCCTGTTGCAACAGAAATACCTGTTGTGAGAAAGACAGCAATCGTCGGTTTCACCGCTTCATTGACTGGTAAGTTAAACGTTGAATCCATGCGCCAGAACAACGGCTTCCAGTTGTGGATGGATCAGGTAAATGCGGCTGGCGGACTTGCACTGGCAGACGGCAGCGTGGTCAAATTTGAGACGAAATTCTATGATGATGAATCCAACAAAGACCGCGTGCAGGAACTGTACACCAAACTGGTGACGGAAGATAATGCCGACTTCCTGATTAGCCCCTACTCTTCGGGCCTAGCGGACGCCTCCGCGGTGATTGCCGAGCAGTACGGCAAGATCATGGTCACAACCGGTGCGCCTTCTGACATTACCTACCAGAAAGGCTACACTCTGGTCTATCAGACCTACACGCCCGCCAGCCATTACCTGACCGGCGCACTAGATTTGCTGGCGTCTCAGGACCCGGTGGCCAAGAATATCGCTATTGTGTACGAGAACGAGAATTTCTCCGTCGGCGTGGTCGAGGCACTCAAAGCATACGCCGAAGGTCGGGGCTACAACGTGGTTCTCTTTGAAGGCTATAACAGCGGCACCACCGACTTTGCTGCCCTCATCCACAACATTCAGACAACTGCACCGGATGCTATCATGGGCGGCGGACACCTCATGGACGGGCAGGCGCTGGCCAAGCAAATCTGGGAAAAAGATCTGAACATCAAGTTCTTCACCCTGCTGGTAGCCCCGCCCGAATCGATCTTTGCCGAGATCGGCGACGCGGCCTTTGGCATTATCGGCCCCAGCCAGTGGGAACCGCTGGCCACCTTCGCGCCCAATTTTGGACCCACGGGTGCCGAATTCGTTGAGGCTTACAAAGCGGCCTATGGCGAGGAGCCTTCCTACCACGCCGCGGGCGGATATGTAGCTGGCTTGATCCTACAGAAAGCCATTGAAACCGCCGGCTCGCTGGATACCGATGCCATCAAAGCCGCGCTGGACAGCGTGGATATGATGACCTTCTTCGGTCACATCAAGTTCGATACATCGGCTGAGAATCACGGCTTGCAGATCGGTCACTCGATGGTCTACATCCAGTGGCAGAAGGATGCCAGCGGCGCGTTGGTAAAGCAGGTCGTTTGGCCTGCGGAAGGCGCGACCTCCGATCCCGTCTATCCCATCAAATAGTTTGTTCTCCTGTGAGTTCCCCACACGCGCGCCAGAAATGCGAGCGCCGGTGATCCCATCATCCTGTCAATAGCGGGATGGCAAATATACAATAGCCCTGTCCCCTTTGTGCTGGAATCAATTGGGGCGGGGTAATCGCTACTTGCCTGCCGAAAACATCAACACCACTCCATTCCTCCCAAAAATAATTTCGTCCCCCTCCTGCAAGGG
>DYKZ01000302.1 GCA_020722345.1 Anaerolinea thermophila | reverse complement strand
ATTCGGCAAGACGTGATCGAGGATGCGCGAAAGGCCGGGGTTTCGGATGCGGAAGCCGATGATTACGCCAAGACAATCACCACGTTCTTGGCGCTGGCGCTCGATCGGTGTGCGGGCTTCAATAATGGACTTTGCATATGGGCCGCTGGCAACCAAAAAGTGATGAATTTATTCAGTCGACAGGCCATTCCAATGGTATGGGATTTCGCAGAAGCAAACATACTTGGCGATACGGTTGGGTCTTGGATCACGTGTGGGAACTACGTCGCTGATTGTATTGAGGTCCTCGGCAAGTCGGCAGGTGGCGGCGGTAACGGTCGCTAGGTCGATGCGGCCGGTGCATGGAACGACACCCGCGGACTTCTGGTCAGCACCGATCCGCCCTACTACGACAATATTGGTTATGCCGCGCTCTCCGACTTCTTCTATGTTTGGCTCAGACGGACCATTGGCGAACTGTATCCAGACCTCTTCAAAACCATCCTGGTACCGAAAGCCCCGGAGCTGACAGCAGCACCTGAACGCTTCGACGGTAACAAGGAGAAAGCCAAGGCACACTTCGAGTCCGGTTTCCGCAAGGCGTTCACCACCCTACGGGAGAAGATGGACCCACGCTTCCCGCTCACCGTTTACTACGCCTTCAAGCAGGAAGACGAAAAGGCGGGCAGTGATGAGGACGCTAACGGAGATGAAGAGGGATCGAGCAATGGCGTCGATCTCACTACAGGGCGGGAGACTTTACTCGACGCACTCCTCGGTAGCGGGTTCCAGATCACCGCGACCTGGCCAGTGCGGGCTTCGCAGAAGTGGCGGATGGTGGCAAGGGGCACAAACGCCCTGGCATCCTATATCATTCTCGCCTGCCGTCCGCGCCCGGCAGACGCCCCGCAATGCAGTCGCCGCGAGTTCCTGAACGAAATGAAGAAGGAACTCCCGACCGCGCTCAAACACCTCCAGCAGGGCAATATCGCGCCGGTGGACCTGGCCCAGGCCGCCATCGGCCCCGGCATGGCCGTGTTCTCGCGCTACGCGAAGGTTGTCGAATCAAGCGGCAACGCCATGACCGTGCGCACCGCTCTGGCCCTGATCAACCAGACCCTCGACGAGGTGCTGGCCGAACAGGAGGCGGCATTCGACGCCGACACCCGTTGGGCGCTGGCCTGGTTTGAGCAGTATGGGCTTGAGGAAGGCGAGTTCGGCGTGGCGGAAACCCTTTCCCGGGCCAAGAACACCGCCGTCAACGGCCTTGTTCAGGCGGGCATCGTTGCGGCACGCGGCGGCAAGGTCCGGCTGGTCAAACGGGACGAACTGCCTGAGGACTGGGACCCATCCTCGGACAAGAGGCTGACCGTATGGGAGGCAACGCAACATCTCATTTGTGCCCTCGACCAGCACGGCGAAAGCGGCGCGGCGAATTTGCTCAGTAAGATGAGCGGCGCGGTCGGCGAGATGGCGCGGGAACTTTCGTACAGGTTACACAAAATCTGTGATCGCAAGGGGTGGTCCGGCGAAGCCCAGTCTTATAACAGCCTCGTGCTGGCCTGGCCGGAACTGACCCGGTTGGTTGCCTCGGAAACAG
>DYKZ01000301.1 GCA_020722345.1 Anaerolinea thermophila | reverse complement strand
GGCGCTACGTAAGTGCCACGAAGTGGTATTGGCTGCGGCTGAAAGCCGCGCTATGTTTTTTACCGCAGATTTTTCCACCTGCGGGGGGGGATTGCTTCGGGTGGGGTTTCGATCAGAGTCTAATTACTTGAGGGCCTCCCAGCCGGCGTATTTGGCCGTGTCGCCCAGTTCGGCTTCGATACGCAGCAATTGGTTGTACTTGGCAATGCGGTCTGAGCGGGCGGGGGCGCCGGTTTTGATCTGGCCCATGTTGAGCGCCACGACCAGGTCGGCGATGGTGCTGTCCTCGGTCTCGCCGGAGCGGTGACTGGTGACCGCCCGCCAGCCGGCGCGGTGGCAGGTTTCAACCGCCTCGATGGTCTCGGTCAGCGTGCCGATCTGGTTGAGTTTCACCAGCAGGGCGTTAGCCGTGTTCTTGCGGATGCCACGGCGAACACGTTCCGGGTTGGTGACGAAGATGTCGTCGCCCACAATCTGGATTTTGCCGCCCAGTTCCCGGGTCAGGAGCGCCCACGACTCCCAGTCGTCCTGCGCCAGGCCGTCTTCCAGGGAGACGATGGGGTAATCCTTGACCCATTTGGCCCAAAACTCGACCATCTGTTCGCCGGTCAGTTTCTTGCCTTCCTTGCGCAGGTTGTAGGTTTTGGTTTCTTCGTCATAAAGTTCGGAGGCAGCGGGGTCGAGAGCGATGGCCACTTGTTCGCCGCGCCCAGCCTTGAACCCGGCTTTGGCGATGGCTTCCAAGATGACTTCCACAGCCTCGTTGTTGGCCTTGAGCGCTGGAGCGTAGCCGCCCTCGTCGCCAACCAGCGTGGCGTAGCCTTTTTCCTTGAGCACCGATTTGAGGGCGTGGTAGATCTCCGCCCCCCAGCGCAGGCCCTCGGCGAAGGTCGGCGCGCCGAGCGGCATGATCATAAACTCCTGCGCGTCGGTAGATTGCCAGGCGGTGTGCGCGCCGCCGTTAAGGATGTTCATCTGGGGAACGGGGAGCACATGGGCATAGACGCCGCCAATGTAACGGTAGAGCGGCAAGCCAAGTGAGTTGGCGGCGGCCTTGGCGACTGCCAGCGAGACGCCCAGGATGGCGTTGGCGCCGAACTTGGACTTGTTGGGCGTGCCGTCCAGGGCAATCATTTCCATGTCAATGGCTTTTTGGTCGGTAGCGTCCCAGCCGATAAGGGCCTCGGCGATGGTCTCGTTGACGGCTTCGGCCGCTTTCAGCACGCCCTTGCCGTTGTAGCGATTCTTGTCGCCGTCGCGCAGTTCCAGCGCTTCGTGGATGCCGGTGGAGGCCCCGGAGGGGACTGCGGCGCGGCCCCAGGAGCCGTCAGTCAGTACCACTTCTACCTCGACCGTCGGGTTGCCGCGCGAGTCGAGAATCTCTTGCCCGGTGATGAGTTCGATTGTCGTATCCATGTGATTTACTCCATTCTGAATTTCGGACGGGTGTCCGTTGATTTCCAAGCCGCAAGTATATCGCAAGTTCGAAGGGCTGACAGGGTGTTTGGCGGATTGGTGATAAAGTAAACAGCAATTCCCAATATGAAATTGGCGAGCAGAGAGAAAGCGGGAGAAATCCGCA